>JAJZEB010000080.1 GCA_021805805.1 Pseudomonadota bacterium | reverse complement strand
ACGTTGCAGCTGGCGTTCTAGTTGACGCAGTGGACTAGCCTGACGCAGTGGACTAATGACAGACACGGCCGTCGGCGTCGAACAGCAGCGCGCCGTCGGCAGCAAAACCGATGCGCAGCGTGTTGCCGTGGGCAGGGACGATGCTGCACTTGATCACCAGCGTGAGCCGGCCGGCGTGCTGCAGATGGCATAGCGCCGAGTCGCCAAGATATTCGACCAGGACCAGCTCGGCATCGAGCACGTTGTCGGACATGGCTTCGGGGCCGTCGAGCACGCGCAGTTCCTCGGCGCGCACGCCGACGCTGACCTGCTGGCCGCGGCGCAATCCGGGGTCGCGGCAGCGCACGCGCAGCCGCGCGCCGCTGGCGTCGACGCGCAGGTCGGCGCTGTCGTCATCGCCGCGACCGATGTAGGTCGCGTCGACGAAATTCATCTGCGGCGTTCCGATGAATTCGGCGACGAAGCGGTTGCATGGCGACGCGTACAGCTGCTGCGGCGTGCCGATCTGCTCGACGTGCCCGGCGCGCATCACCACGATGCGATCGGCGAGGATCATCGCCTCGACCTGGTCATGTGTGACGTACAGCATCGTGGCCGCCAGGCGCCGGCGCAGCTTGGCGAACTCGACGCGCATCTGCACCCGCATCGCGGCGTCGAGGTTGGACAACGGCTCGTCGAACAGGAACAGCTTGGGTTCGCGCACGATCGCGCGCCCGATGGCCACGCGCTGGCACTGGCCTCCGGACAGGTCGCGCGGGCGCCGATCGAGCTGGGGTTCCAGTTCCAGGATTCCGGCGGCACGCTGCACCCGCTGCCGGATGACGTCGCGCGCGTGGCCGCTGCAGCGCAGGCCGAAGGCCATGTTCTCGTAGACGGTCATGTGCGGATACAGCGCGTACGACTGGAACACCACCGCGACGCCACGCTGCGCCGGCGGCAGCGCATTGACGAGGCGCCCGCCGATCATCAGCTCCCCCTGATCGATGCGCTCGAGCCCTGCGATCGTGCGCAGCAACGTGGTCTTGCCGCAACCCGATGGTCCGACCAGCGCGACGCACTCGCCGTCGGCAATGTGCAGATCGATGTCGCGAAGCGCGCGGATCCGCCCGTAGGCCTTGCCCAGGCCATGGATGTCGATCGAAGCCATAAGTCTCTCCTGCAACGTTCCGTGCCGTCACCCCTTGACTGCGCCACGAGTCAGCCCGCCGACGATTCGGCGATGGAAAGCGAACACCAGGGCGATCAGCGGTACCGTGACGACGATCGATGCGGCCATGATCGAGCCCCAGGGCATTTCATGGGGGCTCGACCCGCCGAACAGCGAGATCGCCACCGGGACCGTGCGCCGATCCGGCGAGATCGCGAACGTCAACGCGAACATGAATTCGTTCCACGCCGCGATGAACGCCAGCAGCGCGGTGGTCGCGATCGCCGGCCAGAGCAGCGGGAGAACGATGCGCAGCAGGATCTGCGGCGCCGTCGCGCCGTCGAGCATCGCGGCCTCCTCGAGCTCGCGCGGCACGTCGGCCATGAACGAGACCAGGACCCACAGCGTGAACGGCAGCGTCAGCAGGAGGTCGCTGAGCAGCAGTGCACCCAGCGAGTCGTACAGGCCGAGGTCGCGTACCAGCGCGAACATTCCCGGCAGCACCGCGACTGGCGGAAACATCGATACGCCGAGCACGGCCAGCAGCAGGCTGCGGCGGCCGCGAAATCGCGCGCGTGCCAATGCGTACGCTGCCGGCAGCGCGATCAGCAGCGACAGCGAGACGACGCCGCAAGCAAGCAGTGTGGAATTCAGCACGCTGCGCATGAACAGACCGTCGCCGAGCACAGCTGCGTAGTTGTGCAGATCCGGATGGAGCGGAAGCAGCGCGGTATCGAGGGCAGCCGAGGCGGGTTGCAGCGAGCTGACGGCGGCGTAGTACAGCGGCAACAGCGCATAGCCGGACGCCGCAACGACGGCGATGAGCAGCAGCAGGCGGCGCAGCAGTCCGCTCACCGTGCGCGTCCCAGTGGTTGAACGCGGCCCACGCGCAGCATCACGAGCACGCACAGCGCGACCAGGAAGAACACGAGCGTCGACGCCGCAGAGCCATAGCCGACTTCGCGAAAGCCGACCAGTTGCTGCTGGGCGTAGATCGAGATCGACGCGGTCTGCGGCATCGATCCGGTCATCACGTAGATGATGTCGAAAACCCGCAGCGCATCGATGGTGCGAAACACCAGTGCGACCGCAAGGGCCGGGCGCAACAGCGGCAGCGTCACGTGCCAGAACACGCGCCAGCGCGGAACACCGTCGACCCTGGCCGCTTCGTAGCAGTCGCGGGGCAGCGTCTGCAGCCCGGCCAGCAGCAGCAAGGCGACGAATGGCGTGCTCTTCCAGACGTCGACCAGGGTGATCGCGAACAGCGCCAGCCGCGGGTCGGCGGTCCATGCCAGTGGTTGCGCGAGGACTCCGGCAGCATGCAGCCAGGCGTTGATGGCGCCGCTCTGGCCATCGAGCATCCACGCCCAGAGCTGGCTCGAGACCACGGTCGGAATCGCCCATGGCACCAGCACCGCCGCGCGCAGCACGGCGCCTCCGCGCATCGGGCGCTGCAGCAGCAGCGCGATGCCCAGGCCGAGCGCGGTCTCCAGCGCCACCGAAGCGACAGCGAAGCTCAGCGTGTTGCGCACGGCACGCCACCAGTCGGGATCGGCCAGCACTCCGCTCCAGGAACCGTCCACGCGGCCGAGGTAATTGGCCAGGCCGACCAGATGCGCGCGTTCCGGCGCGAACAGCGTGGCATCGGTGAGGCTGTAGCCGAGCACGCGCAGCAGCGGAAACGCGGCCACGGTTGCCAGCGCAAGCAGCAGAGGCGCGATGAATAGCCAGGCGGTACGCGTGCGCATCGTGTCGGGTGACGGCCGGGGTCAGTTCCAGACGCCGTCCGGGGCCAGGCGCTGCAGCCGGAGCTGCAGCCGGCGCAGCGTCGCTGCAGCGTTGCTGCGCCCGGAGACGATGTCGTGCACCGCGACATAGAACGCGGCGCTGACGCGCGCATAGTGC
The DNA here is from genome assembly GCA_021805805.1 of Pseudomonadota bacterium. Taxonomy (GTDB): domain Bacteria; phylum Pseudomonadota; class Gammaproteobacteria; order Burkholderiales; family Burkholderiaceae_C; genus Thiomonas_A. Next base: position 9,678 of record JAJZEB010000080.1, on the reverse strand, counting down.
ACGCCGGTGACGCTCGAAGGACGTGCGACGCCCTGGCGCAGCGCTTGCGTCAGCAGCGCGAAATCGGGAACCGACGCGCGCAGGCGCGCGTCTTCGTACAACGCGACCCGCGTCGGCAGCATGCCGGCCCGAAGCGCATCGGTTCGTTGTTGGCGCGGCGCGGTCAGATACGCGACCAGCGCCGCCGCTTCGCGCGGATGGCGCGAGTAGCGCGACACCGCGAGCTGCCAGCCGCCCAGGGTCGCCGCGGATTGCCCGCCAGGACCTGCCGGCAGCAGCGCGACGCCGACGCGGCCGCGCACCGCGCTGCCGGCGTGTTCGAGCAGCGCGCGCGCGTACGGCCAGTTGCGCATGAACACGGCATGGCCGGACTGGAACGCGGCGCGCGCTTGTTCCTCCTGCATGTTCAGGACGTCGAGTGGCGAAATCGTTCCGATCCAGCCGCGGGCCATTTCGAGCGCTGCACGCGCGAGCGGGTTGTCGATCGTGACGCGACCGCTGTGCGCGTCGACCAGCGTGCCTCCGCCCGCGGCGGCGATCCATTCCAGCGCGTTGCAGCCCAGGCCCTCGTAGGCTGCCCCCTGCCAGACGTAGCCCCAGATCCGCGTCGCCCCGCGCGCTCGGGCGCGGCGCTGTGCCTGGGCCGCGACCCGGCCCAGTTCCTCCCAGCTGTGCGGGACCGGCAGACCGAATGCATCGAGCAGATCCTTGCGGTAGTACAGCAGCGCGACGTCGGCGAAATAAGGCAGTGCGACCAGGCGGCCGTCGACGGTATCGCTGCGCAGATCGGCTTCGGCGAAGCCTTCGATGTCGGTGCGCTCCAGCAGCGGCTTGAGGTCGAGCAGTTCGCTGGCAAGCTGGCCCGGCCAGACGATGTCGAGGGGGTAGATGTCGATGCGCGTGGAGTGGCCCGCGAGCATCTGCTGGATCAGGGCGAGGCGCTCGGTCGACGAGTTCGGCAGGTCGACGAAGCGCACCCGGTGGCCCTGCTGCCGGGCCCATTGCCGCGCGGCGTCGCGGCAGGTTTCGGCCTGCAAGCCGCTTCCGCACGACAGGGACAACGTCGCCGCTGCAGCCGGCGGTCCGGCCAACGCGGCAAGTACGGCGCAGGTCACAGCGCTGCGCGCCGCTAGAAGCATCGCGTCCTCCTCGCAGTCGAGCAAGCCGCAAGGCCGGCTCTTCAGCGATTCGAGCGCACGCGCTGCGCGAAAGTTCCCGTCGCGCGTGCGCGCGACGGCGTCGCCGCTGCTCAGACCAGCGTCAGCGTGACCTCGACATTGCCGCGCGTGGCATTCGAATACGGGCACACCGCATGCGCCTTGTCGATCAGCGAACGCGCCGCATCGGGAGCGATTCCAGGCAGTTCGATGCGCAGCTCGACCTCGATGCCGAAACCTCCTGACTGCGGCCCGATGCCCACCAGGCCTTCGATGGCGAGGTCGGCCGGCAGTGCGATGCGCTCGCGCGCGGCCACCATTTTCAGCGCGCCGATGAAGCATGCGCTGTAGCCGGCAGCGAACAACTGCTCGGGGTTGGCTCCCGCGCCGCCCGCACCACCGAGTTCCCTGGGCACGGACAGCTGCAGGTCCAGTCCTGCGTCGGCGATGCGCGCGCGGCCGTCGCGACCTCCGGTGGCACGGGCCCGGGCCCGGTAAAGCACTTTTTCAAGCGGCATGGTGTTCTCCGAAAAAGATAGTGAGCAAAATAATAGCGCACTATTTAATTCCGAGGTGCCAACGCGGGCTTGCCGCGGCATCGGTGCTCAATCGTCGTTGCCGGCCAGCAAGCGGTCGCGAAACGTGGCAAGCCGGTCGCGCAGATCGGCGAGTTCGTGCAGCGGACAGCCGGCGGCCTGCGCCACCGCGGCCGGAATCGACGCGGCCCGGGCGCGCAGCGCCCGGCCGCGCGCGCTCAACTCGATCAGCACCCGTCGTTCGTCGGCCGGGTCGCGACTGCGCTCGATCAGCTCGAGTGCCTGCATGCGTTTGAGCAATGGGGTCAGCGTTGCCGAGTCGAGGTACAGCCGCTCGCCGATCTGCGACACGGTCAGGCGGTCGTGCTCCCACAGCACGAGCAGCACCAGGTATTGCGGGTAGGTCAGGTCGAGCGTGCGCAGCAGTTTGCGGTAGACCTTGTGCACGCCGAGCATCGCCGAGTACAGCGCGAAACACGCCTGGTCCTGCAGGCGCAGCGAGCCGGCAGCGGCGCTCGCCTTGGCCGGCGCATGCGTGGGAACACGGGGGGGCATGGGCGCGATGATAGCGCTGCGTCGGGGCTCCCGCGCCGTGCCTCAGCTGCGCGCCGGGTCGTCGCCGACACGCGCGGCAAGCCAGGCCAGAAGCCGCTGTGCCGCCGCGGCGGCTTCGGCATGCACTGCTGCGGAGTCGTGCAACCGCGCGTGCCAGCGGCCCGGCTCGCCGGCTCCGAGCTGTCTGGCGGCAAGGAAGGTGTCGAGCGGGCAATCGGCAAGCGCGCCAGCGTGCAGGCCGTCGTTCGCATGCATCTGATGCCAGTGGTAGGCCAGCGCGCCGGCGAATGTCCGCAGCGGCGCGGGTTCGCCGCAGACGGGCGCGCGAAAGCCCGCCAGCCAGTCCGGCAGTTGCGCCGCGGGCATCGGCGGGGCGATCGCGCAGCCCTGCGCCTGGTCGGCGCCGAACGCGGCGACGACCTCGAGCATGCCGCGGTCCGCGACGCCGTCGACGACGACTTCGTGGCCGAAATCCGCGCCCAGCGGAACCAGCGAACCGAGCAGCGCGACCGTCTGCAGCGGACTGGATCCCAGTCGCCCGATCAGGCGCCGGTCGACCTTGATGCAGTCGAAGCGCGACGCAGGCAGCCGGTCGATGACGCCCGCCACGGCGCCGACATCGGCGGCCAGCCGCAGCCCCTGGGCACGCAAGCGCGCAAGCGCCACGCCCTGTGCGTCGACTTCGGCCTCGGCGTCGGGCACCAGCTCCAGCGTCACGCGCGATGGGGCGATCGCGTGGCGTCGAAGCAGGTCCCCGATCCAGGGCGCGCAGTCGACGTCGAGCAGGCTCGGTGCAGGCAGCGCGATCGTCAGCTCGAGCTGCAGGCCGCGCGCGTCCCAGTCGCTCAACGCCCGCGCCGCCTGCTCGAGCTGGAGGCGGAACACGCGGTCGAGTTCGGCGTCGCCAAGCACGGGGAGGAACCGCTCGGACTCCAGCTGCCTGCCGTCGTCACCGCGCAGTCTCGCCAACGCCGCAACGCGGTGCACACGACAGCTGCGCAATTCGATGATCGGCTGCACCACCGTCTCGAGTCCGCCGCCGAACAGCTGCCTGCGGTAGGTGCGCGCGTCGCGCTCGGCCACGGCGGCGTCGATCGCGGTTCCACCGCACTGAGCCCAGATCGACTCGAAGCGGTTCTGCAGTCCTTCGAGCCACGGCGGCATCCACGGCGCAGCGAACTGCGCGCGCTGCGCGCCGAACAGTCCCAGCACGCCGATGACTTGCGCGTCGCGGGCACCGAACGGGATCGCGACCTCGCTGCGAATGCCCAGGCCCGCGCCGGCTTCGCGCCACGGGTCGACGCGCGGATCGCGGGTCCAGTCATCCACGCGCTGGATCTGGCGGCTGCGCCAGGCGTGGGCGATCGGCCCATTCCCGCGCGGGGAAGCCGAGTCGATTTCCGGTGCTGCGCCTTCGCCGAACAGCGCCTCGGCGAGGTTGCCGGCGCAGGCGCAGCGCTCGAGCACCAGCGTGCCGTTGCGGTCCGGGCGCAGCAATGTGGCGGCGATGATCCCGGGCAGTGCACCGATCGCGTCGAGCTCGCGGCGCAGCGCTTCGGGCCAACGCGCTCCGGCCGGAGGGTGCGGCCTGGAGAACGCGCCCAGATAGGCCTGGGTCACCTCCTCGCCGGCGGCGAACTGCGCCTGCAGTTCGTCGCGCAGCCGCGCCTCGAGCAGCTGCAGCAAAGCCGTGCGGCGGCTCGGCGGCAGGCGCAGCGCCGAAATGCGCTCGGCCAGCATGGTTCGATACTGCACGGCCGCACGCGCGAGCACCGAGCCGCTGACGCCACCGAGCGCATGGATCACGCCGATCGCGCGCGCGGCGCGCTGCAGCGCATCGCGTCCGGTTCGTGGGTCGACGACGGTATCCAGATACGCGCGCTGGCGCTGCGCCAGATCCGCGCGTTGCGCAGCGTCGAGGTGGCGCGCCGAGCTCGGGGCAGCTTCGTCGTGCAGCCCGGCGCAAAGGCCCGCCGCGAAGTCGGCGTTGAGTCGCGCCAGCCACGCCGCGTGCTCGCCGAGCAGCACGGCGGCCTCGGCGCCATACGGCTGCAACGCCAGCTGCGGCGGCTCCTCGGCGCCGTCGCCGACTCCGATCTGCCACCAGCTGCGCCGCGTGGCCTTGCGTTGCTTGAGCTGGTACATCGCTGCGTCGGCCTGTCGCAACAAGGTGTCGGCATCGCTGCCGTCGAGCGGAAAGCGGGCCACGCCGAGGGTGACGCCGACCTGTGCCTCGGCCTGTGCGTTCAGGTGCACCGGCGCCACCGTGGCTGCGTGCAGGCGTTCGAACACGGCGCCGAGCTGCGCCGTGGCCCGTGCCGGGTCGATGTCTTCGATGACGATGACGAACTCGTCGCCGCCGAGCCGCCCGATCAGCTCACCTCCGCGCAGCTGCTCGCCCCAGCGCCGGGCGAGCTCGCGCAGCAGCGAATCGCCGGCGTCGTGGCCGTGATCGTCGTTGACCTGCTTGAAGCCGTCGAGATCGATGTAGCCCACCGCAACCAGAGTTCCGCTGCGCTTTGCGCGGGCCAGCGCTTCGTCCAGATGCAGGTTCAGCGCCAGCCGGTTGGGCAGCCCGGTGAGTGCGTCGTGCAGCGATTGGTGCGCGGCGCGGGCGTGCAGCCGCGAAAGTTCGACAAAGGTGCCTTCGATGCGCCGCGCGGCCAGGACCAGGAAGCCGAAGTACAGCAGCGCGAGCATGCCGACCGGCTGCAGCACCGGTGTGCCCGACACGAACAGCCGCACGCAGCAAGCGGTCGCCGGCGGGATGGTGAACAGCAGCGCCGACCAGGCATCGGCCGACTGCTGGGCGACGCCGGCGCCGCATACCGCGGCCACCACTGCGGCGATCAGCAGTTCGTCGAACGGCGTCATCGCAGCCGGCAGCAACGGCAGCAGGGCCCAGCTCGCGCCCAGTGCCAGTGCACTGGCGCGCAGGCGCCGCAGCCACTGCACCGCATGCAGCCCGGCTTGGGCATCGCGTTGCGCGCCGAGCCATACCAGCAGGCGCCCCAGATGCGCCAGCAGCAGGGCCGAGAACCAGGCACACAGCATCAACTGGGGTGCCTGCGTGTGCAGCTCCCAGGCCAGCACGGCGGCCGGCAGCGCGCTGCCGGCGACGCCGATCGGGATGGTGCGCAGCAGCGACGCGTTCTGGTCGAACGCCGTGTCGTGCCCAGCTGCGGACGGCGGCGGAGGGTCCGGGCGCGAGCAAGCGAGCGCGGGAAATTCGGAATGCATCGACGGCGGCATCGAAGACGGTTCGGTCCGTCACGATAGCGCACGATGCGGCGCCATCGAGCGCAGGTTGCGGCCAAATCGATCGCGGTCAGTGCGCCGCGTCATGTTCGCGCACGGGCGCGCGTTCGCTCCGTTGTCTCAGACCTGCGCGATCGCACGCACCAGCCAGTCGCCGAGCTTCCTGCCGGCCTCGTCGACGTCGTCACCTTCGCCTTCGCCGGCGTGAACCCGGGCGTGCCACGCGGCGGCCGCCGCATCGTGCGGTGCCCAGGTGCGCAGGAACGCGGTCAACGGGCACGCGGCAAGATCGGTGTGCGGCTTCGGGATGCGCATGGTGCGCGTATAGCGCCAGTGGTAGGCCAGCGCGCCGATCGCGGTGCGGATGTCACCAGCGATCGGGCGCGGGCGGTAGCGGTTCAGCCAGCTGGTCGCGTTCGGCAGCGACATCGGCCGACACAGTCCGTAGCCCTGGCCCAGCGTGGCCCCGAGTGCGGCGACCGCCTCGATCAGCGCGTCGTCCTCGAGGCCTTCGACGATCACTTCGCGGTTGAAATCGCGTGCCATCTGGATCAACGAGCCGATCAACCCGACGACCCGCTCGGGATTCGAGCGCACGGCGCCGAGCAGGCCCTGGTCGATCTTGATCACGTCGAACGGAAGCCGCGACAGACGCTCCAGGCTGCTGTAGCCCGATCCCAGGTCGTCCATCGACAACTTGATTCCCAGTCGGGTGAGCTGTTCGACGTTGTTGCGTTCGACCGCCGAGTCGAGCCCCTGGCTCTCCAGCAGTTCGATGCGCAGTCGGTGCGCATCCACCTCATGGCGGGCCAGCGCGTCGCGCACCCAGCGCGGACAATCGGGGTCGAGCAGGGTCGACGGCGCCATGTTGATCGACACGCTCAGATGCGGCAGACCGGGCTGCGCGCGCAGCCAGCCCAGCGCCTGCGCCAGTCCGGCGCGGAACAGCTGGTCGAGTTCGACGTTGCCCAGAAGCGGCAGGAAGCGTCCGGGCGCCACCAGGGTGCCGTCGGGCATGCGCAGGCGCGCCAGCGCCTCCATCGAGTGGATGGTTCCGCTGGGCAGATGGATCACCGGCTGCACGTGCATCTCGAGACCGCCGGAGAAGATCTGCTGGCGGTACGCGGCCGCGACGTCCTGCGGCAGCGCGTAGACGTTGGTGGCGCCGCAATGCTGCCAGTTCTGTTCCCAGCGGCGTTGCAATCCGCGCCCGAACTCCCGGATCCAGCTCGATTCGAACTGGTTCGGATAGCTTCCATACAAATACACGCAGGCGACGACGTGGCGGTCCTGGTCGAGCACCGGCAGGGCGTAGGTCGACTGCACCTGCAGCCGGATCGCGGTGTCGGCCCAGTAGCGCACCCTCGGGTCCTCGGCGTAGTTCGGCGTGCTCTGCGGCTGCATGGTCCGCCAGGCCAGCGCGACCAGCCCCTGGCCGCGCGGGGTGGCCGGGTCGATCAACACGCTGGTCGTGCGGCCCTGCATGACCTCGGCGATCTCGCGCGCGCCGGGCCCGGCGCTGGACTCGACGGTCAGCACCCCTTCCTGGTTCATCCGCAACAACAACGCGGCGCGGATTCCCGGCAGCGCGCCGAGCGCGCGCAGTTCGGCCGAGGCCACTTCGAGCCATGGCGTACCGGGATCGACGAACGGACGCGACAGCGCGCGGAAATAGCTTGCGGTGACGCGCTCGAACGATTCGGTCTGCCGCTGCAGATCGGCGTCGAGCCGCTGGTCGATGCGCTGCAGCAATGCGTAGCGCTGCACCGCGTCGAGCGCGCTGCGCTCGAGCACCGCGGACAGCACCTGGCGGTGCAGCGACCGCATGCGCACGAGCAGCGGGCCGCTGGCGCCGATCAACGCCAGGGTGCGGCCGATCGCGTCGGCGTGACGCAGCAGCTGACGGCCGTGCGGAACCGGCGACAGCAGCAGTTTCAGATGCGCGGCCTGGCGCGCCTTGAGCGCGTGCAGCGCGCTGGCGCCCAGCGCGGCGAAACTTCCATCGGGTTCGGCAGCGGCGTCCCGGTAGAACGCATCGAGCGACGCGTCGCCGAGCGCGGCGACTTCGGACTCGAGCAGCCGCAGCATTTCCGCTTCGTCGGCTTCGAATCCAGCCGGCAGGTGGGCGGATCCCGCGGTGTCACGCATCGGCATCGGCGACGCCCGGCAGGTTGCGGTTCGGCAGCACCGGCGTGCGCGGCATGCGGGTGCTCCGGCGCTTCAGCCGCTGCTCGGTGGTCACGGTCGGGCTCGCGTGCTCGGTGTCTGCGATGGGGCCAAGCTTACGGCCACTGCGCATCCGGAGCAAGCGCGCGCCGGCGCCGCCGCGCGCGTGCCGCCGCGCGGCCTGCGCTTCAGTCCTCGAGCAGCGAACGCAGCATCCACGCGGCCTTTTCGTGAACGTCCATGCGCTGGGTCAGCAAATCGGCGCTCGGCTGGTCATTTGCGTGGTCGGCTACGGTGAATGCTTCGCGTGCGGTCTTCGCGACCGCCTCGTTGCCGTCGACCAGGATGCGGATCATCTCGACCGCCTTAGGCGGCGGCGACGGCACGTCGGGCAACGATCCGCGTGCGGCGAATTCGCGGTACGAGCCGGGGACCGCGTAGCCGAGCGCGCGCACCCGCTCGGCGATCGGGTCGACCGCATTCCACAGCTCGGTGTACTGGGTCATGAACATCGCGTGCAGGGTGTTGAACATCGGCCCGGTCACGTTCCAGTGGAAATTGTGCGTCGTCAGGTACAGCGTGTAGGTATCGGCGAGCACCGCGCTGAGCGCTTGCGAGATCGCTTCGCGCTGGGCGTCGGCGATGCCGATGCGCACCGGCGACGGCGATGCGTGCAGCGGGAGTGGTTTGCGATGTGCCATGGTTCGGAACCTCCTGTTCGGATCGTATCGATTAGGTCCGTGCGCATCACCGTGGCCCGGGCCACGACGCGGCACCGCGGATCAGCCAGCGGCGATTATCGATCCGCGCTGCTGCCCCCGGATCCGTCACGGGAAAGCACGGTGCCCGCGCCAGCGCATGTCCGCTGCACGATCGCTGCGCGCCGGCTCAGGTCATGGACGCGAGGCGCGCGCGCCTCCACAATGCCGATGGCGCGGCCCATGCAAGCCGCGACGGAGCCAGCAACGCGATGGACCGCTGCGATCTGCAGCCCCCGCTGTGCATTGCCGCACTGCAGCAGCAGCTCGGCGAAGTCACGGGGCGGGCCGTGCGCTGCGTGCAGACGCACATTTCCTGGGTCTTGCTCGACGGCGAACGGGCGTGGAAGATCAAGAAACCCGTTCGGCTCGGATTCGTCGACTTCGGCACCCTCGACGCGCGCCGCCGCGCCTGCGTCGACGAACTGCGCCTGAACCGGAGGCTGGCGCCGACGCTGTACCTGGACGTGGTGCCGATTCGCGGCAGTGCAGCGGCGCCGCACTTCGGCGGCGCCGGCACGGCGATCGATTACGCCGTATGCATGCGGCAGTTCGCCGACTCGGCGCTGCTGGGCCGGCAAGTCGCCGACGGCACCATCGACGGCGCCACCATCGACCGGCTGGCGCAGCGGCTTGGAAGCTTCCACGCCCAGGCGCCGCGCGTCGTCTGCCGCGACGCCGACGCCGAGGCGCAACGCGTGGTCCAGGCCACCGCGCAGGTGCTCGCGACCCTGGCCGGGCATGGCGGCGACGCGCGGCTGCCCGAGCTCGCCGCCTGGTGCCGCGAAGAGGCCACGCGGTTGCGGCCGCTGTTCGCCGCGCGCGCGCGCCGAGGCTGGGTGCGCGAGGGCCATGGCGACCTGCATCTGGACAATCTGATCGACTTCGGCGGCGACGTCACCGCGTTCGATTGCGTCGAGTTCGACGCCGGCTTGCGGCGCATCGACATCCAGGCCGATTTCGCATTCGTGACCATGGATCTGCACGCCCACGGCCGTGCCGACCTGGCCTGGCGCGCGCTGGACCGCTGGCTCGAAGTCACCGGGGATTTCGCCGGCATGGCGCTGCATCGCTACTACGCCGTGTACCGGGCGCTGGTGCGCGCGATGGTTTCGGTCCTTGGCCCGGCGGCGGGGAACATCGACCATGTCGGCGTGGCCTGCGCGCTGCGCGACGCGCGCGATCCGCGCCTGCTGTTGATGCACGGGGTGTCGGGGTCGGGCAAGAGCGTCGTCGCCAGGCTGCTGG
>JAJZEB010000079.1 GCA_021805805.1 Pseudomonadota bacterium | reverse complement strand
CCGACGGCGGCAGGTCCGGGTGCGCGCACAGCGACGGAATGTAGATTCCCGCGGCGGCTGCCGCGTCGAGCACCGACGTGCCGGCCGGCGCCGTGACCGCGCGACCGTCGATCGTCAACGCGACCGCAGCCCCCTGCGCCGTCCCCGCCGGTCGCCAGCGGATCGGCGCCTCGACGGCTTCTGTGTGCTGATTCGCCGGCGCTTGCATGTCGTGTCCTCCGTTCGTTCAGCGTGTGCGGGCGCCGGCTGCGTCAGCTGCTGGCGCCGTCGCGTGCGGCGGGAGCGAAATACGCCCCGCGACACGCACCGCCGCGGATCGCCGCGACGAAATCGGCCATGTTCGCCACCGGCAGCTCGACGCGGGTCGCGCAACGTCCGACCGCATCGACCTTGTGGCAGTCGCTGCCGCCGAGCCCCGGCAGCGACAGCCTGGCCGCCGCGCTCTGCGCCAGCTCGTTGACCGCCAGCGCATTGCCGCCGTTGTGGGTTTCGACCGCGGCCAGGCCGCGCAGTTCGAACACACCGTCGAGCAGACTGGAAACGCCGATGCGGCGGAACGGATGCGCCGGCACACAGATGCCGCCGAGATCGTTGATGCGGTCGATGACCTGCTGCATCGGCAAGTAGTTGTCGCGGTTCCAGATGTTCCAGCCGTCGTCGTCGATGCCGTACGCGAGCAGGTGGCCGCGGTCGGTCGAGATCTCGACCCCGCGCAGCACGAGTACGCCTTCGTCCCGGCCCAGCGCCTCGATGCCGGCCGACGCCTCGACCGAATGGTGTTCGGTGATGCACACGCCGTCGAGGCCCAGCGCCGCCGCGCGCCGCAACAGATCGACCGGCTCGAGCCAGTTGTCGTACGAATGGCGCGTGTGGCAATGCGCATCGATCCACATGGCGCACATGGCGGCAGTCCGTCGGGTCGCAGGCGTGCGCGATGCACCGGCTCAGGGCAGCCGGTACTCGAGGTTGATGCGCCGCGACGGCGCGAAGCCGCGCCGCGAGAAAAAGCGCTCGAGCGCGAAGTCGTCCCAGTTGACCAGGGTGTAGACGCGGTCGACTCCGGCGGCCTTCATGTTCATCATGAACTGGTCGAGCATGTCGGCGCCGACTCCGTGGTGCTGGAAGTCGGGGTGCACGCCGAGGGTGTCGATGGTCGCCGACGCCTGCGGAATGCCGTATTCGCCGGTGTAGATGTCGCCCATCAGGAACCCGGCGACGCTGCCGTCGATCTCGCAGACGATCGACGTATTGATGTTGTGCCGAGGGTGCAGGATGGTGTCGAACTTGTGCTCGTAATACGCGCGGCGTTCGTCATGCGACGCCGCCGCATCGATCGCCACCACGGCGTCGATGTCGTGCGCGCGCAGCACGCGGATCAGGCGTTCTCGGGTGGCCATCTGGGCTTCTCCTTGCGGTGTCGTTGCCGCGATTCAGAACGGTTCGTCGGGTTGCACGCCGTCGCTCGGGCGACGCACGTACACGGTGCCCCAGGCCTGCCGCGCGTCGTCGGGGTCGGCGGCGTCGAAACAGCTGCTGCAGCCCGTATCGGCGACCGGCGCGCTGAAATACGCGACGTGGACCTCGTAGCCCATCGCACGATAGTTGTCGGCCAGTTCGGACAGGCGCGGCTCGCCGATCGTCGTGCGCCGCACCCAGCCGGCGTCGAGCAGCGCGCGCTCTGGATCGTCGGCCGACGCGCACGACGCGGCCGACGCGCACGATGCGCAGCCCGGCTGCGCGGCGTCATGGATCGGAATCTGGCGTTGCGTCATCGCGCCCTCCTACCACGAATGCGCGATCGCGCCGGGAAGGCACGCGGCGACGCAGGGCAGCGGCGCGCTGCGCCCGCTGGGCTTGCAATCGGCGCAGTCGTACGCGAGGCTGCGACGATTGGCCTGCCTGATGCAGGCCACGTCGTCGTCGTAGTCGTCGGTCATGATCTCGAACATCTGCTTCGGACACGCCTGCAGGCAGGCGCGTTCGGCGCTGCACGACACGCAGCGATCCGTGTCGATGCTGATGTAGTAGTCCCCCGATCCGTCCTTGTAGCCGTAGTTCGCGATCATGGCCTGGTTCCTCCGTGTTGCGCCGGGCGCGGCTGCCTCAGGCAGCCTTCGCCGTGCCGGCCTGCTTGAGCATCAGCGTGTGGCCGAACAGCGCCGCGCCGAGCGCGCCGGCGATCTGGCTGTCGATCTTCGTGTCCATCGCCTTGACGCCGAGCAGACGCTCGATGCGACGCACCACGCCGCTGTTCTTCGCAATGCCGCCGGTGATGAAAAAGCCCTCCTCGACATTGATGCGCTCGAGCAGGCTGACGACGCGCTCGGCCATCGCCTGGCAGTACGCGGCGATCACCTTGTTCTTGGTGTAGCCGGCCTTCAGCAGCGCCAGCGCCTCGGACTTGGCGAACACCACGCAGACCGACGACACGGCCTCCGGCTCTTCGTCGACGTCGAACGAGCGCGCGCCGAGTTCGGCGATCGGGATCTGCATCAGGTCGGAAATCACTTCCATGCCGCGCCCGGTTCCGGCGGCGCATTTGTCGTTCATCAGGAAGTTGGTCACCTTGCCGCGTTCGTCGCAGTGGATCGCCTTGCAGTCCTGCCCGCCCATGTCGAGGATGGTGCGCACCGAGCTGCCGGCCATGTAGTTGGCGCCGCGCGCATGACACGCGATCTCGGTGATCGCCTTGTGCGCGAACGGCACGTTGACGCGGCCGTATCCGGTGCCGACCACGTACTGGATGTCCTCGAGCTTCATGCCGCACAGGTCCATCACGCCCTGCAGCGCATTGCGCGCCGAGTCCGGCGAATTGCTGCCGGTGCGCATGCTGTTGTAGCCGTAGAGCTCGCCATCGCAGACCAGCACCGCCTGCGACGACACCGAACCGACGTCGATGCCGCAGGTCACCACGCCTGCCTTGCGCCAGTCGCGCTCCGGGTCGACCCAGGTGTTCTCCTGCCAGCGCCAGTATTCCTTCTTGTCGGCCGCAGCCGTTTGCTCGCTCATCTGTCTGCTCCTTGGACGGTTGGCGTCACGACAGCGCGCGTTCGGCGCCGAGCAGCGCGCAACCCAGCGCGCTGACGTATTCGGGCATTTCGGGAAGCGACAGCGTGTCGACCCCCATCGCGTTCTTCAGCGACGCGACGAATCCGGGGTTGTGCGCCATGCCGCCGATCAGCACCACTTCGCCCTCGATTCCCACGCGTCGCACCATGGCGCAGATCCGGCTGGCCACGGCGTCGAGCACCGCCTTGGCGATGTCTTCCTTCGGCGTCGACATATGGATCAGCGAGACCACTTCGGACTCGGCGAACACCGTGCATTGCGCGTTCATCGGAATCGTCTTGTCCGAGCGCAGGCTGGCCTCGCCGAACTCCTGCAGCGACAGCTGAAGCGCGCGCGACATCGCCTCGGCGAACGAGCCGGCGCCGGCCGCGCACTTCTCGTTGCCGGCGAAATCCACCGCACGCCCGGTCGCGTCGGTCTTCACGCCGCGCCCTTCCTCGGCGCCGACGTCGACCAGGGTGCGCGTGTTCGGGCGCATGTACACGGCGCCCCTGGCGCCGGCGGTCATTTCGGTGACGCCGTCGCTGGCGAACGCGACCTGCGTGCGCCCGGCTCCGGTGGCAATGACCACCGCGACGTCGTCACGCGTCAACTGGGCGCGCTCGAGCGCCTCGTCGAACGCCTTCTCGGCGGCCTGGTCGGCGTCGAGCTCACCCGGAAACATCAGGTGGCTGGCCTTCACCACGTACTGCGGGCTGCGCGCTCCGTCGAGGACCAGATCCTCGAGCAGCACCACCTTGATGCTGCGCGAACCCATGTCGATTCCTGCGCTGATCATCGCCGTTCCTCCTCGTGACTTCAAGCCGCCTGGCGGCGCAATCCCAACTGTTCCATGAAGGCGTCGACGCGGGCCCGGGTGCGCACTTCGTCGAATTCGCGCTCGTCGCCCATGTTGCCCTCGAAGGTCATCACCGGAACCCCGGCCTGGGCCAGCCCGAGGCGGTTCTCCATGATGCCCAGCGACAAGCCTTCACAGCCGCGGTTCAGGTGCAGCATGACGCCGTCGACCTGCCATTCCTTGACGATGCGCAGCATCATCTCGGTCTTCAGCGCCGGGTCGTAGAAGTGCTGCCATTGCGGCTTCGACAGATTCCACTCGGCGTACAGGCGCAGCGCGGTCTGGCGGTCGGCGATGTCGATGCCGCGCTGCCACGGCAACGTGCGCCCGCCCCAGGTGCCGTCCTCCTTGACCTCCCAGATGCCCTCGAGACCGAAGGTGTACAGCGACCCGATCGACACCGCGCCGTAGGTTTCGAGGTAACGGAAGATCTTCAGGAACGACCATGGCGGCTGGGTATCGGACATCACCCGGCAGGTCTCGTTGGGCACCGCGGCGATGCCGCGCGCCACCCGATCCTTCACTTCGTCGTAGACCTCGTCGTAGAAGTCGGCGCACCACGACGACGCCTTCGCCAGCGTCGCCAGGACGTACAGCGAATACATCGTCTTCTCGTCCAGCGGCGCGGGCTTGGCCTTGTTCAGTGCACAGATGTCGGCCCACCGCGACGTCGCACGCATTTCGTTCTTCACCGCCCTGATGAAGCGCTCGTCGTCGAAGGTGCGCCCGGTGGCCGCCTCCAGGAACGCGATGCCTTCGTTGAGCTGGGCGACCACGTAGTCGAGCCTCGAGTCGTTCAGGTCCTTGTGCGGCCCGACTCCGACGTCGAGATAGAACTGCGGAACCTTCTCTTCCTTGGCGACGTGCTGGTACCACTTCGAATGCGAGCAGCAGATTTGCGTCTGGAAGATGAAATCCGGTTTCGGGAATTCGCCACCGAACAGGTACTTGTTCAGGTGCATGCTTCCCCAGTAGATCCGCATGTACGAGCACAGGTCGCGGGCGAAGCCGTAGGCCTCGGCCGCATCCATGCACTCCTTGGCGAACTTGCGGTCGTGCGACACACTGGCTGCGTAGGGCTCGCCGGTCAGCGCGTAGACGTCGTCGCCCAGCCCCATCGGCAGGGCGTCGAGCGCCCACGCCGAGCCCGACCAGCGCAGTCCTCCGTTGTCCTTCGCACGCGCGTAGTCCATGTAGTAGCGCTCGCGCAATTCCTTGGCCTTGCTCCAGAGCTTCAACGGTTCGCTCGGGTATTTGTTCGCACTCATCGCGTGGTCTCCGCTCAGAACAGTTCTTCTTCGGACAGCGTTTCGAGGAACGCTTCGACCCGGATCCGGAATGGACCGATCGGGTTGGTGATGTCGAACTCGAGGAACAGCGTCGGAATCCCGTTCGCCTCGAGATGGCGCTTCAGATCGGGGTAGTCGCCCTCGTGCGGATCGCAGAACTTCTGCTGCAGGAAGATCGCGGCGCGCGCGCGGTAGTCGCGGGCAAGCCCAAGCACGTGGTCGAAGCGGGTGTGCGCGGGGTAGTCCTTGGTCGGGCACGCCGGACGATCGCAGTAGCGGTCGGCGATGGCCGCGACCGGATCGTCGTGCGGCGTCGACGCGTTCCAGAAATAGCGCGTTCCCGAGCACTGGTCGTCGATCACCACGGTCGCGCCGACCGATTCGACCATCGCCATGAAGGCGATGTCGTCATTCTCCGAGCCGATGGTCATGAAGCGCACGCCTTCGGCGCGTGCGAGCCCGCGCGACGGCAGCGCGGCGAGCACGCGCCGCAGCTCCTCGTTGTGCTCGCGCTTGTCGACGAACTGGGCGGTGATCGACGCGTACAGGGCCTCGACTCCGGTGATCTGCGGGTCGGTCGCCTTGCGGTACTCGAACAGGGCGCGCAGCAGCCTGCGGTTCTCGTCGACCAGCGCGGTTGCCTCGCGCAGCGCGGCGTCGTCGAGCGTGCGTCCGGTCAGCGTCTGCAGGAAGACACGCATGGCCTGCACTTCGGCGCGATGGGCCTGGCGTGCGTGCGGCGATTGCACCTCGTTGGGCATCGGCAGGTAGTAGTCCCACTGCACCGTCGGCACGTGCATGCGCCACGAACTGAACGCCTGCCGGTACTGGATGCACGACTGGGTCAGCGTCACGCCGTCGGCGTAGTCGAAGCGGCCGAGCAGGCCCTGCGCCAGCGAATCGCGGCAGAACGGACAGAACATGCCGAAGACATGCGGTTCGGTCACGTTCTGCGGCTCGTGCGCACCGAGTACGCGCACCGGCAGCATGCCGGCCGCGATCAGCAGTTCCTCGGGCGTGTAGGTGCACATGGTCGCGACCACCTGCCCTCCGGTGCGCGCCTTCCAGTCGCGCGCATAGTCGTGGCGCTTCTCGTACCAGGTCTTGAACCGATCGAACAGACCATCACTCATGGATATCTCTCCGGTAATCGCGAGACTGCTGGCGGGCAGCACAAACATGAAAAGCATTGCATGTTCATTGCCGCGCAGAGCTGTTGAATGCACTCTAGATCGTTTTCCTCCCCGATCGTTTGCGCCAGATCAAGCAAATCGGCATCGATGAGATGCACTAAATTGCTCATTCGATCGGGGTGCAGGCGTTGTCCAGCTCGCCTGGTGCGGCTACAGGGCCTTGCGCACTGACTCGCGCTGGCGATCGCCGGGGTACGCCGCCGCAAGAAGCACAGCGACGACCAGCGCATAAAAGGCGGTGGTCATGGTCAGATCGAAGGTCTCGACGCTGAGGCCGCAAACGACCTGAGCTCCGATCAACGCCATTCCCATCCGCGCTGCGCGGTCGCCGTCGCCGCAGCGCAAGCGCCGCCAGAACAGCGCGAACGGAACGACATAGACGGCGAACAGACCGCCGACGCCGAAAATGCCGTCGCGCACTGCCCAACCTAGCCATTCGTTGTGAACTTCTCCGCGGCCAACGTGCGCCGCACGTGGCGTCAGCCAGCCTTCGGCGACGCCGCGCGGCAGCGCACGGCGCCAACCGTCCGCGCCAATGCCGAAGAGCGGATGGGTGGCGTACAGGTGCAATGCGTAGCGCCACAACTGCAAGCGAATTCCGATGGAGGTGTCGGCGTTGCCGTGCGCGAACGCGGCAAGGTTGCCGTAGACCTCAGCCATCCGAGCGCGGACTTCGGGCAGCAGGCAGGCGAATCCGCCGGCCAACAGCAGCGCGCCGAGCCCACGACCGCGCGTGCGCGCTGCCTGCCGTCCCGCGGCCAGCCAGGGCATGACGACCAACAGCGCCAGCCAGCCGCCACGCGAGCCGGTGCGCGCCGACGCATAGATCGCAGCCCCCGTGGCCAGCCAGCCGAGGAGCCTCAGCTTGTCCGGTTCGTGCCGATTCCAATCGATCCCGAACGCGACGAGAACAGCGAGGTCGACGGAAAAGTCACCGAAATAGATGGGGTTCAGGAAACCGCCGGTGACGCGCCCTTCGCCATACGGGTGCGGTGCCACAAGCACCATCAACGCCGCCAGGATGGCGCCGACCACGACGCCTGGGCGAAGCATGCGCAAGCTCGACGCGGGCAATTCGCGAAGAGCAAGAAACAAGGGCACGGCGAACAGGAAGCGCGATGCGGCGTCGTACGCCGGCCACGCCCAGTCCCCGTTGGCCGCCTGGCTGAGCAGAATGGCTGCGGTCGGCCCGGCCATGGCCGACGCATAGAGCCAAAACCAGCGCGGTCGACTTGCTGCCTGCGTGAATATGCCCGGCGCCAGCAGCAGCAGCAGCACGAAGAACACCACGTTGACCTCGCGGTGCACACCGACCAGCAGCGCCGGACAGGCGAACACCAGCACGGTTGCCACCGTCCGACGCCACGCCGGCACGCGCCGTGAAGAGAACGTTGGTGTGGCAGGCCCCTGCGTTTGTGTCGCCTTGATATCCATGTTCGAAGGCGGCACTCGCCGAACTGACGCCCAGAGTCCTCCGCGTTCCGGGCGAAAGTATGCGCTCCGATCCTTCGTGAATCATCTCGGAATATTGCTGGCACCGGACCTGCTGCCGCTGCTCGCGCCCATGCTCTTTCGCTGCAATCGGCACCAGACACCGGCGAGCCCGAGTTGACCGCAGACAAGCGTTGCACACCCGTCGTCTTCGCGAGCGGCAGACTGCCTACCATCTATGTTGACGTTTCGCCTATTGCCGTCAAGTCACGGCCTCCTGCAGTGTCCTGGCGGAAGCGATTGCACGCTTCCTCGCTGGACGCGGTACCGTTCGGAGGGTGTCGTTCGTGGAATCGTTTGCCGACGTTTCTAATCAACGGGACTTGGCCGCGGCGCTCGGCAGAGGCATGCAATACAAGAGTCAATGCCGCTTCGACGCCGCTGCACGCGCGTTCTCCGTCGCTGCGCAATGCGGCAACGCGGTGGCACAGTATCAGCTTGGGCGCCTTTACCTGCGCGGCGCCGGCGTCACCGTCGACCATGCGCGAGCCGCGTATTGGTGGGAGCGATCGGCCGATCAAGGCTACGTGAAAGCGCAGGCCTGTTTGGGCGCGCTGTACAAGAGCGATGATGGCGTTGTGACCGCTGATTTGCACAAGGCTGCCGCCCTGCTCACCGTCGCTGCCGCCAAGGGAAACCCATTGGCCCAGTATCACCTTGGCGACATGTGCGCCCGCGGCCGCGGCATGACGCAGGACTTTGTGCGTGCCTCGGATTTGTTTGAACGAGCGGCCACACAGGGCTGCGGCCCCGCCCAATACCGCCTCGGGCTCATCTACATCGACGGGCTCGGTGTCGAGCGCGATCGCGCATTAGCCACGCCTTGGCAAACATACTTGTTCTAGCGATGCGTTGGAACCGTGGTGAATGCCATCAACTGCAACCGCCCGCCTGAGCTTGACCATTGTCAGATCTTCATGAGTTTGCTCAATTGGCGACGCGTTTCGGTGTCCGACTTGGGCAGTAGAGCTTCCTTATCTCCCGGAATGGCGCACAGCGCGCCCCGATTTTTGCCAGCCAACTGATTTTTTATTTTTATCCGGCCGGGTCGTGCCGGTTGTCCTGTCCAACACAAGGAGCCTTTGATGATGCCCCCGGAGCAACTGATTGCCGCGCAGAAATCGCTGCTGGAAACCCTGTTTGCGCTCAACAGCAAGGCCGTGGAGGGACTGGAAAGGGTCCTCGACCTAAACATCCGGACGCTGAAGGCCGCGATGCAGGACGCGTCGGATGCGACGCTGGCCGCGCTGACGACCAAGGATCTGCAGGAACTGTCGTCGCTGCAGCCGATTCTGCCGCAGACGGTGATCGAGAAGCTGCAGTCGTACTCGCAGCACGTTTACGAAATTGCTTCGGACATCCAGGCAGAATTCGTCGAGGCGATCGAAGCCCACGCTGCGGGCACGCGCAAGAAGGCGCAGGCGATGGTTGACGCCGCGGCGAGAAATGCGCCGGCCGGCACTGAATCCGCCATAGCAATCATGACGAGCGCGATGCGCGCGGCGAACAGCGTCTACGACGCGGTGCAACAAGCCGGCAAGCAGGCCGCCGGAGTCGTCGAAACAAATCTGCACACGGTCACCAGCAGCGCACTGAAGGCCACGCAGACCAGCGCGCCACGCAAGCGCAGAGCAGCAGCCTGATCGATGAGCCCCCCGAAGTTCGACAGTTCGAGCTTCACACCGGGAGACAGGTTGTCGGCCAAGCTGACGACCGCACGAAGACAGTCATGCGGCCTGATGGACCAACGGCAGACGGAGGTCGATTTCGTCCCAAGGCACGAAGACGCGATGGTCTTCGTCGCGACGGACAGTCTCCCACTGCATCAGTGCGGCGACATCGTCATGGACATTCTTGTAATTGCGGTGAAGCTGGCGAGCGAGCTCGGCGATGGTCAGTGGCCCTGCCTGGCGCAATCGCGAAACCAGCTCCCACCGTCGTGGCGTGAACACCGCAAAGAACTGCGGCAGCGAGTCGAACCCAATGCCGAAGCAAGGCACCGGGCTCTCTCCGCGTTCGAGCGCCTGCATCGTTGCCTTGGCACGATCGAGCGTGGTGACGACCGGGTCTCCGACGCGAATGTGCAGTGTGTTCATCTCGGGGCCTCCTTGACGTCTGCCCAGAAATCATCGACCAGGGTCGCCACGTCACGAAAAGCGTAGGCCAGTTCCCGGTTTCTCAGGTGCCGATGACCGCCTTTGCCGCGCTCGTTGTCGTTTCATTGAGGACAGCGTCATCGGCCATCGGTCGATGAAATCATAGCGCATCTATGGTGTCAAAAACCATAGCGCCAGTGTTGACTCCGCAGCGCCTTACTGTCGACATGGCTCGAAGCTCGATGGCTGCGCATGACCGGCAGCGCGGACGCCGCACCGCGCATCAGGAAGGCGAGTACCCGTATCCAGCGTGGGCAGCGGCGGCGTCGAAACGAGCACTCCTGAACCGGTTTGCGCTCTGCACCAGCCATGAAGTCGTCGGAGACCGTTTGGCCTGACGCAAAGAAGCCGGGCCAATCGGCCGGCCTGGGCGTGAGCACGACACGCTCACCCTCACTGCGGACAAAAAACCTCGCGCCCGGCACTACGGACGTATTCTCGGCCTGAGCGGCCGGCGCCCTGTCGGTGACCGTCGATTTGCTCCTCCATCACCATGAACCTGCTCGCCCCCATCGTGCTCGCGCTGGCAGCCCTCGTATCTTGCACCGCCGCGCACGCGACACCCGCCGCCGCACGCCGGGCGCTCACGCGCTGCGGCTGGTTCGACAATCCGACCCCCGGCAACGCCTGGCTCACCGACCGCCGGGCGCAGTGGGTGGTGGGCATCCAGGGAGGTCATCAGGCCGCGGGCGACTGGCCGGATTTCCCCGACCGGCAATGGGTATCGACCAATGGCCATTACGGCTACGGCTGCGCCTGCCTGCAAGTTCTCGACGATGCGCGCAGCCACCAGATCCGGCGCATCCTGCGTGCCTGGGTTCGCCCGTTGGCTGCCTGCGAGCACGACCCGACGCTGCCCGCACGTCGTCCGTTGACCGACCCGGCGCAGCGCTGAGCGGCCTGTCAGCTGGATGGCCGCTTCTGGGCCGAGCAGCACCTGGGTGTCCAGAAGCAGAGTCAACGTCCGCCCTCGAAGTCTGCGAACACGCTGTCCGGCAGCGGAACGTCCGACAAGGACTGGACCGGGTCGGCTGGACGTCGCGGATGATGGTCGACCGCGCTGCCAAGTTCGTCACCAGCGCGCCGTAGCGATTGCTTGCACTCTTCGCGCTTGGGCGGGCGCACAATCCAGTTTCGGTCGAGAGCAAGATGCAGGAAGCACATTTCCAAATTATTGTGCGTGCGGGAGTTGAGCTATGGGCGAGTTGAGTATCTGGCATTGGTTAATTGTGCTGCTGATCATTGTTATGGTCTTCGGCACCAAGAAACTGAAGCACATCGGCAGCGACCTCGGCGAGGCAGTGAAGGGGTTCAAGCAAGGGATGCAAGCCGGCGAGGAGCCGGCGCCGCCGCATGTTCCCGCCACCGAAGCATCATTCACTCGCAATAGCGCGGCGATCCAGCAGTCCGCGGAAGATATAACCTTCAAGACCAAGTGATGAAGGCGACGGCAGGCTCCAGTTCGTTCCGCTGGGCCGCATCGAAGAAGCCGAGGACGTTGTCGAAGTGGTCGCGCTGCAGGTCTTCCATCGCGGGAGATTCCTCTTCGGCGTGAACTGCCGCGTGGACGGTGGCATGACCGCACGCTGAAGGTCTCGACCTCGTTCGGTCCCGCGAAGCGACGCACGTAGCGTGCAGGACCGTGCGGCGGCGCTCACGCCTCGAGAGTGTTGCGATACACGGCGACCTCGGTCTCGCGCAACCAGCGATGCGTGGGCTTCGCGTCGAGCCTGGGGTGCCAGTCTGTGCGTCTGGCACCGGACGGCCCGATTTTCCATCCTGCGCGCACCCCCCAGGAAGACCACGCATGCACGATTCCACCTGCACCAACCCTGCGATTGTTCTTGTCGGCGCATCGCGCGGACTGGGTCTTGCGATGACCGCCGAATTCGCGAAACGAGGCTGGGATGTTGTCGGCACTGTCCGCGGCACGGCAAGAACCGGTCTGCATGATCTGGCGGACCGGCTCCCCGAGCAAATCACCGTCCAATCGGCGGACATCACGGACACAGGCCAACTGCTGGCGCTGCGCGAGCGGCTTGCCAGCCGACGTTTCGATGCGCTGTTCATCAACGCAGGCACCGTGAACCAGAACCCGAACGAGACGATCGCTGAGGCATCCCCCGACGAGTTCGTCCACGTCATGGTGACCAATGCACTGGCGCCCATGCGCGCGATCGAAGCCCTGGCCGGACTGGTCACCGAATCGGGCCTGATCGGCGCCATGTCGTCCGGCCAGGGCAGCGTCTCCAACAACACCCAAGGCGGGCGCGAACTCTACCGAGGGTCGAAGGCCGCGCTGAACATGTTCATGCGAAGCTACGCGGCTCGCCATGCCGGCAGCCCTCGGCCGTTCCTGCTCATGGCTCCGGGTTGGATTCGGACTGAATTGGGAGGGCCGCATGCCCCCTTCACGTTGGCGCAGACCGTCCCCGACATCGTGAACGTGATCATCGACAAGCGCGGCCGACCGGGATTGGAATATCTCGATCGCCATGGCAAGGCGGTGGCGTGGTGACCATGCTCGCCAACGCCCACGCCACTCACTCTCGCGGCCGCGCCCCAGACCCTTGCTGCTGAAAGGAGGGGCAACTTGCTGGCCAAGCCTAGCTAGACTCGACAGCGGGAGATCGTGATCGCCCGCAATGGGCGCCCCGCCGCGAAGCTCGTCGCGGTCGGCGAGCCTGCGTCAGGGAGCCGACTGGGGGTCGCCAAAGGCCGTTTCGAGGTACCGGAGGACATCGACGCACACAACCACGAAGTCGCGCAGCTTTTCGGAGCGGGGCGCGCGCTGTGAACCTGCTGCTCGATACGCATGTCGCGCTTTGGGCCATCACCGACAGCCCACGGCTATCGACGCGGGCGCGCGAATTGATTGTCGCTCCGCGGTCGTCGATCTGGATCGGCGCGGCGACATGCCTGTGTCGCGCCAGGATGCCTTGCGCTATTTCCGCGATTCCGGTTATCGGCTACTGGCAATCGAAGCCGAACACGCGGCCGCCAACGCAGATCTGCCCCCGCACCATCAGGA
>JAJZEB010000078.1 GCA_021805805.1 Pseudomonadota bacterium | reverse complement strand
CCTCACGGCGCGCGCCTTGACGCGCGTGCTGTACCAGGCGGATCAGGCCCCGTCTGCGGGCAAGCCCGATCGGCGCTGCGCCTACGCCACGCGCATCTGCGCGGCCATCGAACTGCAGACACTGGGTGAGCGCGGCGTCGAGCTCGGCTCGGTGGAGATCACCCAGGATCCGAAGCAGCGCGGCACCTACACGGCGCGCTTCGACGAGGACATCCTGGGTTCCCGCACGGGCACCTTCCAGTACGGCAAGAAGGCGCTCGACCCCGCCGATCTGCTGCTGCGCGCAATCTGTTGGACCTACTTCGGGCTGGACATCCTTGGCCCTATGCCTGCACTGGACGTGCCGCCAAGCATGCAGGTGAACGGCACCGAGATGTTCCACCTGGAGGCCCTGCATGAGCCGGCCAAAACTGGGTTTCTGCGCCACATCGGCAAGAGCACTGTGATGTCCAAGCCGACAGCGCTGCAGCCCGCGGCACAGTACGTCGCTTTCCTGATGCGGGGCTGACCATGGAGCTTGCTGCATCCGGCGCGGGCCGGAAGAACTTTCCGCTGCGCAAGCGCACGGGCACGGCCGCCTTCCACCTGTCTCGGGAAGCAGTCGACTTCGGCCAGGATGATCTGGAGAAGATGTCGGAGCGCGACGCCGTGGGCCTGCTGGCCCAAGTGAACTGGGGCTCGGCCAAAGAAATGCCATGCCCACACTGCGGCACGATCGACACGCACTACTGGCGTTCGCGCGAGCTGCGCTGGAAGTGCAAGTGCTGCGGCAAGACGTTCTCCGTCACCTCGGGGACGGTGTTCCATGACCGCAAGCTGCCGTTGAAGAAAATCCTCAAGATCGTCTACGGCTGGGTCAACGGCGCGTCGGGCAAGCCCGCGCTGCAACTGCGCCGAGACTGGAACGTCAGCTACCCGACCGTCTTCACGCTGCTGCACAAACTGCGCGAAGGCCTGGCACGCGGCTTCAATACCGGGATGCTGTCGGGCGTGCAAGAAATGGACGGGCTGGACCTGCTGGGGCGCCGCTACAAGGAAAAGCGCAATCGGCCGCAGCGCGGCAAGAAGGCTGCGAAGCCGACGTTACCTGAAGAACTGCTCAGGGAGCGCATCGACCCGGAAACCGGTGAGATTTTCGGGCCGGAAAAGCCGATCAAGCTTGACAAGACCGCACGCCAGCCGGCTGATCGCCGGTTGCTGCTGGTCATGCGTCGCCGTGGCACGAGCAAGGGCAAAGGTGCGTCCGACACGCGCGTGGCGATCGCGATCACCGAGTCCGCGACCTCGGTGATGGCCATGGCAAAGCGCTTCGCCTCAACGGAGTCGTCGATCGTCAGTGACGAGGACCCGGCGTATTCGGGCTTCAGGCAGCTGTTCAACGAGCACCGGACAATCAACCACTCCGAGGGCTACAGCGATGGCCGGGGTACGAGCAGCAACCAAGCGGAGTCGTTCAACGCCCGGATGAAGCGATTGGTACGCGGGATCTACCTCAACCCAAGTGTCAAGTACCTGCATAGCTACGCCGCCGAAGCTGCGTGGAGGGAAGACACTCGGCGCATGTCGACGGGAAAGAAACTGCGTCACCTGCTTGGCTTCGTGATGTCGGTGGGCATCTCAGCGTGGTGGAAGGGCTACACGCACGGCGAGCACCGCAGCACCGAACTGCTGGTCACTGGCGATCGACCTGCGCCGCCGCGAGGCAGGCCGAAGGGCTGGACCCCGAAGGCACCGCGATAGCGGCCAGGCCGGTCAGCTCTGGCGCATGAGCCACGCGAGGTAGGCGGACTGTCGCGAGCTGGGCTTGCGACGTCGCGTCTTGAACCACGCGATCGACTCGCCGACCGTCTCAGGATCGAGTTCCGGGTCAAACTGCCTGATGGTGATGCATACCGCCGCGCGGTTTCGCTCGAGGATTGCACGCCGATCCTGCAGCCTTGCCTGGTCGCCCTCGAGCAGCGTCACCAGTGGATGTTCGAGAACGTCGGTGATGAACGAGAGCTCGCCATTGATGTCGGCCAGCATTTGCGCCAGCTTGGTGAGCGTCGTTTGCGTTCGCGTTCGCGTCATCGTCAGCGCCATGGGTCAGATCCTCGTGGCTTGGGCGCGCAAGGCATCGAAGCTCGCCGTTGGCACCTTCCAGCGCCAGACTCCAGTGCGCTCGTTGCGGCGGTCGGCGTCGTGCAAGCGTTCGACTTCTCCAGCATCGACCAGGCGGCGCAGGGCGGAGCCCAGGTTGTCGGTGCGAAATCGGTTGCGCTCGTGCGCTGAGTTGAACTGCAGGTCGAACACCTCGATCGCACGCTGCGCCAGGGAGACCGTGTCAAGCGCAGCGGGGTGCGCCTGCCGCAAGGTTTCCCGCAGCCAGTTGCGTAGCGCGCCGCGCCGGCCGTATCGTCCTTGGGCGTGGACGATCTGCGGAGCCTCGACTGGCGGTGTCGGGACGATGGCCCATGCAACTTGTTCGAGCGACTCGCATACATGCTCCAGGCTGGCTTTGCGCTGGGCGAGTTGGGTTAGGGTCGCGTCGATGCGCTCGATCTCGCCGCGGATGGCGGCGATCTCGTTGACCACCCACTTCACCTGGGACGGCGTGCGCGTCCTAGACATCGCCGGCATCCTTCCGGCTTGCTAGCCGTGCCAGGTCCGCAAGGGACGATCCCTGTTTGGGGCGCCACACTCCAGGCGTACGCCCCCCGGGCGCTCGAGGAGCAAGCTCAATGTCTCCTTGCCGTGATAGCTTTCGAAGCGCGCTCTTGAGCGAGTTTTGCTTGTAGCGCTGGACATCGACCCCCGTTTCGGCGGGAATCTCGAACTCACTGATCACCAAGCGCGCAAGGCTTGTCGTGTCGATTCCCTGGCTGCCCGAGGCTAGAACCGCATCCCGAACGAATGCGATGAGCGAGCCGCGCCCCTTGTAACGACCCGTGGTCGCGCGAACGACGCCCCCTGCGGCAGGATTGACGCGGGCATCAGTCAGTGCAAGTGTGCGGTCGAGGGCGGCAACCTTGTCGCGAAGGTCGACGAGTTCGGCCTGGTAGCGAGCGATGCTCCGCTCACGAGTATGGATTTCACCCGCGAGCATGGCTCGCTCGTTCAATAGCCACTTGATGGCGGGCGAGGTGTGCTGCCGGGCGGTCTGGGGTGCTGATTCGGTCAAGATGACGGCGCATAGAGGTGACGATACCTCCACATAGTGAGCGCCCGCACTTTGAATTGCACAAAAGTTGTGCAATTCGACCCTGCTTGGGTCATCTGCTTATTAACACCCTGTGGTGCGCCCGGCAGGGCGCACTCCGGCGCGGGTGCGATCTCACTGACGCAGTTGACTAGCGCATCCGGCGCAGCAGCGTCATCAGCAGGTCGAAGCTTCGGCGGTACGGCGGCCGCACCAGCGCGCCCAGTCCCAGGCGCGGCTGGGCCAGCACCGGCTTGAGGTGGCTGAGGCGATCGAAGCCCCAGCGCCCGTGGTAGGCGCCGGTGCCCGATTCGCCGACACCGCCGAACGGCAGCGTGTCCTGACCGACGTGCAACAAGGTGTCGTTCAGGGTCACTCCGCCGGCATGGATGGCGCGCAGCGACGCCGCGGTGCGCGCCCGATCGTCGTCGAACCAGTACAGCGCCAGCGGGCGCTCCCCGGCCTGGATGTGCGCGATCGCGTCGTCGAGCGCGTCGTACGGCACCAGCGGCAACAGCGGCCCGAAAATCTCCTCGCGCATCAGCGCCAGCGTCGGCGGCGGCTCCACGCACAGCACCGGCGCCAGGCGGTGGCGGTGCGCGTCGCGTTGCGCGCCGGCGAACAGCGGGTGCAACGCGACTCCGGCGTGACCCGCTTCGTCAAGTAGAGCGCACTGCCGCGCATACTGCCGCGCGTCGACGATGCTGCAGTAATCGGCGCTGTCGAGCCCGTCCGGGTGCAGCTGCCGCGCCGCGCGCGCGCAAGCCTGCGCGAACGGCTCCAGCGCCGCGCGCGGCAGCAGCACGTAGTCGGGCGCCACGCAGGTCTGCCCGGCATTGAGCAGCTTGCCGTGCACGATGCGCATCGCGGCGTGTTCGAGATCGTAGCCCTCGGTCACCACCGCCGGCGACTTTCCGCCCAGCTCGAGCGTCACCGGAACCAGATGGGCCGACGCCGCCGCCATCACCCGGCGTCCGACCGAGGCGCTTCCGGTGAACAGCAGATGGTCGAAGGGCAGCGACACGAATGCAGCGGCTTCGGCAGCGTCGCCATGGAATACCGACAGCTCGCTGGAGTCGAATTCACCGCGGGCTAGATCGGCGAAGCATGCGCCGAACCGCGGGCTGAATTCGGACAGCTTGAGCAGTGCCCGGTTGCCGGCCGCGAACGCGGCCACCAGCGGCAGCGCCGACAGATGCAGCGGGTAGTTCCACGGCGCGACGATGCCGACCACCCCCAGCGGCTGCGGCCACAGCCGCGCGCGTGCGGGCCAGAACAGCATCGACACCGCGGCGCGGCGCGGGCGCATCCAGCCGGCGCCTCGGCGCAGCGCGTGGCGCAGCGCTTCGCGGACCGGCAGCAGTTCAAGGGTCTGCGTCTCCGCCGCCGGGCGGTGGCCGAAATCGGCATCGATGGCGTCGATGATGCGCTTCTCGTGCCTGCGCACCAGGGCGTCGAGCCGGCGCAGCCGGTCGCGCCGCAGATCCCACGACGGATAAGGCTCGGCGCGACTGGCCGCATGGATGCGCGCAAAGGCAGCGTTCAGCGCGCCGCCGGGCAGGTTCGGATCGTCCATCGCACCTCCATGGGTCTGCTGGCCTGCGCGCGATACCCGCCGTCGCACGCGCGGCCGCGCTTGCGCTTATCCTAAACCGCCGCTTCAGTCCCGTTCCGCCATGCCGACCAACGCGCCCCCGCTTCCGCCGACCATCCGCGTGCTCGAACGCGGCTGGCTGTCCGCCAACAGCATCGTCGGTTTCGAGCCCGATGGCTCGGCCACGATCGTCGATACCGGGTACGTGCAGCACGCAGCGCAGACGCTGGCCCTGGTCGCGCACCTGCTCGGCGAACGCGCACTGCGGCGCATCGTCAACACCCATTTGCATTCGGACCATTGCGGCGGTAATGCTGCGCTGCAGGCTGCGTACGGCGGGCCGCGGCAATGCCCGATCGAGGTTCCGCTCGGCGAACTCGCCGCGGTCAACGACTGGGACGAGGATGCGCTGAGTTTTCGCGCCACCGCGCAGCAGGCCGCGGCGTTCACCGCGGCGCGCGGCGTGGCGCCGCAGCAGCGGCTGCAGATCGGTTCGCTGGAATGGATCGCGTATCCGGCGCCGGGCCACGACCCGCATGCGCTGATGCTGTTCGAAACTTCCGGGCGGATCCTGATCAGCGGCGATTCGCTGTGGCGCGATGGCTTTGGCGTGATTTTCCCGGAGCTGCGCGGCTTGCCCGGCTTCGCCGCGCAGCGCGAGACCTTGCAGCGTATCGCCGCGCTGCGTCCGCGTTGCGTGATCCCCGGGCATGGCGCGGTGTTCGACGACGTCGACGCTGCGCTGCAGCGCGCGCTGCAGCGCGTCGACG
Organism: Pseudomonadota bacterium; assembly: GCA_021805805.1. Taxonomy (GTDB): domain Bacteria; phylum Pseudomonadota; class Gammaproteobacteria; order Burkholderiales; family Burkholderiaceae_C; genus Thiomonas_A. Next base: position 8,018 of record JAJZEB010000078.1, on the reverse strand, counting down.
CCTTCGCTGCCGACCCGCTGCGGCACGCCAGGCACGGCCTGCGCGTGCTGTTGAAGTTCCAGCTGCTGCAGCATCCGCAGGGCTTGCCACGCAACCAGCTGCGCGGCTGGTTCGCCGCCGCGCCGCTGCTGGCCGAAGTCGGCAGGCGCTTCTGGCCCGGCGTCGACAGCGGCGTGCTGTTCGACGACACGCTCGACGCGCTGTGTCGCGCGGGCGCCGCACGCGCCGACGCTGCGACCATTTTCGACGCCGGCTGAACACGCCTCCGGCCCGCGGCCCCGCTGCCTACAATCGGCCGATGCCCAGCACGCCCCGCCGCCCTGCGCAGCCGGCCGCAGCGTCGCGCGCCGGAGACCCCGGCGTGCGTCTCGGGCTGCACGGCGACTGGGACTACGCGCTGCACCTGCCGCTGCATTACGTCGACGAGACGCGCATCACCCCGATCGCCGTCCTGCGCGAAGGCACCGCCGCGCTGGTGCAGGCGCGGGTGCGCAGCGCCGAGCTCGGCGGCGCCCGTCGCCAGCTTCGCGTGCGCGTCGACGACGACAGCGGCAGCCTCGAGCTGCGTTTCTTTCACGTCTACCCGAACTGGCAGCGGCAGTACGCGGTCGGCAAGCTGATGCGCATCCGTGGCGAACCGCGGCGCACGCTGTACGGGTTCGAGATGGTGCATCCGTCGTGCCACGCCAGCGCGGCCGACGCGCCATTGCCGCAGCGGCTGACCCCGGTGTATCCGTCGGCCGCCGGAATCAGTCAATCCTGGCTGCGCACCGCGGTCGCTGCCGCGCTGCGCAGGCTCGACCTGCGCGAGTGGCTGCCCGATGCGCTGCTGCAGCGTTACGCGTTGCCGGCAATCGGCCCCAGTCTCGAGCTGCTGCACGCGCCGCCGGCCGACGCCGAACTGGCGTCGCTGCAGGCGCGCAGCCACCCGGCGTGGCGGCGCATCAAGTTCGATGAACTGCTCGCCCAGCAAATGGCGCAGCAACTCGCGCGCGCGCGCCGAGCGACGCTGCGCGCCTGGCCGATGGCCACCGGCGGCAGCGCACTGGTGCAGCGGCTGCGCGCCGCGCTGCCGTTCGCGCTGACGCCGTCGCAGCACGCCTGCGTCGAGCAGATCGTCGCCGACCTGCAGCGTGCGCAGCCGATGCATCGGCTGCTGCAAGGCGACGTCGGCAGCGGCAAGACCGTGGTCGCCGCGCTGGCTGCGGCGCATGCGGTCGACTCCGGATTCCAGTGCGCGCTGATGGCGCCGACCGACATCCTCGCCGGCCAGCACCTGCGCAAGCTGGCCGACTGGCTGCAGCCGCTCGGCATCGGCGTGGCCTGGTTGCGCGGCGCGCAGGGCCGGCGCGAGCGCGCTGCCGAGCTGGCGCGCGCGGCCAGCGGCGAGGCGGCGCTCGTCGTCGGCACCCACGCCGTGATCCAGCAGGGGGTGCAGTTCGCGCGCCTGGGGCTGGCGATCGTCGACGAGCAGCACCGTTTCGGCGTCGCGCAGCGCTTGAGCCTGCGCGCCAAGGGCGGCGAGCGCGAGCCGCATCTGCTGATGATGAGCGCCACGCCGATTCCGCGCACCCTGGCGATGGCGCTGTTCGGCGACCTCGACGTGTCGACCATCGACGGAATGCCGCCGGGGCGCACGCCGGTGCGTACCCGCGTGTTTGACGAGGCGCGGCGCGACGAAGTGATCGAGCGGGTCTGCGCCCAGGTCCGCGACGGTCGCCAGGTGTACTGGGTCTGCCCGCTGATCGAGGAGGGCGAGACCGAGTTGCGCAACGCCGAGGCGGCGTTCGCCGAGCTGCAGGCCGCGCTCGGCGCGCACGCCGCGCTGGTCGGGCTGTTGCACGGGCGCATGCCGGCGGCGCGCAAGGCCGAGGTGATGGACGCGTTCGCCGGCGGGCAGTTGCGCCTGCTCGTCGCCACCACGGTGATCGAGGTCGGTGTCGACGTGCCGGCAGCCAGCCTGATGGTGGTCGAACACGCCGAGCGCTTCGGCCTGTCGCAGTTGCATCAACTGCGCGGACGTGTCGGCCGCGGCGGCGGAGCTGCCGAATGCCTGCTGCTGTTCGCGCCGCCGCTGTCGGCCACCGCGCGCGCTCGGTTGCAGGCGCTGCGCGAAAGCGCGGACGGATTCGCGCTGGCGAATCGCGATCTGGAACTTCGCGGTCCCGGCGAACTGCTCGGCCAGCGGCAATCGGGCTTGCAGGCCCTGCGCCATGCCGACCTGCGCGACGACGCCGACCTGGTTGCCGTCGCGCGTGACGCAGCGGTCTGGCTGCTGCAGCACGACCCCGCGGCAGCGGGACTGCACCTGGAGCGCTGGCTCGGTGGCGGAGTCGACTGGCTGGCGGCGTGAACGGTCCTCGGTTTCGATAGATTCAAGCAATCCGTCTCGAGATGTGATTCAATCCAGGCTATGACTCTGACCGAACTTCGCTACATCGTCGCGGTGGCGCGCGAGCGTCATTTCGGCCGAGCCGCCGAGGGTTGTTTCGTCAGTCAGCCGACACTCTCGGTGGCGATCCGCAAACTCGAGGAAGAACTCGACGTCAAACTGTTCGAACGCGGAAGCAGCGAGGTCAGCATCACGCCGGTCGGTCAGGAAATCGTCGAACAGGCGCAACGGGTGCTCGAGCAGGCCTCGGCGATTCGCGAGATCGCCAAGCGCGGCAAGGACCCGCTGGCCGGGCCGCTGCGCCTGGGGGTGATCTTCACCATCGCGCCTTACCTGCTGCCGCCGCTGGTGCGCGCCTTGATCGAGGCGACCCCGCAGATGCCGCTGCTGCTGCAGGAGCAGCTGACGGTCAGGCTGCTCGACATGTTGCGCAACGGCGAGCTCGACGCGGCGATCCTGGCCGAGCCGTTCCCGGACCATGGCCTCGACGTCGCGCCGCTGTACGACGAACCGTTCGTGGTCGCCGTGCCGCCGGGACATCGCCTTGCGCGTGGCACACCGGTGCGCAGCGAGGCGATCAAGGACGAGACGATGCTTCTGCTCGGCACCGGGCATTGCTTCCGCGATCACGTGCTCGAGGTCTGTCCCGAGTTCGCCCGCTTCTCGCCGTCGTCCGAAGGGATGCGGCGCAGCTTCGAGGGGTCCTCGCTGGAAACCATCAAGCACATGGTCGCGTCGGGCATGGGCATCACCATCCTGCCGCGGACATCGGTCCCCCAGTCGGCGGACCGCGCGCAGCTCGGCGTGCCCGGAGCGATCCAGTACGTTCCGTTCAGCGAACCGGTTCCGTCGCGCCGCGTGGTGCTGGCCTGGCGCAAGAGCTACACGCGACTGCAGGCCATCGACGCGCTGCGCAGGGCGGTGCTGGCCTGCCCGCTGCCCGGCGTCGACAAGCTCGACGCGGGAATTCCCGACGACTCCGGTGACCACGGCCTCGACCAGGTCGAGGCCGGCGCCGCGTTCATTCGACCCGCAGCGCCTGCGAGTTCTTGACCTCGTCGATCACCGCATAGGTGTGCGTTTCGCGCACGCCCGGAAGCGTGAGCAAGACATCGCTGAGAAAACTGCGGTAAGCGTCCATGTCTGCGACCCTGGTCTTCAGCAGGAAGTCGAATTCGCCAGCAACCATGTGGCATTCCATGACTTCCAAACGATCGCGAACCGACGACTTGAACTGTTCGAACACGTCCGGCGTGTTGCGATCGAGCATGACCTCGATGAAGACCAGCAGCGAAGCGTCCAGCTTCTGCGGGTTCAATCGTGCCTCGTAGCCCAGGATGAACTTCTCGCGCACCAGCCTGCGGACGCGTTCGAGCACCGCCGTCGGCGACAGATGCACGGCCTGCGCCAGCGCCAGGTTGGACATGCGCCCATCGCTCTGCAGCAAGGCGAGGATGCGTCGATCGACGCGATCAAGGGCGCTGGCGGGATCTTTCATGGTCGGGCCTCCGGTTTGCAGTTCGTTCATGCTGCAAAGTGCAGCCAAATGTCAGAGCCCGAACCGCCTGGAAAGTTCACTGGGAAGATCTCGGTCCCTGGTCGCTTCATCGGTCTCGCCGTCGCGATCGGAAGCCGCGCAGCATGCGGGGCTCTCGTCGACGTATGTCGCTGCTTTGCCGTCGGGCGGTCGAAAATCACCCGATTGACCAGCAAACTTTTGGATAAACGACTAAAAATTCAGCCCTGCTTTGACGTTCATTTTATCGGCCGACGCTTTGCGACAGGCGCAATCGGCACGTCGCTGACCTGCGCACCGCAGCGCGCGCGAAGGCGATAATGTCGGCATGGAACCCATCGTCGAACCGATTGCCTTCATCGGCGGCGGCAACATGGCTGCCGCGATCATCGGCGGCCTGCGCGCCGCTGGAGCCGCCTGCAGCGACTTCATCGTCGTCGAGCCTGACGATGCGCAGCGAATGCGCCTGCTCGACAGCTGCGGCGTGCATGCGCTGGCCGCGGCCGGTCCGGCGCTGGCGCGCGCCGCCACCGTGGTCTGGGCGATCAAGCCGCAGAGCTTCGCCGCCGCCGCTGCGCAGTGCGCGCCGCACACCGCGGACGCGCTGCACCTGAGCATCATGGCCGGCGTGCGATGCGCGGCGATCGCGCGGCGCAGCGGCGCCCGACGCATCGTGCGGGCGATGCCGAACACCCCGGCGCTGATCGGCCAGGGAGTCGCCGGCTTGTACGCGAGCAGCGAATGCAGCGATTCGGATCGCGCGCGCGCGCAGGCCGTGCTGGCACCCACCGGTGCGCTGCTCTGGGTCGACACCGAATGCCAGCTCGACGCGGTCACCGCGCTGTCGGGATCGGGCCCGGCGTATGTCTTCTATCTGGTCGAGGCGATGACCGCTGCCGGCACGCGTCTGGGGCTTGCTGCCGATACCGCGCAGCGCCTGGCGCTGGGCACCTTCGCCGGAGCCGCTGCGCTGGCGCAGCGCTCGAGCCGCACGCCGGCGCAGTTGCGCGAGCAGGTCACGAGCAAGGGCGGGACCACGGCGGCTGCGCTCGACGTGCTCGCTGCGCGCCATGTCGCAGAGGCTTTCGACGCCGCGCTGGAAGCTGCCGCGCGGCGCGCGGTCGAGCTCGGCGACGCGCTCGACGCCGGTTGAATGCGGCGCTGGCGCGGAGTCTGCGCCTGCTATGATGCCGGCCTCGCGGAGAGATGGATGAGCGGTTTAAGTCGCACGCCTGGAAAGCGTGTAAGGGTCAACAGCCCTTCGGGGGTTCGAATCCCCCTCTCTCCGCCAAAATAGTTCAAGGGTCGCCTTCGGACTCCCGTGTGCGTCGGGATCCGTGCGGCCTTGCCGGGCTGGCGCCGTCTGAGCGGCGAAGCAAGCAGCGGCGATCGGGGGGAGACAGGCGGATGACAGCACGCAAGGTCGGCGCACGCCGGCGTCTGCGCAGCACGTCGCGCGCGCGCGCGATCGCTGCATTTTCCTGGGTCGCACTGGCGGCTGCCCACGCGCATGCCGCGTCGTCGGACGTGGAGCTTCCCACGGTGACCGTCAGCTCGGAAGCGGTGTCGGGGTTTCGCACACCGCCCAGGCATTCCTACCGCATTGCCGGGCAGACCTTGCGCGCGTCTCCGGAGTCGCCGCTGCCGGACGCGATGGCCGCGCAGCTTCCCGGTGCCGCGCTGACCCACGAACAGGGCAACGACTTGCAGCCGACGCTGCGTTTCGGCGGCTTCGCTGCGTCGCCGCTGCTCGGCACCCCGCAGGGGCTGTCGGTGCTGCAGGACGGCGTGCGCATCAACGAGCCGTTCGGCGACACCGTCAACTGGGATCTGGTTCCGACCAACGCGATCCGCTCGATCGCGCTGGTGCCGTTCGCCGATCCGGTGTTCGGCCTGAATACCCTCGGCGGCGCGGTGCTGCTGCGCACCCTGGACGGGCGTGCCGCTCCAGGCGGCAGGGTCGGCTTCGAGGTCGGCAGTTACGGACGCACGGTCGAGCACGCGCGCTTCGGCAGCGTCGCGGGCGACTGGAACACCTTCGTCGCGGTGCGCAACACCCGCGAAGACGGCTTCGCGCCCGACACCGCGAGCAGCAACCGGACCCTGTTCGCGAAGGCCGAACGCGATTCGCGTGGCAATCATCTCGATCTGAGCTATACGTTCGGGCAAAGTCATCTGGCCGGAGCGCAGACCCTTCCGCGCGCCTGGATGAACACCCCGCGCGTTGTCTACACGGCGCCCGACACCATCGACAACCAGCTGAATTTCTTCAACCTCGGCGATACCCAACGGCTTTCGCCGCGCTGGCAGCTGACGGCGCGCGTGTATCTGCGCAACAGCGACCAGAACGGGTTCAACAGCAACCTCAACGGCAGTTACTCAGGCTCCGTGCCGACCCTGGCCGATCCGGTGGCGAACAACGCCGTCGACAGCCTGCACCAGCGTGGGCGGGGCCTCACGCTGGCCGCGCGCAACGACACCGTGCTGCACGGCATGCGCAGCGTGGCCACCGTGGGAATCGACGTCGACCGCGCCGACATCGGTTTCACGCAGGCGCAGCAAGCGGCCACACTGAGCGCGACGCGCACCACGGTGGGAATCGGTCCGTTCAACCAGGCGCGGGTCGATCTCGGCGACCGCAGCAGCGACCAGGCGCTGTACCTGACCGAGCGTTTGTCGGCGACGCGCTGGGCCGACCTCAGCGCAGGCGGCCGCCTCGACGACGCCAGCATCGATCTGCAGGACCGGCTCGGCGGCGCGCTCGGCGGCAGCCATCACTACACGCGCTTCAATCCGAGTGTCGGAGTCGACCTGCACCCCACGCACCGCGCTTCCTACTACCTGCGCTACGCGCAGGGCATGCGCGTTCCGATGCCCGTCGAGCTGACCTGCGCCAGCCCGGCGGCACCGTGCACCTTGCCCAATGTGCTCGTCGCGGACCCGAACCTGCGGCCGGTGATCGCCCATACCGCCCAGGCTGGCGCGGTGTGGCGCCTGCGCGGCATGCGAGTACGGCTCAGCTACACCCACACCCAGCTCGACGACGCGCTGCAATTCGTCAGCCTGGCCAACATGACCCAGGGCTATTTCACCAACATCGCGCAGGAGCTGTTCCGTACCGCCCGGCTGGACGTGCTCGGCGGCAGTGCGCAGTGGCAGTGGAGCGCGTCGTTGAGCCACACCCTGGCCACCTACGCCTCGGGATTCCTCGAGCCAAGCCCGAACAATTCGACCGCGGACGCCAGCGGCAACATCCAGGTCCGGCCCGGTGACCGCCTGCCGAACATCCCGGCCTGGACCGCGACGCTCAGCGCGCAGTTCCGGCCGACCAGGCGCTGGATGCTGCGCGGCCAGATCGAGGCCTTCAGCCAGCGCTATGCGCAAGGCGACGAGAACAACCGGGACGCCAACGGAACCGTACCCGGGTACGCCGTGGTCAACGCCGGTGCCGGCTACCGGGTCGATCGCCACTGGCGCGTCGATCTGTCGGTGGACAATGTGTTCAATCGCGTCTACACCGACTTCGGCCAGCTCGGCAGCAACGCGTTCACCGGCCCGGATCGCGCGTTCAGCAACCAGCCGGCGACCTGGCAGGCGGCGCAGTTCGTCGCCCCGGGGGCGCCGCGCGGAGTCTGGCTCGACGCCAGCTACAGCTGGCTCTGAGCGCCCCCAGGGCCGGGCTGCGCCCAGCCCGTTCCACCTCGCAGCCTGCAGGGCAGCCCGGATTCGGCGGGCGCGTCGCCTGGGTCACTGCACGCTGAAGCGGAACGTCTGCACCACGGTGATCGGCTGGTCGCCGCGGTCCGCGCAGCGATACTGCAGCATGGCCGTGCGCACGGCGTCGTCGAACATCTCGGGCCCCGAAACGATCCGCACCCGGCGCACGCGCCCGTGCACGACCACCGCGCGCGCCGTCACGGTGCCGCCGAGCCCTTCCTCGGCGGCCAGTTCGGGCATGCGCGGGGCGACCTGGCGCGCGCAGACCAGTGCCGCGCGCAGCGGCGCTGCGCGGCGTGGCGCGGCGGGGTGCGGTACCGGGGCTGGCCGCGCCACGCTCGGCGCCGGCTTCGGCGCCTGGCGTGCAACGGCCGGCGGCGCGGGCTTTGCTGC
>JAJZEB010000077.1 GCA_021805805.1 Pseudomonadota bacterium | reverse complement strand
GTGCGCGCGACGCCGCGCGCGCGCAGCTGGCGGCAGCCGGTGCCGCGCTCGACGCGGCACGCGCCCAGCGCGTGGAAGCGCAAGCCGCTGCGGCCGCGGCTGCGGCCACCGTGCAGCGGCTGCAGCTCGACATCGACGACTGCACGATACGCGCAGCAAGCAGCGGACGCGTCGAATACGTCATCGCACGCCCAGGAGAAGTCATCGCTGCCGGTGCTCCGCTGCTCGGTCTCGTCGACGTGTCGCACATCGACTTCGTCTTCTTCCTGCCCGAACAGGACGCCGGGCGCATTGCGTTGCATGCGCCGGTGCGGCTGCGACTCGACGCCTTCCCGCAACGGGTTCTTCCGGCGCGGGTGACCTATGTGTCGTCGGTGGCGCAGTTCACGCCGAAGACCGTCGAGACCGAAACCGAACGGCAAAAGATGATGTTCCGCGTCAAGGCCAGACTCGACCCGGACCTGGGGGCACTCCCAAGCAATCGCCGGGCCGCCCCAAGATTGCTTGACCCCCGCGGGGGGCGGGCCGGGCGCAGCCCGGACCTGGGGGCACTCAAGAGCGGGATGCCCGGCGTGGCGTATCTGCGCCGTGACGCGACGCCGTGGCCCGCCTGGCTGCGACTGACGCACTGAGGACTGCACGATGGCTGCCGACGCCGCCACGATGCTCGCCCGTGTGACCGGCGTGGACCTGCGCTACGGCAGCCGCATGGCGCTCGACGGCCTCGACCTGGAGCTTCCCGCCGGCTGCAGCGTGGGCCTGATCGGCCCCGACGGAGTCGGCAAGTCCAGCCTGCTGGCGCTGCTCGCAGGAGTGCGTCGCCTGCAGCGCGGGCGCATCGAAGTGCTCGGCGCCGACATCGCGCAGCCGCGGCAGCGCGCGAAACTGCGCGCACGCATCGCCTACATGCCGCAAGGACTGGGGCGCAATCTTTATCCGACCTTGTCGGTCGCCGACAACCTGGATTTCTTCGGTCGCCTGCGCGGCTACGCCCGCGGCCGGCGCACGCGCCGCGTCGACGCGCTGCTCGGCGCCACCGGGCTGGCGCCGTTCCGCGATCGCCCGGTGGGCAAGCTGTCGGGCGGCATGAAGCAGAAACTGGGGCTGTGCTGCGCGCTGATGCACGACCCCGATCTGCTGGTGCTCGACGAACCGACCACCGGTGTCGACCCGCTGTCGCGCAGCCAGTTCTGGCAATTGATCGACCGCGTGCGCGCCCGCCGTCCCGGCATGAGCCTGCTGGTGGCGACCGCCTACCTCGACGAGGCCGAACGCTTCGACTGGGTGGTCGCGATGGACGCCGGACGGGCGATCGCCAGCGCGCCGCCGGCGCAGCTGATGTCCAGCGTCGGCGCGTCGAGCCTGGATGGCGCGTTCATCGCGCTGCTGCGGCAGCGCGCCGCCGCACCCGCCGCACCCGCCGCGGCGCCGCGCCCCGACCGCAGCAGCGCCGAGCCACCGCGTGCCGCCGGGGTCGCGATCGAGGCGCAGGGGCTGACCCGCCGCTTCGGCGACTTCGTCGCCGTCGACCATGTCGACCTGCGCATCGCGCGCGGCGAGATTTTCGGCTTCATCGGCTCGAACGGCTGCGGCAAGACGACGACGATGAAAATGCTCACCGGACTGCTGCCGGCCAGCGCCGGCAGCGTGCGGGTGCTGGGCCACGCGCCCGATCCACGCGACACCGCATCGCGCGCGCGCGTCGGCTACATGACGCAGGCGTTTTCGCTCTACGGTGAGCTCACGGTGGCGCAGAACCTGGCGCTGCACGCCCGCCTGTTCGCGTTGCCGCCGGCGCGGCGCGCGGCGCGCATCGCAACGCTGGTCGACCGCTTCGGCCTCGGTGCCGACCTCGACAAGCATCCGGCCGAGCTGCCGCTGGGTGTGCGCCAGCGCCTGTCGCTGGCTGTGGCGACCTTGCATCAACCCGAGCTGCTGATCCTCGACGAGCCGACCTCGGGCGTCGACCCGCTGGCGCGCGACGCGTTCTGGACCTTGATGAGCGCAATGGCGCACGACGACGGCGTGACCCTGTTCGTCTCGACCCACCTGATGGGCGAAGCGATGCGCTGCGACCGCATCGCGCTGATGCACGCCGGGCGCGTGATCGCCACCGGCGCGCCGCAGGCGCTGGCCGACGCGCACGGCGACGGCTCGCTGGAACGCGCCTTCATCGCGCTGATCCGCGGCCACTCCGGCGGCGCTGCAGGGGAAGCGGCCGACGACGTGTCCGCCGACGACGGCCTTGCCCCGGCCCCGCCGCCGCGACGCGACGCCATCGCCCGGCTGCGCGCACGCGTCGTCGGCTTGTACAGCTACAGTCGGCGCGAAGCCATCGAGCTGCTGCGCGACCCGGTGCGCGCGACGCTGGCGCTGCTGGGCAGCGCGCTGCTGCTGCTCATCATGGGCTACGGCATCAGCATGGACGTCGAGCACCTGCGCTTCGCCGTGCTCGACCGAGACGCCACCACCTTGAGCCGCGCCTACGCCGGCGACATCGCAGGCTCGCGCTATTTCGTCGTCCAGCGGCCGATCACCGACGACGCCGCGCTGGACCGCCGCATGCGCGACGGCGCGCTGAGTCTGGCCATCGAGATTCCGCCGCACTTCGCCCGCGACGCCGCGCGCGGCCGGGCCGCGATCGGCGCCTGGGTCGACGGCTCGATGCCGGCACGCGCGGAAACCATCGATGCCTACGTCGAGGCGCTGCACGCGCAGTGGCTGGCGCAGCGCGTCGGCGTCGGCGTGCCCGCGGTCGAGCCGCGCTTTCGCTACAACCCGGAACTGCGCAGCGCGGTGGCGATGGTGCCGGCGGTCATCCCGCTGCTGTTGATGATGATTCCGGCCATGCTCGCGTCGCTCAGCGTGGTGCGCGAAAAGGAACTCGGCTCGATCGTCAACTTCTACCTGACCCCGGTGGGCGCCGGAGCATTCCTGCTCGGCAAGCAACTGCCCTACGTGGCGCTGGCGATGGTCAATTTCATGCTGCTGTGGCTTCTCGCGGTGACCGCGTTCGGCGTGCCGTTCCGCGGCAGCTTCGCCGCGCTGGCGCTGGGTGCGCTGCTGTACGTGTTCGCGTCGACCGCGCTGGGGTTGCTGATGTCGACGTTCCTGCGCACGCAGACCGCGGCGATCTTCGCCACCAGCCTCGGCACCATGCTGCCGGCGATCCAGTTCTCCGGACTGATCAACCCGACCGCGTCGCTCGAGGGCGTGGCGGCGTGGATCGGACGCGTCTACCCGACCAGCCACTTCCTCGACATCAGCCGCGGCACCTTCTCCAAGGCATTGGGCCTGGGCGATCTCGCCGGCGCGTTCGTCGCGCTGGCGCTGGCCGCGCCACTGCTGCTGGCGCTGAGCGCGGCGCTGCTGCGCAAGCAGGAACGCTGAAGCGGTCCCCGGCGAGGTCCGACGATGGCACGCGCATCGAACATCGTGCACCTGGGAGTCAAGGAACTGCGCAGCCTCGCGCACGATCGCGCGATGCTGGTGCTGATGGCGTTCGCGCTGACCGCTGCCATCTACACCGCGGCCACCGGAATGCCCGAAACGCTGCACAAGGCGCCGCTGGCAGTCGTCGACGAGGACCATTCTGTGCTGTCGATGCGAATCGTCGACGCACTGGGGCCACCGGCGCTGCTGCGCATCGACGCGCCCGACGTGGCGGCGACGACGCGGGAGCTCGACGCCGGACGCATCACCTTCGCGCTCGACATCCCGCCGCATTTCCAGCGCGACGTGCGCGCCGGGCGCGCGCCGCGCGTGCAGCTCGATATCGACGCCACGCGCATGGCGCAGGCCTTCACCGGCAGCGCCTACGTGCAGGCGGTGGTCGACGGCGAAATCGCCGAGTACCTGACGCATGTGCGCAGCCGCGCCACGCTTCCGGTGCGGCTGGAGCTTCGCAACCGCTTCAACCCGGCGCTGCGCCAGGCCTGGTTCGGCGCGGTGGTCGAGCTGATCAACAACATCACCATGCTGGGCATCGTGCTGACCTGCGCGGCGCTGATCCGCGAACGCGAGCACGGCACCATCGAGCACTTGCTGTCGATGCCGGTGACGCCGCTGGAGATCATGGCCGCGAAGGTCTGGTCGATGGGCCTGGTCGTGCTGGTCGGCGCGATGCTGTCGCTGCTCGGCGTGGTCCACGCGCTGCTCGGCGTGCCGTTGCCAGGGCCGCTTGCGCTGTTCGCACTCGGCGTGGCGCTGCACCTGTTCGCGGTGACGTCGATCGGCATCTTCATGGGCACCGTGGCGCGCTCGATGCCGCAGGCCGGCCTGCTGCTGATCCTGGTGCTGTTGCCGCTGGAAATGCTGTCGGGAGGAACCACGCCGCGCGAGAGCATGCCTGAAACGGTACGCACGCTGATGCTGGCGGCGCCGACGACGCATTTCGTCAACCTGTCGCAAGCCATCCTGTTCCGCGGCGCCGGATTCGACGTGGTCTGGCCGTCGTTCGCCGCCATCGCGGTCATCGGCAGCGTGTTCTTCGGCATCGCGCTGGCGCTGCTGCGCCGCGCCGTGGCCCGCGCCGCGGACTGAAGCCCGAGCTGCGCGCCTCAGGCCGGCGCGACGGCCTCGAGGGCGTGGAACAACTCGTCTTCCTGCGCCACGTGCAGGCGCAGGATGGCATCGAGCCCGAACAGCAGCTGCTGCAGTTCGCGCGCACTTGCCGGGTCGGGACCGTCGGCGGGCAGGTCGTCGATCATCTGCGTCAGCAGCCGCGTGCTGCGGAAGATCTCGCGGTGGGTCGCGCTCAGCGCCGCCATCGGATCGTCGCCGCCGAGCAGCTCGCCGATCGCCGGATAGACCTCGGCATCTTCGTGCAGTTCGTGCGGCAGCAGGTGCGCGGCCAGCGCGCCGGCCAGCGCGCGCAGCTCGCTGCGTGCGCGCGCGGGTTCGAGCTGCGGCAGCTGCTCGGCCAGCGCTCGAATGCGGTCGAGCATCGCCGCCAGCTCGGTGTGCTCGGCGTGTACCCGCTGCGCGTGCGCCGGGGCCAGCGCGGCGCCGGCGTGCGATGCCGGCGCACGCAGCGCACGCAGCGCATTGGCGATCGCGGCCACGTCGATGAACTCCTGCAGCAGCGCGCCGGCCAGCGGCGGCAGCGCGCCGGCCGCGGCGACCAGCATCGCGACCAGCGACAACCCCATGCCCAACGCCACGCTCTGCAGCGCGATGCGCCGCGCCCGCCGCGCGATGCGCCGGGCGTCGACCAGGCGGTCGAGGCGGTCGACCAGCAGTACCACGTCGGCGGCCTCGGCCGACGCCGCCGCGCCGCGTGCGCCCATCGCCACGCCGACGTCGGCTGCGGCCAGCGCCGGCGCGTCGTTGACACCGTCGCCGACCATGATCACGCCGCCGTCGGCGCGCGCCGCGCGTATGGCGTCGAGCTTGTCGGCCGGGCGCTGGCTGGCGCGCACCTCGAGCCCGCCGAGCAGCGCGCCGACCCATTCGGCCACGTCGGCGCGGTCGCCGGTCAGCATGACGATGCGTTGCAGCCCTTCGCGCCGCAGCAGCCGCAGCGCGCGCGGCGTTTCCAGCCGGATGCCGTCGAGCAGCCGCAGCGCGCCGACCATGGTGCCGTCGACGCCGACGAACACCGCCGTCGCACCCTCGTAGGCGCTGCGCCGCAGGAACGCTTCGCTCCACGGCGCCGGCGCCGCCTGCGCCGCGATATGCGCGTACGAGCCGATCGCCACGTGCCGACCCTGCACCGCGCCGTCGACCCCGGCGCCCGGGCTTTCCACGACGGCCTGCGGCGCCGGCAGGCTCAGGCCGCGCTCGCGCGCGGCGCTGACCACCGCCGCCGAAGTGACGTGGCCGGAAGCCTGCGCCAGCGCGGCGGCCAGCCGCAGCACCTCGTCGGCGCCGAACTCCGCACCGTGCGCGATGTCGACCAGACGCGCGCGGCCGCCGGTCAGCGTTCCGGTCTTGTCGAAGAACAGGATGCGCGCGCGCGCCAGCCGCTCCAGCGCGCCGCCGCCCTTGACCAGCACGCCGCGGCGCGCGCAGGCCGACATGCCGGAGACGATCGCCACCGGTACGGCCAGGATCAGCGGGCACGGCGTGGCCACGACCAGCACCGCCAGGGCGCGCATCAGCTCGCCGCTCACGGCCCACGCGGCGCCGGCTGCGGCCAGCGTCAGGACGATGAACCCGGCGGCGTAGCGGTCGGCCAGGCGCGCGCCCGGGCTGCGCTCGCGCTGCGCGGCACCGACCAGGCGCACGATGCCGGCGAAGGTGCTCGCGTCGGCACGCGCCGTGGCGCGCATCTCGAACGCTGCGCCGACGTTGATCACCCCGCTGAGCACGGCCTCGCCCGGCATTAGGCTTTGCGGCCGCGCCTCGCCGGTCAGCGCCGACTCGTCGAGCTCGGCGGTGCCGTCGAGCACGCCGTCGACCGGCACCACCTCGCCGTGCGGCACCAGCAGCCGGTCATCGACCTCGACCGCGGCCAGCTCGACCACGCGCCACTCGCCGGCTTCGAGGCGATGCGCACGCCGAGGCGCCTGGCGCAGCAGCGCCGTCATTTCGCGCTGCGCGCGGGCCTCGGCGTAGTCTTCCAGCGCACGGCCGCTGGCCAGCATCAGCGCGATCACCGCGGCCGTCAGCGCCTGACCGAGCAACAGCGCCATGACCACCGCGATCAGCGCCAGCACGTCGACCCCGGCCTGGCGCTGCCACAGCCCGCGCAGCACCTGCCAGGCAAGCATGGCAGCCACCGGCAGCGCACCCAGCGCCCACGCCGCCTGCGCCGCGCCCGCGCGTCCCATCCAGTGCAGCAGCAGTCCGGCGGGGAGCGTCAGCGCGCACAGCGCCAGCAGCACGCCGTGCGTGGAACGGAAAAAGCGCCAGGCCGGCTCCATGGCGTCGATCGTGCTCCTGCGCGAAGGTCGGAGCGCAGCATGCGCCCCCGATACCCGAGTCTACGCACAAACGGGCGCGGCCGGCAGCGGCCCGCGCACACCGGGGCCGCCCCGCTCAAGCGCCGCGCGCGTCCGCCGCCACCGTGCCGTCGCGCTCGCCGACCGCGCGCGCCAGCTCCTTGATCGCCTGCAGCACGTCGTTCTGCGCGGCGAGCAGCTCGGCGCCGAGCTTGTGCACCTGATCCTCGTTCCTGTTCCGGCTGGCCTGCAGCACGGCGCGCGCGATGCGGTGCACCGCCTCGTGCGCCGGATCCACGGCACGGAATGCTCCGAGCCCGCCGTAGCCGGCCCGCCCCTCGCTGTCGTACCACTTGCCGAAGCGGCAGCCGTGGTGGTCGGGCAACGCATCCACGTCGACCGCGCCGTCGTCTCTGGCCGCGTCGGTCAGCACCTGCGCGACGAACGCGCGGTGATCCTCCTGCGCACCCTCGAGCAGCAGGCGCGCGGTGGTCGCCTGCATGCCGCGCATCTGCCGGCGCAGCGACGCGGTGACCGATTCGACCACCTGCACCTCGCGCCCCGCGGCATCGCTGGTGCGCTCGATGGTGCTGGCGCAGTCGTGGATCGCCCGCGTGCCGTCCTCGACCTCACCGGTGGCGCTTTGCACCCGCCGCGCCAGGTTGCGCACTTCATCGGCGACGACGGCGAAGCCGCGCCCAGCGTCTCCGGCCCGTGCGGCCTCGATGGCCGCGTTCAGCGCGAGCAGATTGGTCTGGTTTGAGATTTCGCGGATGGTCGCCACCACGGCGTTGATCGTGGCCAGATGCGAGGTCAGCTCGGCAACCGCGGCGCGGTTTCCGGTCACCGTCTCGCCGACGCGCAGCACCGCGTTCGAGTTGGCCTGCACGGCGCGCTCGAAACTGCCGGCGGCGGCCTCCAGATCGCGGGTGACCGCGCGGGTGCGCGCTCCCTGCTCTTCGATGGCGCGCACCGCGGTCACGTCGCGCCACGAAGCGTGGAAAGCCAGCACGTTGCCGTCGGCGTCCCTGACCGCGGCGAAACGCAGCGCGAAGGTCACCGAGCCGACCGTCATTTCCAGGCTGTGCAGCACGGTCTTGCCGGATGCAAGATCGCGCAGGATCGCGCGAATGCGCTCCGGATCCTTGTGGAACTGGTGGATCGACCGCTCGAACGCCTGCCGCACGTCGGCACCGCGCAGCGCGCCGTTGAGCCCGGCGTGGTGTTCGGCCATGGTGTCGCGCGCGACGCGATTCATGAACACGATCCGGTTGTTCATTCCCGGATCGGCTTCTGCGAGCATCTCCAGCGAATCCAGCGGTTCGAGGAATTGCTGGGCGTAGTGCATCAAGACTGCATTCATCGGAGCTCCGATCGCGTCATCCGGCGTTCGGTGGCAGCGGGGACGACCCCGCGACGCCCTCCAAACGAAACTATTGGTGTTTTTTGATACGACACATTTCCGCGCTTCTTGAGCGTGCGCGTTGCCGCCCCGCGCGTCGCGGCAGCTCAGTGGCGTGCGCCGCGCGGCCAGCAGCGCAGCGCATCCATCGGCAATGCGACGGCCACGTCCGCACCCGGCTGCGCCATCGCGGAATCGGCCTGGGCCCACAGCAGCGCCTCGTCGATGCGGATGCCGAGCAGCCAGCCGCGCGCCTGCGGCACGCAGTGGGCAACGCGCCCGCGCAACATGCCCGCCGCGGCCGGCGCATCGACCGGATGCACGCGCACCGCATCGACATGGATCATCCAGTCTAATACAGAGCCTGGATCGGCGTCGGTCGCCGGCAGACGCAGCGGTACGCCACCGGCCGCGTCCCAGCGCGCGACGCATGCATCGGGCTGCGTCCGCACCACGACGGCCTCGTAGCGGTTGCGCCACCCCAGCAGCGCGGCCGCGGCGATTCCGGCCGGATTCGCCAGCACTTCGGCCGGCGGACCCTGCTGCGCGATGCGCCCGTCGACCAGCAGCACCACGCGGTCGGCCATCGCGGCCAGTCCGACGTCGTGCGTCGCAGCCAGCGCCGGAATCCCCAGCCGACGCAGCCGCGCGATCAGTTCGGCAGCGAGCGCATCGCGCAGGCTGGCGTCGAGCGCCGAAGTCGGCTCGTCGAGCAACAGGATCTGCGGCGCGCGCGCCAATGCACGTGCCAGCGCCACACGCTGTTGCTGACCGCCCGAGAGCTCGGCCGGGAAATGGTTCGCGCGGTCCGCCAGTCCGACCGCGGCCAGCAGTTCCAGCGCCGCCGCGTGGTGCGCGCGCAGCGCGCCGCCGAAGGCGTAGGCCACGTTCTGCCAGGCGCGCAAATGCGGAAACAGGACGTGGCCCTGCGGCATGTAGCCGACCGGTCGGCGCTGCGGCGGCAAGCCGGCGAACGGCTGGCCCCGGCTGGGGAGCAGGCCGGCCAGCGCCTTCAGCAGCGCGGTCTTGCCGGCGCCGCTGGCGCCGAGCAGCACGGTGAAGCCGTCGACTTCGAAATCGACTTCAAGGCCGAACGGTGCCGGCAGCTGCAGATCCACGCGCATCGCCGGCTCAGTCGCGACGGCGCCGCGCCGCCACGCCGAGCAGCAGCGGCAGCGGCAGACCGATCGCGAAAAAAAGCCACAACAGCGGATAGACCGCCGAAATTCCGGTGTCCTGCAAGTTGACCCAAAGTTTCACTGGAATGCCTTGCGGGTAATACGCCATGATCAGCACGATGCCGAATTCGCCGAGGGCCCTCACCCAGGCCAGCGCGACGCCTGCGATCAAGCCCAGTCGCGCCAGCGGCACGGTGATGCGAACGAAGGTGCGCCATGGTGACTGGCCCAGTGTCAGCGACACCTGCTCGAGTTCGCGCGGCACGCCTTCGAACGCGGTGCGCGCCGCGACGATGAAGTACGGCGCGCTGCCGTAGACCTGCGCCAGCACGAACGCCGCCGGGGTGTTGGTCAGGCTCATGCCGAGCTGCGCCGCGGCGTGCCCGAGCACGCTGTAGGGGCCGAAGCTGATCGCCAGCAGCAACCCCATCGCCAGCGGCGGCGTCAGCAGCGGCAGCAGCACCAGCGCCTCGGCCAGCCACTTGCCGCGAAACGCGTGCCGCGCCAGCAGCCAGGCCAGCGGCGTTCCGAGCAGCACGACGATGAGCAGCGCGACCGCGGTGTAGCCGATCGACACCGCGAGCGCGCCGCCGTCGCCGGGCTGCAGGTGCAGGCCGGTCCACGGCGTGGCCAGCAGCAGGCCGGCGAACGGCACACTGAGCAGCGCCAGCGCAAGCAGCGCGGCGCCGGCCACCAGCCAGCCGTGGCGCGCCTGCACGGCCAGCGCCGCGCGCGCACCCAGGCGCGCGGTCAGCGCCGCGTCGAACGCCGGATTCGGCATGCGCGCCCGGAACCGGCCGTGTGGCCGCGCGTCACCGCAAAGCGCCGCCCTTCGGGCGGCTGTAGCCATAGGCCTTGAACATCTGCTGTCCCTGCGCTCCCTGCATCAACCGGATGAACGCCTTGCCGGAGTCCGGATTGGCCGCGTTCTTCAGCACCGCAGCATAGAACACCAGCGGCTGTGTCGACAGTTCGGTGGCCTTGCCGTCGGCTCCGGTGATGCTGAAATGCACCTTGTCGTACCAGCCGGTCTGCTGCGATGGGTCGCTGAGGTTGATCTGCCTGGGCAACGCGATATAGGGCAGCTTGTGCGAGATCACCGCGCTGCGGTAGCCCGACGAGGCGTCGATCTGCCCGCTTTGCAGCCGGCTCAGCAGCGACGGCTCGGCGAAGATCTGCGCCGTGTCGTGCTGGAAATCGCCGAGCAGGCGGTGCGCCAGACCCGGCTGCCGGTAATAGCGCTGCGCCAGCAGCATCGCGAACACGATGTTGCGCCCCTGCGGGTCGGTCGTCGGGTCGGTGCGACCGAAGCGCACACCGGGGCGCTCGAGCACCTGGTACCACGGCAGCTTGCCGGCCGCGGCCTGGCGGAAGGCCGCGGCGTGCGGGCCATCGGGACTGTAGGCGATGACCATTTCGGTGCTGGCCACCGGCACCGCTTCGTCGACCAACCCGGCTTTGCGCAGCACCGCGATCGGGCCCGGGGTGATCGAGACGAACACGTCGGCGCGCAGCTTTCGCGCGGCCAGCAGATGCGCCAGACCGTAGGCTCCGGCCCCGCGACCCTGGAACTGGACGTGCGCCTCGCGCGCGATCGCCGGTCCCAGCGCCTTGTCCATCAACGCGCCCATCGAGCCGGCGTACGCCACCGCGAGCACCGGTTCGGCCGCGTGCGCGGGCCGGACCGACACAGCTCCGGACAGCGCCAGCGCCAAGGCCAGGGCACGGCGAACGAAAAGACGTCGATGCTGCATCGCAAGCTCCTCCGATGGGTCAATGATCCCGGTCTGTTCGGGTTGTATACCGTGAAATATAACGCAGCAGGCAAAATGCATCGGATCTCCGCAAAGCGCGACGCACGTGAAGCGACCCTCGTTCCGATTCGTGTCGACCGCGCACAAGCTGCGCGTGCTGCAATGCGGCCAGAGCGTCACACTGGCGCTGCTGGCGCTGGCGCTGTGCCGCGCCCAACCCGGGCCCGCCGCGGCGCTGGCCATGGCGCTGCTCGCCGTCGCGCCGCTGGCGCTCGTCGGCACGCAGATGCTGCAGCGACAGCGCTTCGCGCCGCGCGCGCGTGGCTGCGCAGCGGTCGTGCTGCGCGAAGCGTGGCTGCAGGCACGCACCTTCGGCTGGCTGCAGCCGTGGCGCAGCCGGACATGGCCCGATGACGTGCACGGCCGCCGCCGCGGTGTGGTGCTGGTGCACGGCTACTGGTGCAACCGCGGAGTCTGGAACCCGCTGCTGCGCCGCCTCGGTCGCCGCGGCACGCCGTTCGTCGCGCCCGACCTGGAGCCGATGCCGGCCGACATCGAGGCCTATGCCGCGCGCATCGACGCAGCGGTGCGGCAGTTGCATGCCGCCGGCGGCGGCGCGCCGGTGATCGTCGCCCACAGCATGGGCGGCATGGCCGTGCGCGCCTGGCTGGCAGCGCGCCCGGTCCCGCCGCCGGTGGCGCGCATCGTGTTCGTCGGCACCCCGCACCAAGGCACGCCGCTGGCGCGCTGGGCACGCTCGCCGGCCGCCCGGCAGATGCGCCCGCACAGCGCCTGGCTGCGTGCGCTGGCGCAGCGCGAGCCCGCGCTGCCGCCGGCGCTGTGCATCGCCGCCACCTGCGACCAGGTCGTGTACCCGCCGACGGCCGCGCTGCTGCGCGGCGTCCCGGCGCATCTGCTCGACGGCACCGGGCACCTCGGGCTGATCACCGCGCCGGCGACCTGGCGCGCCGTGCTGCGCGCACTGCGCGACTGAGTCCGCGCCGCGTCAGCCTGCGGCGGCCACGCGCGCGATCAGACTGTCGACGGCCTGCAGCACTGCCGGCATGGTCGGCGTCTGCTCCATGCCGGGCGTGACCAGATAGCGGCCCTGCACGGCCATCGCCGGCACGCCTGAGATGCGATAGGCGGCCGCCATCTGGCTGGCGCGGCGTGCCTGCATCTGGACCGCGAAGCTGTTGTAGGCGTCGAGGAAGGCCTTGCGCGCCACGCCGTGCGCCTGCAGCCAGGTTGCCATCGCCTCGGGGGTGTCAAGGCTGGCGCGCTGCCGCGTGACCGCGTCGAACACGCGTTGCTGCAACGCGTCGACCTTGCCCAGCGCGCGCAAGGCGTAATACAGCCGCTGCTGCGGCTCGAAGCGCGGCGCAAGGGCCACCGGAACCCGTTCGAGCACCACATGGCGTGGCAGCTTGCGCGCCCACGCCTCGAGCTCGGGCTCGAACTGCGCGCAGTGTCCACAACCGTAGCTGAAGAACTCGAGCACGACGACCTTGCCCGCCGGGCTCACGGGCTGCGGCGACGCCAGAGTCTGGTAGCCCTTGCCGTCGGTGAAAGTCGCCGCTGCATTGCTGACGGCCGGCGCCCAGGTCAGCGCCAGGCCGAGCAGCCAGAACCATCGTGTGTGCTGCATTGCCGTTCCTACTCTGCCGATGGCGCGCGGACCCGGATGCCGCACGCGGCCTCGCAGTCTAGACGCCCGCCGCCGACACGCGCGTCATGCCGGCGTGAGCCGCGTGCGAGTCCGCTGCGACCGTGGCGCGCACCGGCAAGACCCCGGCCCGACCGGTGCGCAGGACCCGGCCCGGGGCCCCATCCGGCGCAGCGCGAACCCGCCCGGTCGCGCGTTGACAGCCAGGCGGCTTTCTGGTGAAGTAAGCACAACTCCCTGGAGACGCCCACGATGCGCACGATCCGCCTTTCGCTGCTCGCCGCCCTCGCGCTGTGCGCAGCCCCGGCGCTCGCCGACCCGGTCGTCGGTCCGGCGCTGGATCATTACCTGCAACCGTTCAGGACCTTCGACGGCCAGCCGCTCGAAGCCCTGCTCGCGCGCTACGGTGCTGCGGCGATTTCAGCCGAGCTGACTCCGGTCGGCGGCGGCACCGACATCGTCGACCTGACCGTGCGTACCGCGCAGTTCAAGCTGCCGTGCGCGTCGCTGCGCGACTGGTTCGTCGACAGCAGCGGCAACACCGGACGCGGCGACGCGACGGTCGAGTTCCGCGCCCACGGCGCGCGCATGCCGTCGGAGCCGCCCGACGCGAAGGGCGACCCGGTGCTGTACTGGCTGCAGACCGGCCGCTGCGTGCAAAGCACCGGTCAGGGCTGATCCCGCCGGCGGCCGGGCGAAGCCC
>JAJZEB010000003.1 GCA_021805805.1 Pseudomonadota bacterium | reverse complement strand
GACTGGCAGCGGTTGACGTGGTCGTTGGGGTGTACCGGGGTCTTGCTGCCGAGGCGGCCGCCGAGGCGTTCGATCGCGCGGTTGGCGATGACCTCGTTGGCGTTCATGTTCGTCTGCGTGCCGGATCCGGCCTGGAACACGCCGAGCGGGAAATGGTCGTCGAGCATGCCGCAGGCGACTTCGCCGGCGGCATCGGCGATGGCCCGAGCCAGCCTGGTGTCGAGTTCGCCGAGTTCGCCATTGGCCAGCGCGGCGGCCTGCTTGACGCGGCCGATCGCGCCGATCACCGCGCGCGGCCAGCGCAGCCGCTCCGGGTCGGTCGCGAAATGGTCCAGCGCGCGCGCGGTTTGCGCGCCCCAGTAGCGATCGTCGGGAACCTGGACCTGCCCCAGCGAATCCGTTTCGGTGCGCATGCAGGACTCCTTTCGCGAGGCGCCGCAGGTCGCGGGCCGGGCGCCGACCGCGCGCCGACCGCGCGCGCGCCGCCGCCGTGCATTTTCCCGCGTCGCGCCGGGAGACGCGCTTTTCCCCACGCCGTACGTGGCCAACGACGCCAACGAAGCGTTCGTCCCATCGATTCGAGTGCAGCTTGATGAATTGGCGCTAATATCCTGAACATCAAGAATATTTTGCCGTTGCGAACCGCCCGCCGAGGGCTTGTTCCGACGCGGCGCAGCAGGGGAAGAGCGATGGAGCGACGGCACGCGATGATGGCTAGGTGCTGGCAAGCGGTTTGCTGCACGGTCTGGGCAGCCTGGTTCGTGCTGGGCATCCCGCCCGCGATGGCGCAGCAGTCGACCGCCTCGACACGGGCCGGAGCGCAGCTGCACGCGGCGCCGTCGCCGGCTGCCGCCGCGCGACGCATCGAGCACTTGCGGCACGAGCGCGATGTCCGTGACGTCCGCCATGTCCATGACGTCCGTCACGTCTGGTACGTCCGTCACGTCTGGTATGTCGGCCACGTCCGTCATGTGCGCTACATCCGTCACGTTCGGTACGTCCGGGACACCCGCCATCTCCGGGACGCCCGCGTGCACCCCGCGGTGCGCCGCGTGGTGCGGCCGGTCGCGCGCGCCGCATGGCCGACGTCGGGCGCGCTGGCGCGCGCGCTCGACGCGCAATCGGCCTACGTCGTCGACGTCGACACCGGTGCGGTGCTGCTGAGCAAACAGGCCGACGTGGTGCGCCCGATCGCATCGCTGACCAAGCTGATGCTGGCCAGCGTGGTGCTCGACGCGCACCAGCCGATGCAGCAGGTCATCGCCATCACCACGGCCGACATCGATACCCTGAAATGGAGTGCTTCGCGCCTCGAGCCCGGGATGCGCTTCACGCGCATCGAACTGCTCAGGCTGGCCTTGATGTCGTCGGAAAACCGCGCCGCGCATGCGCTGGCGCGTGCCTATCCGGGCGGAGTCGGCGCGTGCGTGGCAGCGATGAACCGCAAGGCACGCGAACTCGGCATGCTGCACACCGTCTACCAGGATCCGACCGGGCTGAACCCGGCCGACCGCTCGACCGCCGAGGATCTGGCGCGGCTGGCGAATGCCGCGGCGCACTATCCGCTGATCCGCGCTTTTTCAACCGATCGAGGCCAGGAAGTGCGCGCCCGCGGGCGCGTGCTTGCGTACCGCAACACCGACCATCTGGTGACCGACGGCTGGCACCTCGAGCTGCAGAAGACCGGGTTCATCAACGAGGCCGGGCATTGCCTGATTCTCGACGGAGTCCTGCGCCGCCATCATGTCGTGGTCGTGCTGCTCGACGACCCGCGACCGTATTCGGATTTCGCCGACGCCGAGCACATCCGCGACTGGCTGGGCGATTTCAACGGTTGACGCGGGCGCCGGCCCCGTCGGCGCCCCGACCGTCGCGCAGGTGCGCGCGACCTGCAGGTCGCTGCGATTCGCGTATCGCGTGGAGGGCTGTCATGAGCGTGCAGGTGCAGCGCAGTGGCGCTGTGGCAACGTTGACCATCGCCGGCGACGAGGCGAGCAACGCGCTTGATGCGGGACTGGCCGCGGCGCTGGCCGACGCGCTCGACGCGGCGGCCGACGACGCGTCCGTGCGCGCCGTGGTGCTGCGTGCGCGGGGCCGGCATTTCATGGTCGGTGCCGACGTGCGCTGGCTGGCCACGCTGCTCGAACTGCAGCCGGCCGCGCGCCAGCAGCGGCTCGGCGAACTGATCGACCTGGCGCACCGCAGCATCGAGCGCATCCACACCATGGCGCAGCCGGTACTCGTTGCGGTGCACGGCGCCGCAGCGGGCTTCGGCCTGTCGCTGGTGGCGGCCTGCGATCTGGCGCTGGGCGCGCGCAGCGCGTCGTTCGTGCTCGCCTACGGCGCGCTCGGCGCGTCGCCCGACGGCGGCGCCAGCTTCACGCTGCCGCGTCTGCTGGGCACGCGCGCGGCGCTGCAGCTGGCGTTGCTCAATACCCGCATCGACGCCGCGCGCGCGCTGCAACTCGGATTGCTCGGCGAGGTCGTCGACGACGATTCGCTGCACGCGCGTGCCGACGCGGTCGGCCACGCGCTGGCCTGCGGCGCGCCGATGGCGCAGGCACGCACCAAGCGGCTGATGCGCGAGGCAGGCCTGGCCGGGTTGCGCGCGCAGCTGCGCGCCGAGCGCGACGCCTTCGTCGAGGCCTGCGTCGGCGACGAATTCGCCGAAGGCGTGCGTGCCTTCGTCGCGCGCCGCGCGCCGTGTTTCACCTGAGCCCAACCGGAGCCACACCGATGCACGCCATTGCCGAGGTCGTCAACGCCCGCCAGCACGCCATCGCCGACATCCTGCGCCGTACCGCGCGGCGCCTGCCTGACAAGGAGGCGATCATCTGCGGCGACGTGTCGTGGAGCTACGCCGAATTCGACGCCGTGGTCGACCGCCTGGCGCATGCGTTGCGCGCGCGTGCGGTCGGCGCCGGCGACCGGGTCGCGATCCTGTCGCGCAACTCGCATGCGTTCGTCGCCTTGCGGTTCGCGGTGGCGCGCATCGGCGCCGTTCTGGTGCCGATCAATTTCATGCTCAATTCCGAAGAGGTCGCGTTCATCCTGCGCAGTTCGGGCGCAGCGACGCTGGCGCTGGGCCCGGGACTGGAGACGGTCGGGCGCGACGCGGCCGCGCGCGCCGGCTGCGTGACGCGGCTGCTGTGGCTTCCGGGTGAGGAAGCGGCGACGGCGCCCGAGGGACTCGAGACCTTCGACGCGCTGCTCGCCGCCGCCGACCCCGCGGAACTGCCGCCGGTCGACTCCAGCGCCGCGGCGCAGATCGTCTACACCAGCGGAACCGAGTCGGCGCCGAAAGGCGCGGTGCTGAGCCACGACGCCGTGCTGTGGGAATACGTCAGCTGCGTGATCGAGGGCGAAATGGTCGCCGCCGACCGCTTGCTGCACGCGCTGCCGCTGTTCCACTGCGCGCAGCTCGACTGTTTCTTCGGCCCGGCCGTTTACCTGGGCTGCACCAACGTGATCACCTCGGCGCCGCGACCCGAGATCGTGCTGCCGCTGCTGGCGCGGCACGCCATCAGCTCGTTCTTCGCGCCACCGACGGTGTGGATCGGGCTGCTGCGCGACCCCGGGTTCGACACCACCGACCTGTCGGCGCTGCGCAAGGCGTATTACGGCGCGTCGATCATGCCGGTCGAGGTGCTGCTCGAAATGCAGCGCCGGCTCCCCGAGGTGCGGCTGTGGAACTACTACGGGCAGACCGAGATCGCGCCGCTGGCCACGGTGCTCAAGCCCGAGGACCAGTTGCGCAAGGCCGGCTCGGCCGGGCGACCGGCGCTGAACGTGCAGACGCGGGTCGTCGACGATGCGATGCGCGACGTCGCACCCGGGCAGGTCGGTGAAATCGTGCACCGCTCGCCGCAGCTGCTCGGAGGCTATTTCGACGCCCCCGACAAGACCGCTCAGGCGTTCGACGGCGGCTGGTTCCACAGCGGCGACCTGGCCACCGTCGACGCCGAAGGCTACATCACCATCGTCGACCGCAAGAAGGACATGATCAAGACCGGCGGCGAAAACGTCGCCAGCCGCGAAGTCGAAGAGGTCATTTTCCGGATGCCTGAAGTGTCCGAGGTCGCGGTCGTGGGCCTGCCCGACGCGCAGTGGATCGAAGCCGTGGTCGCCGTGGTCGTGCTCAAGCGCGGCTGTCACGCCGACGCCGAAGCCGTACTTGCCCACTGCCGCGCGCAGATGGCGCATTTCAAGGTACCCAAGCGCGTCGTGTTCAGCGATGCGCTGCCGAAGAACCCCAGCGGAAAGCTGCTCAAGCGCGAGCTGCGCCGCCGGCTGCAGCAGGGCGAGGTCGTGTGAGCGCGGCGCACGGCCGCTCCGAAGCCGCGCTCAGCCCCCTCGGGGGGAGGCGCGCAGCGCCTGGGGGCTCATCATGAGCGCGGCGCACGGCCGCTCCGAAGCCGCGCTCAGCCCCCGCGGGGGGCGGCGCGCAGCGCCTGGGGGCTCATCATGAGCGCGGCGCACGGCCGCTCCGAAGCCGCGCTCAGCCCCCGCGGGGGGCGGCGCGCAGCGCCTGGGGGCCCACCATGAGCGCGGCGCACGGCGTCAGCCGATTGCTGCCGGGCCCGGCAGGGCCGATCGAATGCCTGTTCGACGCGCCGTCGCGGCCGCCGCGCGGGGTCGCGCTGGTGGCCCATCCGCAGCCTTTGCTGGGAGGCAGCGCCTCGCACAAGATTCCCGTCCTCCTCGCGAAAGCTTGTCAGGAGAACGGTTTGATCGCTGTTCGCCCGAATTTCCGCGGTGTCGGCAACAGCGCCGGAGTGCATGACGCCGGGCGCGGCGAAACCGACGACATGGTCGCGTTGGCTGCGCAGCTGCGCGCCGCGCACCCGGGCCTGCCGCTGCTGCTGGTCGGGTTTTCGTTCGGCGCCTTCGTGCTCGCGCGCGCCGCCGCCGAACTCGCGCGCCAGGGCGCGCCGGCGCAGCGCGCGCTGCTCGCCGGAATGCCCGCAGGCGTGGTCGTCGACGGGCGCAGCTACGATCCGCCGGCGTTGCCGCCGGGCTGCCTGCTGGTGCATGGCGAGCGCGACGAGCG
The DNA here is from genome assembly GCA_021805805.1 of Pseudomonadota bacterium. Classification (GTDB taxonomy): domain Bacteria; phylum Pseudomonadota; class Gammaproteobacteria; order Burkholderiales; family Burkholderiaceae_C; genus Thiomonas_A. Next base: position 77,360 of record JAJZEB010000003.1, on the reverse strand, counting down.
CGTGCCGCTGCCGGCGGTGCTGCGCTGGGCCGAGCGCCACGGCCAGCCGGTGCTGGTGATCGCCGGCGCCGACCATTTCTTCCGCGGCAAGCTGCCGCAGTTGCGCGACGCGCTGCTCGGGCAGCTCGATCGACGCGCCGACTGATGCTGGGTGACGCCGCGGATGCGGCCCACCGGCGGCGGAGCGCTGCGCTCGGGCGTCAGGCCAGGCGCCCGGCGCGGTGGTCCTGGATCGCTTCGTAGATCTGCTGCTCGGTGTTCATCACGAACGGACCGTACTGCGCGATCGGCTCGCGCAGCGGTTGCCCGGCGACCAGCAGCGCGCGCGCGCCGTCGGACGCCTCGATGCGCAACAGCTCGCCGCGGTTGTCGAGCACCGCCATGCGGCGCTGTGCGACGACCTGCGCGCCGATCGTCACGGCACCGTCGATCACGTAGAGCAGCGCGTTGTGCGCGCTGGGCAACGGCTGCTCGAAGCGGCCCCCGCCGTCGAGCTGCAGGTCGAGGATCAGCGGCGTGGTGGCTTCGCGCAGCACCGCGCCGTGCACGCCGTGGCTGCTGCCTGCCAGCACGACGGCCTGCGCGCCGTGCGCGGTGCGCAGCCGCGGCAGCGCATCGGCGGCGAAGTCGCGGTACCACGGAGTGCACAGCTTGTCGGCAGCCGGCAGGTTCAGCCACAGCTGGAAGCCTTCCATGCGGCCGTCGCGCTGCTGCGGGATTTCCGAATGCACGACGCCGCGCCCGGCAGTCATCCACTGCATGCCGCCGGCTTCGAGCAGGCCTTCGTGGCCGGCGCTGTCGCGATGCCGCATCCGTCCGGCGAGCATGTAGGTGATGGTTTCGAAGCCGCGGTGCGGATGGTCGGGGAAGCCCGCGATGTAGTCGTCGGGGTCGTCACTGCCGAACACGTCGAGCATCAGGAACGGGTCGAGCCGGCGCTGCAGAGACTGCGTCAGCACCCGCGTCAGCCGCACGCCGGCGCCGTCGGAGGTCTGCACGCCGTCGACCAGCGAGTCGACGCCGCGCAGGATCGCGGGGGTGGCATCGGACATGTTCGGCTCCCCGATCTCAGGCCAGCGCCGCGTCGATGTCGGCCTGCGCCTGGGCATGGCCCTGCGCGGCGGCTTCGGCGCCCATGTTCAGGCCTTCGGCGTAGACGAAGTGCAGGTCGGTGATTCCCAGGAAGCCGAGCACGGTCTTCAGGTACGGCACCTGGCTGTCGGCGGCGGTGTCGCGGTAGCGGCCGCCGCGCGCCAGCGCGACGATGACCTTCTTGCCCTGCACCAGGCCGACCGGACCCTGCTCGGTGTAGCGGAAGGTCACGCCGGCGCGAGCCACGGCGTCGATCCAGTGCTTGAGCTGCGCCGGGATGCCGAAGTTGTACATCGGCACGCCGAGCACGACGACGTCGGCCGCGAACAGTTCTTCGATCAGCGCGTCGTCGAGCGCGACGCGCGCTGCCTGCTCGGCGCTGCGCTGCGCTGCCGGCGTGAACAGCGCGCCCAGTGCGGCTTCGTCGAGCATCGGATGGGGCACCGCGGCCAGATCGCGCAGGCGCAGCGCGGCGTGCGGATTCGCGTCGCGCAGGCGTTCGACGATGCGGTTCGCGAGTTCAGTCGATTGCGCACCGGAGCTGCGGGCGCTGGCGTTGATCTGCAGGATGTTCATTCGGTTCTCCATCGAAATGGTGGGCGTTGGATGCACTTTAGTTGTTGCATTCAAGTTCGATAAGGCATATTTTCGGATAACATCGTGCCATAAATGGAACAATTGGCCGCCAACGATCTGCTGATCTTCGCCCGCGTCGCCGATTCCGGGAGCTTCAGCGCCGCCGCCGCGCGGCTGGCACTGCCGAAGTCGACGGTGTCCCGGCGCATCGCCGCGCTCGAGCAGGCGCTCGGCGAGCGGTTGCTGCTGCGCACCACCCGGCGCCTGGCGCTGACCGAGTTCGGCCGCCAGGTGCTGGCGCACGCCGCACCGCTGGCCGAAGAGGTCGACGCCGCGCGCGCGCTGGGCGAGCACCGGCAGGCGCGGCCGCTCGGGCGCCTGCGGGTATCGATGCCGGCGGAGATCGCCAGCGTGCTGCTGCCCGACATGCTGGCGGCGTTCGTCGCGATGCACCCGGGCGTGGATCTGGAACTGGACCTGTCGCCGCGCCGCATCGACCTGGTCGGCGAAGGCTACGACCTCGCGCTGCGCATCGGCGATCTGCCGGACGACGCACTTCTTGCTGCGCGCCGTCTTGGCTCGTTCACAGCGGGATTGTTCGCCGCGCCGGTCTACCTCGCCGAGCGCGGCGTGCCGATGCGGCCGGACGAACTCGGGGCCCACGCCGCGCTGCTGCTGCTCGGCCGGCATGGCGATGCGGTCGGCTGGACGCTGCAGTGCGGCGAGCAGCGCTGGCACCAGCCATTGCCGGCGCGGGTTGCGGCGAATGCGCCGCAATTGCTGCTCGCGCTGGCGCGTTCCGGAGCCGGCATCGCTGCGCTGCCCGAGGTTTTCGCGCTCGATGCGCAGCGCGCCGGCGAACTGGTCCGCGTGCTGCCGGCGTGGTCCCTGCCACCGGCGCCGGCGTGGGCGGTGTTCCCGGGGCGCCGGTTGATGCCGGCGAAGACGCGGGCCTTCCTCGACATGCTCGCCACCGCGCTGCCCGACCCCCCGGCGGCGCGCTGAGCCGCGCGCCGCGGGGCAGCCTTCAGGCCGGCTGCGCGGCGCCCGCGCGCCAGCTCGGCGCGCCGCCGCGGTAGCGCTCCAGGCCGAGACCGTCGCCGCGGATTTCGGGCTGGCGGCCGAGCACCAGATCGCTGACGTAGCGTGCCGAGCCGCAGGCCATGGTCCAGCCCAGGGTGCCGTGGCCGGTGTTCAGGTACAGGTTGGCCGGACCGGCCGCGCCGAGCACCGGGGTGCCGTCCGGCGTCATCGGGCGCAGGCCGGTCCAGAATTCGGCAGCCGGCAGGTCGCCGCCCGGGAACAGGTCGCGGGTGACCATCTCCAGCGTCGCGCGGCGCTTCGGGTTCAGCCGCAGGTCGAAACCGGCGATCTCGGCCATGCCGCCGACCCGGATCCGGTTGTCGAAACGCGTCAGCGCGATCTTGTAGGTTTCGTCGAGCACGGTCGAGCGCGGCGCCAGCGCCGGATCGCGCAGCGGCACGGTCAGCGAGTAGCCCTTGATCGGGTACACCGGCAGGTCGACGTGCAGCGGACCGAGCAGGTCGCGCGAATAGCTGCCCAGCGCGACCACGACCGCGTCGGCGTGCAGCGCCCGGCCGTCGGCCAGCCGCACCCCGCGCACCCGCTGCGCATCGCCGTCGAAGCCCTGCACGGCTTGCGCATAGCGGAAATCGACGCCGAGTGCGGCGGCGCGCTGCGCCAGCTGGCTGGTGAACAGCTGGCAGTCGCCGGTCTCGTCGCCGGGCAGGCGCAGGCCGCCGGCCAGTCGGTCGCGCGCGGCGCCCAGCGCCGGCTCGACGCGATCGAGTTCGTCGGCGCGCAGCAACTCGAAGGCGATTCCACAGCGCTCGAGCACGGCGATGTCGCGCTGCGCGGCAGCGAACTGCGACTGGCTGCGGAACAGCTGCAGCGTGCCCTCGGTGCGTTGTTCGTAGGCGATTCCGGTCTCGGCGCGCAGCGCGCGCAGCCGGTCGCGGCTGTACTCGGCCACGCGCATCATCCGCTCCTTGTTCTGCGCATAGCGCGCATCGGTGCAGTTGCGCAGCATCGACGCCATCCAGCGCAGCTGCCACAGCGTGCCGTCGGGGCGGATGGCCAGCGGTGCGTGCTGCTGGAACATCCACTTCAGCGCCTTCAGCGGAATGCCGGGAGCGGCCCACGGCGTCGAGTAGCCGGGCGAGACCTGGCCGGCGTTGGCGAAGCTGGTCTCCAGCGCAGGTCCGCCGCGGCGTTCGAGCACGGTGACCTCGGCGCCGGAGCGCGCGAGTTCGTACGCGGTGGTGACGCCGACCACGCCGGCGCCGAGGACGATGACCTTCATCGGGGATCTCCGAAAAATCGATGGCGATCGCACTGTATCGGCAACCGAGAAGCTGCTTTTGCTGTTTTTAGGCCTGTATGCGGTTAAGATCACTGTCATACCGCAGCGAGACTGGGAATGGACCGCGACAAACATCAGCTCGACAGGATCGATCGCAAGATTCTCGACATCCTGCAGCGCGACGGCCGAATCGCGATGACCGAACTGGCCTCGCAGGTCGGCCTGACGACCTCGCCGTGCGCCGAGCGGGTCCGGCGGCTCGAGCGCACCGGGGTGATCGCCGGCTATGGCGCGCGGGTGGTTCCGGCCGCGGTCGGCAAGGCGCTGCTGGTGTTCGTCGAGATCAAGCTGGCGGCCAAGTCGGCCGACGTGTTCGACGCGGTGCGTCGCGAGCTGCTGCACATGCCCGAAGTGCTCGAATGCCACCTGGTCGCTGGTGGTTTCGACTATCTGGTGAAATTCCGCTTGCGCGACATGCGCGAGTACCGCAGCCTGCTCGGCGACATCCTGAAACGCCTTCCGGTCGCGGCTGAATCGCACAGCTACGTCGTGATGGAGGAAGTCAAGGACTCGCTGTACATTGCGCTGGACCGCTGAGCGCGCGTCCGGCATCGATTTCAAGGAACCCGATGATCGAACGACACCACGTCGGCGCGCGCCTCAGCGAGGCGTCCGTGTACGGCGGCATCATCCACCTGGCCGGCCAGGTCGCCGAGCGCGACCCCGACGCCGGCATCGAGGCGCAGACCCGCGAGGTGCTCGGCCACGTCGAGCGGCTGCTGGGCGAGTGCGGCAGCAGCAAGGCGAATCTTCTCAGCGTGCAGATCTTCCTCGCCGACATCGCCGACATCGCCGCGATGAACGTGGTGTGGGACGCGTGGGTGGCGCCCGGCAGCGCCCCGCCGCGCGCCACCGTGCAGGCCGCGCTGGCCGACCCGCGCTGGCGCATCGAAGTCGTCGCCACCGCCGCGCGCGCCTGAGCGGCGCGCGCCCCTTTTCGAACCCGAACGGAGAAAACGCATGCCGTCACGCATCTACACCGACAACGCGCAATCGATCGGACGCACCCCGCTGGTGCGACTGAACCGCCTGACCGAAGGCTGCGGCGCGACCGTGCTGGCCAAGATCGAGGGGCGCAACCCGGCCTATTCGGTCAAGTGCCGGATCGGCGCGGCGATGGTCTGGGACGCCGAGAAGCGCGGACTGCTCGGCCCCGGCAAGGCGATCGTCGAGCCGACCAGCGGCAACACCGGAATCGCGCTGGCCTTCGTCGCCGCATCGCGCGGCATTCCGATCACCCTGACGATGCCCGACACCATGAGCGTGGAGCGGCGCAAGCTGCTGCGCGCGTACGGCGCCAACCTGGTGCTGACCGAAGGTGCCAAGGGCATGAAGGGCGCGATCGCGAAGGCCGAGGAGATCGCCGCCTCCGACCCGCAGCGCTACGTGCTGCTGCAGCAGTTCGAGAACCCGGCCAACCCGGCGATCCACGAAGCCACCACCGGCCCGGAGATCTGGGAGGACACCGCAGGCGCCGTCGACGTATTCGTCGCCGGCGTGGGCACCGGCGGCACCATCACCGGGGTCAGCCGCTTCCTCAAGCGGCACAAGCCGGTGGTGTCGGTCGCGGTGGAGCCGGTCGGCAGCCCGGTGCTGAGCCAGGCGCGCGCCGGCCAGGAGCTCAAGCCGGGGCCGCACAAGATCCAGGGCATCGGAGCCGGCTTCGTGCCCAAGGTGCTCGACCTGTCGCTGGTCGACGCCATCGAACAGGTCGACAACGACGAGGCGATCGACACCGCGCTGCGGCTGGCGCGCGAGGAGGGGATCCTGGCCGGGATTTCATGCGGCGCGGCCGCTGCCGCTGCGCTGCGCTGGGCCAGGCGTGCCGACAACGCCGGCAAGACCATCGTCGTGGTGCTGCCCGACAGCGGCGAGCGCTACCTGAGCTCGGCGCTGTTCGCCGGCATGTTCGACGACGTCTGAGGAAGAGTGCCCCCAGGGCCGGGCTGCGCCCGGCCCGCCCCCCGAGGGGGCAAGTCGCCTAGGGGCGGCCCGTCGGCGACTTGGGAGTGCCCCCAGGGCCGGGCTGCGCCCGGCCCGTTCCACCTCGCAGCCTGCAGGCTGCTCGGATTCGGCGGGCGCGCGGCCGTGCGCAGGCACGGCCGCTGGTCCCGCCTCATCCCCCAAGGGGGCAAGTCGCCTAGGGGCGGCCCGTCGGCGACTTGGGAGTGCCCCCCGAGGGGGCAAGTCGCCTAGGGGCGGCCCGTCGGCGACTTGGGAGTGCCCCCAGGGCCGGGCTGCGCCCGGAGTGCGTCAGCCTTGCGCGGGCTGCGCGCGCTTGGCCACCAGCGTCAGGATGTCGTAGCTGGCGACCAGCTCGCCATCCTGGTTGCGCACCTCGACGTCCCACACCACGACGCCCTGGCCGACGCCGCGGCTGTCGCGGCGGTTGCGGTCGATCTTGCGCTTGCAGGTCAGCCGCGCCTGGATGGTGTCGCCGATCGGCACCGGCTTGGTGAAGCGCAGGGTGTCGAGGCCGTAATTGGCCAGCACCGGGCCCGGCGCCGGACTGACGAACAGCCCGGCTGCGGCCGACAGCACGAAATAGCCGTGCGCGATGCGCCGGCCGAAGTCGGTGTCGCGCGCGGCGATGTCGTCGAAGTGCATGTAGAAGTAGTCGCCCGAGACTCCGCCGAAGTTGACGATGTCGGCCTCGGTCACGGTGCGGCGGTGGGTCAGCAGCGATTCGCCGACGCGCAGTTCGTCGAAATGGCGGCGGAACGGGTGCACCTCGGCGTCGATCGTGCGCGCGCCGCGCACGTGCTCGCGCGCCACCGCGGCGAGCATGGTCGGCGAGCCCTGCACTGCGCTGCGCTGCAGGTAGTGGTGCACGGCGCGCAGGCCGCCGAGTTCCTCGCCGCCGCCGGCGCGGCCCGGGCCGCCGTGCTTGAGCCCGGGAAGCGGCGAGCCGTGGCCGGTCGACTCGGCCGCGGCGTCGCGGTCGAGCACCAGGATGCGGCCGTGCAGCGCGGCGAGTTGCGGCACCACGCGCGCGGCCACCGCCGGGTCGTGGGTCACCAGGCTGCCGACCAGGCTGCCGCGGCCGCGCGCGGCCAGCGCCACCGCCTCGTCGAGATCGTCATAGGCCATCACGGTGCTGACCGGGCCGAAGGCCTCGACATCGTGCGCCGCGCTGGCCATCGGGTCGCGCGCGAGCAGCAGGGTGGCGGGGAAGAACGCGCCGGCGGCGACGCCGTCGCCGCGCGGCGCGAAGTCGGCGGCGTCGCCGAGCAGCAGCTCGGCACCGGCGCGCAGCTCGGCCACCCGCGCGGCGACGTCGTCGAGCTGGTCGCGCGAGGCCAGCGCGCCCATGCGCACGCCGTCGAGCGCGGGGTCGCCGACCACGGTGGCCTGCAGCCGCGCGCGCAGCCGCTCGACCACCGCATCGAGGCGCGCGCGCGGCACGATGGCACGGCGGATCGCGGTGCATTTCTGTCCCGCCTTGACCGTCATTTCGCGCGCCACTTCCTTGACGAACAGGTCGAACTCGGGGTCGTCCGGCGTGACCTCGGGCGCCAGGATGGAACAGTTCAGCGAATCGGCCTCGGCGTTGAACGGCACCGCGTTGCGCACCAGGTTCGGGTGCACGCGCAGCCTGGCCGCGGTCGCCGCCGAACCGGTGAAGGTGACCATGTCCTGGCCGTCGAGCCGCTCGAGCAGGTCGCCGGTGCCGCCGATGATCAGCTGCAGGCTTCCCGGCGGCAGCAGGCCGCTGTCGAGCATCAGCCGCACCGCGGCTTCGGTCAGGTAACTGGTCGCGGTGGCCGGCTTGACGACGCACGGCATTCCGGCGAGGAAGCTTGGTGCGAACTTCTCCAGCATGCCCCAGACCGGGAAGTTGAAGGCGTTGATGTGCACTGCCACGCCGCCGCGCGGCACCAGGATGTGGGTGCCGGCGAACTGGCCCTGCTTGCCCAGCGGCTGTGCCGGGCCCTCGTGCACGATGTTGCCCGACGGCAGGCCGTTGCTGCCCATGCCGGCGTACGCGTACACGGTGCCGGTGCCGCCTTCGATGTCGATCCAGCTGTCGGCGCGGGTGGCGCCGGTGTGGTACGAGACCGCGTACAGCGCCTCCTTGTGCGCGCTGAGGTGCGCGGCCAGCGCCTTGAGCCGCGCCGCGCGCTGCTGGAAGTCCAGCGCCAGCAGCGCCGGCACGCCGACGCGCCGCGCGTGGTCGACGCATTCGGCGAAGTCGATCGCCTCGGCATGGGTCTGCGCGACGAGGTGGCCGTCGACCGCGCTGTGCAGCGCCACGGCGGGGGTGGTGCCGAGCCAGCGGCCGGCGATCAGGCTCTGCAGGGTGTTCATCGATGTCCTTCGGTGCGGATCGCGATTCTGCAAAAGGGAATTGGTTCCGTGAATTTGATGATACGAGTCGTGGACCCATGAACCCATGGGGGTTATCACTTGGCCGCGCTGGCGTCGCGGTCGCGAGGCTTCAGGCGCCAGGCGCGCCCAGGCGGGCCGACAGCTGCGCGGCAGCGTCGCGCAGCGCAGCAAGCGCGGCCGAGTCCGGCCCGAGATCGATCGAGCCGGCCACGCCGACGACGATCAGCGCCATCGAGATGTCGCCACGGAAGTTGAACACTGGCGCCGCCGCGGCTTCGATTCCGGCAACCTGGTGGTCGCTCGCCAGTCTGGCGTAGCCGCGCGCGCGCGTTGCCTCGAGCAGCGCGCGTGCCGCCTGCGGGGTGTGCACGCCGCCGCGTCCGGCGGCCAGCTCGGCGCGCATCAGCGCTTCGGTGCGCAGAGCAGGCAACCAGGCGCCGAATACCCGCCCGGCGGCCGAATCGAGCAGCCCGAGCGCGGTTCCGGTGAGCACGTTGACCACGATCGGCCGCCGTGGCCGTTCCCAGCGCACGACGACCGCGCCTTGAGGCGTCCACACCGCCAGCGCGGTGGTTTCGTTGATCGCGTCGCGCAGCGCGATGATCGCGTCAAGGCCGAGGCGGATGCGGTCGATGCGGTCGAGCGCGACCAGGCCGAGCTGCAAGGCGAACGCGCCGAGGTCGTAGCGCGCGGTGGCCGGATCCTGCTCGACGAGTCCGGCGCGAATGAAGCTGACCAGGTAGCGGTGCGCCTTCGACGGCGCCATGCCTGAGGCCGCGGCAATATCCTTGAGCATCATCGCGCGGTCGCCCTGGGCCATCGCGTGCAGCACGCGCATGCCGACCTCGAGCGACTGCACGCCGTGTTTGCTGTCGTTGGTCTCGCCCATGGCGGTTCTCGCGTGTCGTTGCGGCAGGTTCAGGCGGCCAGCGGGTCGGCGTCGCGGAAGCGCGCTTGAAGCCCGGCCGCAGGGGGCGGCGCGCTGCCGTCGGCGAGCCGGAAATGGCGCTCGAGGTGGCGCTCGGACGCGCTCAGCAGACGACGGTAGATGTCCTTGCACAGCAGCCGCGCCTGCTGCCCAAGCCAGTCGGCGGGCAGCAGCTCGGCGGGCAGCTCGGGGTCGCGCAGCAGCAAGCGGCGGTAGTCGTGGATCAGCAGCACGCGCAGCAGCAGCGCGTCGCCGTCGTCGGGCTGCGCGGCGTCGTCGCCCAGTTGCGCTCGAACCGGCGCGTAGCGCGCGATGAAACGCGCGTAGACCTCGGCCAGCTCGGTCAGCGGCCACGCCTGGCGCACCAGCGCGGCGTCGTCGGCAGCGCCGCCGATTCCGGCGTCGGCGGCCAGCAGCGGCTTGAGCCCGGGCAGCAAGTCGCCCAGGCCGTCGGCCAGCAGCGCATCGACCGCCGCGCCGAGGTCGGCTCCGGGGTGCACGAAGGCGTCGTTTCCCAGGGTGCCGAATCCTTGCCAGTACAGCGCGCGCCGCAGCTGTTCGCGTTGCCGCGGCGTGCAGCTGCCCACGCCCAGCAGCAGCCTCCAGCGGTGGTCCCAGCGTGGCGGCTGCGACGCGTAGATCTGGCGCGACGCTTCCTGGAAGCGCCGCAGCCCGCTGTCGGTCAGTCGGTAATCGGTGCGCCTCCCGCAGGCCTGCGCGGCCAGCCAGTCGGACTTGACCAGGCGAAACACCGCGGTGCGCACCAGCCGTTCGCTGACTTCCAGAGGCGCCAGCAGCCGGATCAGGCTGCCGAGCCAGATGCGGCCGCCGCGCGGCATCACCGCATCGCCGAACAGGGTCGTGATCAGCGATCCGGCGTGGACCCTGTCCTGGGCGCGGAAGTCGGCGATGCGTTGCTGTATCGGTGTGGTCGGCACTTGAGCACTCGGTCAAACCGGCTGAGTTTAGCCGTCCTGCGTCACCATTCGGGCAGCAGCCGGTCCTGCGGCGGCACTTGCGCCTGCTGGTGCGCGAAATACCCTTCGGTGTGCAAGCGAGACGGGTCGGCGCCCGACGCCAGCGCGACCTTGCGGCAGGATTCGACGAAGCCCGGGCTGCCGGCGGCGAACACCGAGTGGCGCGACAGATCCGGATACAGCGACGGCAGCAGATCGCCGACGCGTCCGTTCAGGCAGGTTTCGCGTTGTTCGCGGGTCAGCGCGATGCGGTAGTCGAAATTGCGGTGCTTGGTTCGCCACCAGTCGAGCAGGCCGCGGGCGTAGACGTCGTCGTGGCCCCGCGCCCAGACCAGCACCACCACCGGGGCGCGGTAGCCTCGGCGCAGCGCAGCCTCGGTCAGCGCCAGGATCGGCGCCAGTCCGGTTCCTGCGGCCAGGCACAGCACCGGGGTCGACACCGACGGATCGCCGATGAAGGTGCCGTAGGCGCCGTTGAGCTTGACCGCATTGCCCGGCTGCAGGCGGTCGTGGATCCATGCGCTGGTCGCGCCGCCATCGACGCGCGCGACCTGCAGCACGATCTCGCCGTCGGGGCGCGGCGCATTGGCGATCGAGTACGGGCGCGGCGGCGCGTCGTCGCGCGCGTCGCCCAGGGTGACGTACTGCCCGGGCCAGTAGCGCAGCGGCTGGCCGACCGGGCGCAGCCGCAACTCGACCACGCGCGGGGTCAGCGCACGCTTGTCGACGACGACGAACAGCGCGCCTTCGCGCGGCGGGAACAGCTTCGGCTGTGCGTCGGCCGTGCCCCACTCGATGGTCAGTTCGTCGGAGATCGGCTTGGCCATGCACATCAGCCCGTAACCCTGGCTGCGCTCGTCGGCCGACAGCGCCATGTCGAGCACCACGCCCTGGTCGAAGCGACCGGAGACGACCTTGACCTTGCACTCGCCGCACGCTCCGGCGCGACAGTTGTTGGGCAGCGCGTAGCCGGCCTTTTCCAGCGCGGTCAGGACCGTGTCGCCCCAGCCGCAATCGACCGATTTGCCCGAGGGCTGCAGGATGATGCGTGCCATCGCGTCCTCGTCAGAACACCGGGATGATGTCTTCCATCGCCACCTCGCTGATCTCCTCGCCGGTGATGCCGACTTCGGGAATCGCCGGGAACGGGATGGCGTAGCGGTCGAGCACGCCCTTGAGGTTGAGCATGGCGTTTTTCCAGTTTTCCAGCTTGGCCTCGTAGCTGGGAATGCCGAAGCCGGCGCCGCGTGCGACGTCCTCGGCCTCGCGCTGGTTGGCGATGAAATCGGCCGGCAGGTCCCAGAACTCCATCGGCGGCTCGAACAGCACTGCCGACAGGAACAGATAGCCGGCGCGGATCTGCCGGGTCACGACGGACTTGGTCGCCGGATCCAGCCCCGGGTAGTCGCGCTCCATCACCGCCATGCAGATCGCCATATGGCGGCCCTCGTCGCGCCCGATGTTGCGAAAGCCTTCCTTGAACACCGCCTCGCGCGTGTTCTCGTACATCTGCTTGAAGATCGTCGCGGCGGCGATTTCGCCCATCAGGAACGAGCTGAACAGCACCGCCAGGTCGTACTTCGGCACCGCCTGCTTGTAGCCGGTCCAGTAGCGGCCGCCGTTGTAGTACAGCCAATGCACGTTCTTCTGCAGCCGCCTGCCGAGCTCGGTCTTCGGCTGGTAGGTCAGCGGATCCGGATGGCCGAGCATCCTGGTGATCGCCAGCCCGCACATGATCTCGTGGTTCTGCTCGTCGCGGGTGACCGAGAAGAAGCACTTGCGCACCGGGTCTTCCTCGTGCACTTCGTAGGTCTTGACCAGCGCCTCGGCGAACACCGGCGGTGCCGAGGCGTCGAACACCGACAGCAGGCTCCACCAGTACGCGATCGCTTCGCGCTCCTCCCAGCTGTAGCTGTCGACGTCGAGGGTGTCCCACGGCAGTTTCTCCGGGTCCCAGTTCTCGCGCAGCGCGGCTTCCCAGACCTCCTGCAGCTTGCGCGTGCGGCTGTTCCACGACAGCGGATAGACGTTCGGCTGCGGCGTCGCCGGCGGAAGTTCCATCTTGTCGGCGAGTCGTTCCTTGGCGTGGGTCATCTCGGGGTCTCCTCCGGGCGTCGGCGCCCGATGCTATTGAATGACACAAATCAAAGCGTAAAGCCAGAAATGAAGTATCGCAATAGGCTGAAACGCGCACGCTTGCGCCGAGCACAGCCGAAGCGACCCCGAGGGTTTTCTCGGTTGAATCTGCTCAAGCCCTTGAAGAGCCGACGATCACGTTTCACGGAATCGGTTCCAATTGGGTGAACAGCGATACATTGCGTATTTTTGATCGATACAGTTGTTTGACTATAGTCATCATCACGCGTAGCCTTTTGGTCGGGCCAAGGCTGCTCTTCGAGGCAGGGAGGAAGAATGGATTTCGACAACATCCGCTACGGCTGCGTGGACGGCGTCGCGCGGCTGACGCTGCATCGGCCCGAGCGCATCAATGCGATCGACGCGGCGATGCACGCCGAGCTGCGCATCGCGCTCGATGCCGTGCAGGCCGACGCGTCGGTGCGGGTGCTGGTGCTTTGCGGCGCCGGACGCGGCTTTTGCGCCGGACAGGATCTTGCCGATCCTGCAGTGCGCTTCGACCCCGGCAGCCAGCCGCCCGACCTCGGCGATGTCGTCGAGCGCGATTACGCGCCGCTGGTGCGGCGCCTTGCCGAGCTGCGGGTGCCGACCCTGGCCGCGGTGCACGGCGTGGCCGCCGGCGCCGGCGCCAGTCTGGCGCTGGGTTGCGACATCGTCGTCGCTTCGCGCTCGGCATCGTTCATTCAGGCGTTTTCCAGAATCGGTCTGGTTCCCGACACCGGGGGCACCTGGGTCCTGCCGCAGCGCGTGGGCATGGCGCGCGCGCTGGGCCTGGCCATGCTGGGCGAGCGCCTGCCGGCGCCGCAGGCGGCCGAATGGGGCCTGATCTGGGCCGCATACGATGACGCTGCGTTTTCCGCCGAGGTCGACGCGCTGGCCGCGCGGCTTGCCGCAAGCCCGACGCGTGCGCTGGTGCGCACCCGCCAGGCGATGCACGCCGCTGCACGCAACACCCTGGCGCAGCAGCTCGCGCTGGAGGCCGGATTCATGCGCGAACTCGGCCGCAGCGCCGACTACATCGAAGGCGTCGAAGCGTTCATCGCCAAGCGCCCGCCGCGCTTTCGCGGCGACTGAATATCTGGGCGGCAACGACAACACAGGAGACGACCGATGCCCGAAGCCTTCATCTGCGACGCGGTGCGCACGCCATTCGGCCGCTACGGCGGCGCGCTGAGCGCGGTGCGCGCCGACGACCTCGGCGCGGTGCCGCTGCGCGCGCTGGCGCAGCGCCATCGCGGCGTCGACTGGGATGCGCTCGACGAGGTCTGGTACGGCTGCGCGAACCAGGCCGGGGAGGACAACCGCAATGTGGCGCGCATGAGCGCGCTGCTCGCCGGGCTGCCGCTGACGGCAGCCGCGGCGACGATCAACCGGTTGTGCGGTTCGGGCCTGGACGCCGTCGGCACCGCGGCGCGCGCGATCCGCTGCGGCGAGGCGTCGCTGGCGCTGGCCGGCGGGGTCGAAAGCATGAGCCGCGCGCCGTTCGTGATGCCCAAGGCCGAGGCGGCTTTCAGCCGCGCGCACGCGGTGTACGACACGACGATCGGCTGGCGCTTCGTCAACGCGCTGCTGCAAAGCCGCTACGGCATCGACTCGATGCCGGAGACCGCCGAGAATGTCGCCGCGCAGTTCGGCATCGGCCGCGAAGCGCAGGATGCGTTCGCCTTGCGCTCGCAGCAAAAGACTGCCGCGGCGCAGGACGCCGGCCTGTTCGACGCCGAAATCTGCGCCGTCGAGGTGCCGCGCGGTCGCGGCGAGGTCCAGCGCGTGTTGCGCGACGAGCACCCGCGCGCGACCACGCCGGAAGCGCTGGCGCGCCTGAAGGGCGTGGTGCGCGCGGACGGCACGGTCACCGCGGGCAACGCCAGCGGAGTCAACGACGGCGCCTGCGCGCTGCTGCTGGCCGACGAGGCCGCGGCCGCGCACCACGGCCTGCGCGCGCGTGCGCGCGTGGTCCGCATGGCCACCGCCGGAGTCGAGCCGCGCATCATGGGCATCGGCCCGGTGCCGGCGACGCGGCGGGTGCTGCAGCGCTGCGGGCTGCGGCTCGAGCAGATGGACGTGATCGAGCTCAACGAAGCCTTTGCCGCGCAGGCCCTGGCGGTGCTCGGCGAGCTTGGGCTGGCCGCCGACGATCCGCGCGTGAATCCGCTCGGCGGTGCGATCGCGCTCGGCCACCCGCTGGGCGCCAGCGGCGCGCGGTTGCTGACCACCGCGCTGCAGCAGCTCGAACGGGGCGGCGGCCGCTACGCGCTGTGCACCATGTGCATCGGAGTCGGGCAGGGAATCGCGATGGTCATCGAACGCGTCTGACGCCGGGTCTCGCCGGGCGCGCCGTGCCGCGCGCTCACGGCGCGGCGCCGAGCCGGCCGGCGGCCAGCGCCATGCGCAACGCAGCGGTACGCGCAGCGAAATACGCATCGGACGCGGCGTCGCGCGCAGCCAGCAGCCGGATGCGCGCTGAGTCGACTGCCTGCAGGGTGCCGACGCCGCGTGCGTAAGCCGCCGCGGCCGCGTTCCACGCCACCCGCGAGGCGCTGCGCTCGGCATCGGCCGCAGCCGCCGCGGCCAGGCTGGTGTGCAGGTCGGTGTCGGCGACGACGATCTGGCGCACCGCGTCGTCGCGCACGCGGGTGAACGCAGCGTCGGCGCGGTCGACGTCGGCGCGCGCCTGCGACTGCGCCGCAGCGCGCATGCCGCCATCGAACAACGGCACGGCCACGCCGAGCTCGACCGCGCCGCCCCAACCCCGGCCGAGAATGCCGAGCGCAGGCGGCGTCGGCCCGGCCGGCGGCAGCAACGCGAGGTCGCCGCCGCCTTCGCCGACTGCGACCTGGGCCGCGGCGAAAATCTTCGGTCGGTATGCGGCGCGCGCCGCGCGCAGCCGCGCGCGCGCGGCGCGGCGTGCGTCGTCGGCCACCCGCAGGTCGGTGCGGCGGGCGAGCGCCTGGCGCAGCAGCGGGCGCAGCGGCAGCGCGACGTCGGCAGGCAGTGGGCGTGCCGCAATCGGTGCCACGCGCAGCTGGCTCAGCGGCGAGATGCCGATCGCACCGAGCAGTTCCAGCCGCGTCTTGCGCACCGCGGCGTCGGCGCGCACCAGGGCGTAGCGCGCTTGCGCGACGTCGGCTGCGGCCAGTGCGGCGTCGACCGTGTTGCCGACGCCGCGCGCCAGGCGCGCGCGCGCGGCCGCGGCGATCGATTCCGATGCCGCCAGGGTGCGGCGCACGTTGTCGAGTCGCGCGCTGGCCGCAGCGTGCGCGTAGGCCGTGGCGCAGACGTCGAAGATCAGCTGCTGGTCGGCCGCAGTCACTGCGACATCGGCAGCTGCGGCGTCGGCGCCGGCGGCGCGGGCCACGGCAGCGCGTTCGCCGAAATCGAACACCAGCCATTGCAGAGTCAGCGCCGAGACCACGCCGGAGCCGGTGTTGCGCGTGCCGATCGAGGTGCCGGCGACCGGCAGTCGCGTCGTGTTGTCCTGCGCGCCGCCGAGAAACAGTGCGCCCAGGCGCGGCAGGTAGGCGCGCCTGGCGACGCCGGCGCGCGCCTGTGCCTGCCGTGCAGCGTCCCATGCGATGCGGGTGTCGGGGTTGTGCGATTCGGCCAGGTCGACCAGCTCGGGCAGGGTGTAGGCGTGTCCGGAGTCGAGTCGCGGCGCCTGCGGCAGCGCGGCCAGCTGCGGATCGGGCTGCAGCAGGACCTGCGCAGCGCAACGGGCAGGCGCGCCGAGCAGCAGCGCCAGCGCCAGCAGCGCAGCCGGCCACGCGCGCGCGGTGCGGGGGTCACGCCGTCGCATCGCAGGCTCCGTCGCAGGCGCGCAGCGCCTGCAGCGCGGCGTGCAATGTGCCGCGGGCGCGCGCGGCCAACGCGTCGGCCGCCGCCCCCGGCGCTTCCCCGCACAGCAGCAGCGCCGGGCCCAGACGGGCGATCGCGCGCGCGGCGCGCATCGCGCTGCGCCGCCAGGCCAGCGGCGGACGCACCGCATCCGGTTCGTAGCGAAGCAGCGCAAACGCATCGATGAGCGCGTGGTCGAGGTCGATCAGGCGCGCTGCCAGCGCGCGCCGCGCGTGCGCTTCGGGCGTGCGGCGCAGCTGCGCCAGCAGGTGCAGCGCCTGGTCGAACAGCTCGTCGATGCGCGCCCGCACGCTTTGCGGCCAGATCGTCGTGGCCACCGCGTACGCGACCAGGTTGCCGATCAAGATGCCGATGATGCGGTCGCGCGCGACGACCAGATCGAAGCCGGGCCCCGAGCCCTGGACCACGCACAGCACAAACGCGAACGCGAGCTGGAAGCCGGCGTAGGCGATGCGTTCGCTGCCGGCTGCGATCCATGCGCCGAGCAGCACTCCGCTGCCGATCAGCGCCAGCCAGGCGCCCAGCGTGGTGATCTGCGGCAGCGCCAGCAGCAGCGCACCGGTGCCGAGCAGCGCGCCGGCCATGCAACCCGCCAGCCGCAGCGACAGTTTCTCGACGCTTTCGGCGACCGTGCCCAGCGACACGATATAGCAGGTGATGAAGCAGGTGTGGATGCCTGGCCAGTCCAGCACCGAATACAGCAGGTAGCAACCGACCGCCGCTGCGCTGGTCTTCAGCGCATAGCGCAGGTGCACCGGATTGCTCAGCGCATCGCTGCGCAGCAGCGATGCGCGCGGCTTCGGCGGCGCGGGTACGGCATCGGCGAAACCGGCCAACTGGTCGTGCAGTGCGCGCAGCAGCGCGCCGCGCAGGCCTTCGGCCGCAGCAAGCGGTGGCGCCACGTCCAGCGGCCAGCTGCCGGCATCGACGGTTTGCGCCATGGCTTCGAGCAGGGTCACCAGCTCGGCCCGGGTCTGCGCATCGGGCAGGCTGTGGGCGTCGCGCACCATGAGCCCGACGGTCTCCAGCAGCGCGCCGCTGGAGGCCGCGGCGCCGCGCCATGCGGCGAGGTCGGCGGCCGGGGTGCCCAGCTGCAGCATTCCCAGCCAGGCCTGCAGTTGCAACGTGCCACCCAGGCGGCGCAGCGCTGCGTTGCCGCGGCCGGCGCGCAGCGCGTCGGCGGCCGCGCGCAGCCGCGCCGCGACGCTGCGCTGGACCATGCGCTGCGGCGACGGCGCCAGCGGCAAGGCCAGCACCGCGCACGCCACCGCAGGCAGGATGACGAACAGCAGGCCGTACAGCAGTCCGCGCGTGGCGGCGTCGCCCAGCGGCACGCTGCCGAGCAGATCGAGTCCGTAGGCGACGACCAGCGCGACCGTGCCGGCGATCGGCTGCAGCCTGCTGGCCGAGGCCAGCCACAGCAGCACGACCGAGCTGGCGGCGATCGCCGCCACGCGCAGCGGCGCGCTGTCGACGACCCCTCGCGCCAGACCCAGAAGCAGGGTGATGACGATGAGTGCCACCAGCGGCAGCGCTGCGGCCAGGCGCAGGGTGCTGCCGCGGTCGGGGCGGTTGATGAAGAACACCAGGTACACCGGAAGCGCTGCCTCGGGGATGCGGTACAGCGCAGTCAGCGCGGCGGTCAGCATGCACGCCAGTGCGGTGCGCACGGCGAATTCGAGCCGGCCCGGCGCAGGCTCGAGCAGCGCGCGCAGCGCGCTAGCGGCAGCGCGTGCCATGGCGCAGTTCCACGCTGGCGCTGGCGCCCAGGCGCAGCAGGCCGGCCGGCGGGTCGAGCAAGCGCACGCGGACCGGGAATCGCTGGGCCACGCGCACCCAGTTCAGCGACGCGCGTACGTACGGCAGCGCGCGCGGCAACGTGATGGTGTCCGGGTCGAGCACGCCCCAGCCGATGCCCTCGACCACGCCGCGCAGCGCGCGGCCGCGGTCGAGCATCGCATAGACCGTGGCGCATTCGCCGACACCGACGGCGCGCAGATCGGTTTCGCGCACGTCGGCCACCGCGTACCAGCGGCGGGTATCGACCAGGGTGAACACGGATTGGCCGGGTGCCACGGTCTCGCCGCTGGCCACGCGCAGGCCGACGATGCGCCCGGCGTGCGGCGCACGCACCGCGGTGGCGGCCAGGCGGTACTGCGCCAGCGCGACCGCGGCCGAGGCGGCGTCGACCTCGGCACGTGCCGCGGCGACGTCGCCGACCGCGTGCTGCGCGGCGCGGCTCTGGGCAAGCGCCTGGCGCAGCGAGGTGCGTGCGTCGCGCTCGGCGACGACCGCCTGGTCGAGCTGCTGGCGCGCCACGTAGCCTTGCGCGGCCAGCGGCGCGAGACGGGCGCGGGTACGCGCGCTCAGGCCCAGGTTGTGGCGCGCGCGCGTGATCTGCGCGGCAGCGATGCGCGCGTTGTCGCGCTCGCCTTCGATGCTGCGCTGCGCGCGCGCCAGAGCCGCGCGCGCGGCTTCGAGCTGGGCGCGCGCCTGGCGCAATTGCAGCGCGTACGGAGTCGGGTCGATGCGCAGCAGAAGCTGGCCGCGACGGACCGCGTCGTCATCGCGCACCGCAAGCGCGACGATGCGTCCAGCGACCTGCGGCGCGATGTGCACCACGTCGGCTTCGATACGCGCGTCATCGATGGTGGCGCGGCGCTGCAGTGCCAGCAGCGCGGCCACTGCGGCAGCCGCCAGCAGCAGCGCGAGCGCGACCATGCGGGCGCGGCGGCCCGGGCGCGACGGTGCGGCGGCACGCATGCGCGACGCCCTCAGCCACGCACCCAGGCCAGCCAGCCCAGGCCGCCGACGATGCACGCCAGCGCCGCATAGCTGGCAAGCGGCCACGGCAGTCGGGTGCCGAGCAGCGCGCGCGCGACCGCCGCGGCGAGCAGCCCGGCGACGGCGCAGACCAGCCACGCCGGCACGTAGGCGCCGGCGACGACCAGCTCGGGCGCGCAACCGCCGAGCAGCAACGCCGCACAACCGGCGGCGGCCGCACGCAGCCGCCGCGGCGCGCGCGCGCCGGAGCGCAGGCCGCGTTCAGACATCGACCGTGCCGGTCAGCTCGCGCGATTCGATGCGGTAGCTGAACGCCTGCGGGTCCAGACTGTCGAGGTCGCCGGCGCTGTCGCGTCCTTGCGGGTACATCAGGAAAGGCAGCGTGGCTCCGTCGGGCAGCGCGATGTCCTGCGCGCAGTTGTACGGGACCCAGTTCATTTCCCAGGCGCCGAACAGCGTGCGGCGCGCCGCTGCGACGACCGGCGAGGCAAGCGTCAGACCGGGGCGTTCCTCGAGCACGACCTTGCGCACGTCGGCCGGATCGGCGGGTACCCAGCCGAACGATTCGAGCCAGACTTCGGCACGGCAATGCTGCGCATGGGTGACGTCGCCGCTGGCTCCGAGCGAGTGGTAGCCGAAGCGCGACTTTGCGACACGAATGCCGTAGAAGTCGCGCGCCGGCAGGCCGATCGAGCGAGCCAGGCCGACGAACAGCGCATTGAGGTCGGCGCACTTGCCCTTGAGGTCGCGGGTCATCAGCATGAAGCGGATGTCGCCGGTGCCGCAACCGCGCACCTTCGGGTCGCGCTCGGTGTTGACCACGATCCATTCGTAGATCGCGCGCGCCTTGGCCAGGTCGCCGTGCGCGCCTGCGGTGATCTGCAGCGCGGTGCGACGCACGATGCCGTCGGTCGGCAGCAGGCGCGTCGGCGCGGTGTAGCGGCGGCGGCTGGCCGCGTCCAGCGGCGCGACGCGACGCGGCCGGTGCAGATCGACCGCGAGGTCGCGGGTGGCGATGCGGCTGCGCACTTCCAGGGTCGGCGCGGCAGCGCCGGACTCCCAGCGCGCTTCGATCAGCCTCGCGCCACTGCGCGGGTCCTGCCACAGCCGCGCGGCGCGCGCGTTGCCGCTCCACAGCGTGCCCATCGGCATGACCCAGCCGTCGCTGTCGAACGACGGCACCGGGACCCAGACGCGCGCCGGTCCGCCGGCGTCGGTGAGCGCGATGTGGGTGTGCAGCTCGAATACGCGCCAGCCGTCGCGCGGCGATGGGTCGAACGGCAGCGGATGGTCGGTGGCGGGCGCAGGGCCGGTGCCCGCGGCGCGCGCCGCAGGCGCGGCGAGCAACGCCGCGGCCTGCAGCAGGCGGCGGCGGTTGAGCATGAGTGACGACATGATTGAACGATCGGGAAAAGGCGGCGGGGAACGGTCCGCCGGACGAGCCATGAAGTTTAGGGGACGTCCGCGACCGGCCATTGCCTGTCATAATTGGTTTCATTACCGAACGCGAAGGCGACCGATGTCCAAATGGACGCGAACACTTGATGCTGAACTCGCGCTGGCGGCTGCCGAAGCGCCGCAACGCCCGTTCGTGCGTTTCGTGCAACGCGAATGGAGCTACGCCGAGGTCTGGCGCGATGCGCAGCGCGTTGCCGCGGGGTTGCATGCCGGCGGCGTGCGCGCAGGCGACAACGTCAGCCTGCTGCTGCCGAACTGCATCGAGTTCGTCGTCGCCTGGTTCGCGCTGGCGCGGCTCGGCGCGGTCGCTGCTCCGCTCAACACCGACTGGCGCGGCGAGCTTCTGGCCGACGCGCTCGAGCTGGTCGGCAGCAGGCTGTTGATCGTGCATGCGTCGCTGTGGGCCGCATTCGCCGCGGTGCACGAGCGCTGGCCCGGCGATGTCGTGGTCGTCGGCGGCGAGGTCCAGGACATGCAGGACGGGCGGCGGCCGCGGCGCTGGGATGCGCTGCTGGCGCCGGCCGAGCGGCTGCCGCCGCCGCCGGCGTCCCATTTCTCGTCGCCGGCGCTGCTGCTCTACACCTCGGGCTCGACCGGGCGTTCGAAGGCCGCCCTGGTGTCGCACCGATTCGTGTTGCGCCACGCCGCAGGCGCGATCGACGGGCTGGGGCTGGGCGCCGACGACGTGCTGTATTGCCCGTACCCGATGTTCCATCTCGACGGCGCGGTGCTGACGCTGGCGCCTGCCTTGCTGCTGCGCGGCGTGGCCGCGTTCGGGCTGCGCTTCTCGGCATCGCGCTACTGGGACGAGGTACGCGCGCTGCGCGCCACGGTTTTCGATTTCATGGGCGCGACGCTGACCATGCTGTGGAAGCAGCCGCAGTCGCCGAGTGATCGCGATCATGGCGCGCGCCTGGGCTGGGGCGTTCCTCTGCCGCCCTGGGCGCCCGAATTCGAGCGGCGTTTCGGCTGCCGGCTGGTCGAGCTGTACGGCGCCACCGAAATCGGCGTGGTGCTGTATACGCCGCCCGACGCGCCGGCGCGTCGGGGTAGCTGCGGCAAGCCGCGCGGCCCGTTCGAGCTGCGGCTGGTCGACGACGACGGGTTCCCGGTGCCCACGGGCGAGACCGGCGAATTGCTGGTGCGCGGCACCGAGCCGTCGGTGCTGATGGACGGCTACTGGGCGATGCCGGAGAAGACCGTCGAGGTGATGCGCGACCAGT
The DNA here is from genome assembly GCA_021805805.1 of Pseudomonadota bacterium. GTDB lineage: Bacteria > Pseudomonadota > Gammaproteobacteria > Burkholderiales > Burkholderiaceae_C > Thiomonas_A. The sequence continues at coordinate 55,622 of JAJZEB010000003.1, read as the reverse complement.
GGTTCCACACCGGCGACCTGCTGCGCCGCGATGCAGATGGCTGGTACAGCTTCGTCGGCCGGCGCAAGGACATCGTGCGTCGGCGTGGAGAGAACATCTCGGCGGCCGAAGTCGAAATGGTGCTCGAGCAGCATCCGCTGGTGCTCGAATGCGCGGTCGTCGGCGTGCCCAGCGAGCTGACCGAAGAGGACGTGCTGGCCAGCGTGGTGCTGCGCTCCGGCGCAGTGCTGGAGCCGGCTGCGCTGGCCGAATGGTGCGAGTCCCGCATGGCGCGGTTCATGATCCCGCGCTATCTGCGGTTCATGCCGGAGCTGCCGAAGACGCCGACCGACAAGGTCGAGAAGTTCCGCCTGCGCGCGCTCGGTACCGCAGGCGCCTGGGATCGCGAGGCAGCGCATTGCCCATCCGCAACCAACCCGACGACCATGCCATGAACGATCGAATCCCCAGTGTCCGCCTGCACGCGCAAGGCGCGGTCAGCGTCGTCACCCTGGACCGCCCCGAGCGCCTGAACGCCATCGGCGGCAGCCTGCTCGACGACCTGCACGAAGCGCTGCACGCGGCGCACGCCGACCCGGCAACCGGTTCGATCGTGCTGACCGGCGCCGGGCGCGCGTTCTGCGCCGGCGACGACCTGAAGGAGTTCGGCGCGCAGGCCTCGACCGAGGCCAGCATCGCGTCGACCTGCGCGCGCATCCAGCGCATCACCCGCGATCTGATGCACGGTCCCAAGCTGGTCGTCGGCGCGGTGCACGGCTATGCAGTCGGCGGCGGTCTCGAGTGGATGCTGAACTGCGACCTGGTCGTCGCCGCCGACGACCTAGTGGCGTTCTTTCCCGAAATGGAACTCGGGCATTTCGTCACCGGCGGCGTGACCTGGCTGCTGCCGCGCGCGCTCGGCTACCAGCGCGCGATGGAGCTGATCGTGCTTGGCGAGCGCCTCGATGCGCAGCGCCTGTACGCGCTCGGCCTGGTCAACCGCGTGGTGCCGAGGGAGCAACTGGGCGCCGTCGCGCTCGAATTGGCCGGACGCGTGGCCGCGCGCGCAGCGCACGCCACCAGCCGGCTCAAGCGCGCCATGGGCGCGACCGCGGAGCTGGAAGCCGCGCTCGAACGCGAAACCGAAGCCGCGCACGCGTGCTTTGCCAGCGCCGAGACCGCGCGCCGCATCGCCGGCTTCGTCGCGGCGCGAAAGCCGGACGGCGCGCGCGCCGACTGAGCCGGCGTTCAGGCGCCGCGCAGCGCGGCATCGATGGCGTCGCGTCGCGGCAGGTCGGCGCCGCGCCTGCCGCAGGTCAGCGCGGCCGCGGCCGTGGCAAAACGCAGCAGCGCATGCAGCGCGTCGGCGTCGAGTCCGCCCGGCGCGCCCGCGCTCAGGCACGCGTGCTCGGCCAGCCAGGCCAGCGTGGCGGCCTGGAAGCTGTCGCCGGCGCCGACGGTGTCGACGAGCGCGACCGGCTGCGCCGGCGCGGCGGCGTGCGCATGGCGGCTCCAGGCCAGCGCGCCGTGCGCGCCGCGGGTGACGATCAGCAAGCCGCACCCCTGCGCGCGCGCATGGCGCGCGAAGACTTCGATCGGCAGTCCGGGTTCGAGCAGCCGCAGATCCTCGTCGCTGAGCTTGACCAGGTCGGCGCGCGGCAGCATCCAGTCGAGCATGGCGCGCCAGCGCGTGCGATCGGGCTCGACCTGCAGGCGCAGGTTCGGGTCGTACGCGATCAGGCAGCGGTGCTGCATGCGTTCGACCAGCGCGCGCAGCGTCGACGCCACCTGCGGCACGATCGCCGTGTACGAGCCCAGGTGCAGCGCGCGCAGTGCGTTCGGCAGCGCGTCGAGCGCGGCAAGCGCATCCAGCGGCAGGTCGCGGTCGGCACCCGCGCTGCCGTGGAACGCGTACGACGGGTGCCCGCCGGAGTCGGTTCCGACCAGGCTGAGCGTGGTCGGTGCCGCACTGCGGCGCACGGCGCCCGGTTCGACGCCTTCGTCGACCAGCGCCTGCCACAGTCGCTGGCCGAGGAAGTCGGTCGAGATCGCGCCGAGCAGCGCGACCGGCTGGCGCAGCCGCGCCAGGCCGACCGCGAGGTTGAACGGCGAGCCGCCGACGCGCGCGTCCAGCGCCAGGCCCGTCGGTGTCGGCGTGCCGGCGAACACGTCCATCAAGGCTTCGCCACAGACCGCGATCATGGCGCTGTCCGGTTGTCGCGCCGCAACGCAATGGCCGCGGCATCGTGCGGGAATTCGGCCATGGTGTCGACCGTTGTCGCCAATTCGGCACCACGCAGACTCGATGGGCTGCTCGGCGCCCTCCGGTGTTGCCGTGCAACGCTTGCATCGGAGTTGCCGCTGGTCAGGGCACACCAATGTTGCGACGGACAGTTCGGCCTTTTGAAAAATCTGGCGAGCAACTGGTTGAGCATGGATTTCATATTAGATGCCGAATCGATTTGTGTAATAAAAATACCGAATACAAGCGGTGCGGGGAATTTCGAATGCTTTTGTGAGGTCTGTTGCGGACGAGAAAAGTTCAATTAATACAAAGTCTTGCGAAAACGCCCGGAGCACAAAACGCGGGTTTACCCTTAATCACCGGAAAAGTCGATGTCGCTAAGCTACGTCGCAAAGGGCGTCGAGGCAAGCACTCGCGCAGCCCGTTTTCCGGTTCTCTGGAGATCGCCGTGAAGCGTCCGATCCGCGCATTTTTCATCGCGTTTTTCAATGCGTCTGCTCTCGCGCTGGTGCAGCCCCTGGCGGTCGTGCCGGATGCGGCCGCCGCCGAAGTGCAGGTGCTGCATTGGTGGACCGCCGGCGGCGAGGCCTCGGCGCTGAAGGAACTCGAGCGCACGCTGCGCGCGCAGGGCGTGCAGTGGCGCGACGTGCCGATCGCCGGCGGCGGCGGTGCACAGGCCATGACCACGCTGCGCGCACGGGTGCTGTCCGCTGATCCGCCGACCGCTGCGCAGATGCTCGGCTTCGACATACGCGACTGGGCGGCGCAGGGCGCATTGCAGGATCTGACACCGCTGGCGCGCAGCGGTGGCTGGGCGCAGCGCGTGCCGAAGGCGCTGCAGGCGTTCGACACGGACCGAGGACGCTGGGTCGCAGCGCCGATCGACGTGCATTCGAGCAACTGGGTCTGGGCCAACAAGGCGGTCCTGGAGCGCGCCGGCGTGCACCGCGCGCCTGGCGACTGGGGCGCGTTCATCAGCGATCTGGACAAGGTCCGCAAGGCCGGGTTCGTCCCGCTGGCCGCGGGCGGGCAGCCGTGGCAGATCGCGACCATGTTCGATGGCATCGTGCTGTCGGTCGGAGGTCCGGCGTTCTACCGCCGCGCGCTGATCGAGCTGCAACCGGCCGCGCTCGACTCGGCAGCGATGCGTACGTCGTTCACGCGTCTGCGCGCGCTGCGCAGCTATGTCGACGGTGAATACGCCAACCGCGACTGGAACGTCGCCACCGGCATGGTGATCGACGGACGCGCCGGCTTCCAGATGATGGGCGATTGGGCGCTGGGCGAGTTCAACCATGCGGGGCGGGTTCCCGGCAAGGACTACCTGTGCCTGCGCACGCCGGGGACCCAGGGATCGGTGACGTTCAACTCCGACGCGTTCGTGTTCTTCGACGTCAAGGATCGCGCGGCGCAGGCGCGCATGGTCGATGACGTGATGAGCCCGGAGGTGCAGGCTCGGTTCAATCGGGTCAAGGGATCCGCGCCGGCGCTGCTCGGCGTCTCGCCCGCCGGGTTCAACGCCTGCGGCGCGAAGGCCATCGCCGATCTGGCCGAGGCCGACCGGGCCGGCACGCTGATGGGTTCGATGTCGCAGGGCTACGCCGTGCCGCCTGCGATCCAGCACGCCTTCTACGACATCATCGCGCGCGCTTTCGACGGCGAGATCACGCCCGCGCAAGCGGCCGCGCAGCTGGCCGCAGCGGCGCGCGCCCGGTACTGAGGTCGAAGCGATGAAAGCGCGATGGTTGCCTGCCCTGGTCTTGAGTCCCAGCGTGCTGCTGGTGGCCGTTTGCGTCTATGGCTTCATGGCCTACAGTGGCTACCTGTCGCTGACTGCGTCACGCATGCTGCCGAGCTCAGAGCTGGTCGGCATGCAGAACTACCAGGTGCTGCTGGCGTTGCGGAACTGGTGGATCGCGGCGAACAACGTCTGGATCTATGCCGCCGTGTACATCGGCGCGAGTCTGTTGCTGGGACTCTTGCTGGCCGTGATGATCGAGCAGGGCGTGCGCGCCGAGGGTGTCTGGCGGACCGTCTTCCTTTATCCGATGGCGTTGTCGTTCATCGTCACCGGAACCGCGTGGAAGTGGCTGCTCGACCCGGCAGTCGGCATGCAGGGAATCGTTCGCCACCTCGGTTGGACAGGCTTCACGTTCGACTGGATCGTCCGCTCGGACCGGGCGCTGTACTGCGTTGCGCTGGCCGCGATCTGGCAATCGGCTGGATTCGTGATGGCGATGTTCCTCGCCGGGCTGCGCGGCCTGGACATCGAGCCGGTGCACGCGGCACGGATCGACGGCGCGCGGCCGTGGCAGATCTATCTCTATGTCATCGTGCCGCAACTCGGCCCGGTATTCGCATCGGCCGCGGTGGTGTTGGCGACCAATGCGATCCGCTGTTACGACCTGGTCGTCGCGATGACCAGCGGCGGCCCGGGAAACGCGACCTGGCTGCCGTCGATCTTCATGTACCAGTACACGTTCACGCGCAGCGAAATGGGAGTCGGGTCGGCAAGCTCGGTGCTGATGCTCGGCGCGATCGTCGTGTTCGTGCTGCCGTATCTGCGTCACGAGTACAGGCGCGTCGCGCGCGGCTGACCAAGCAAGCGCCATGGCGGCGTCGCGCAAGCCGGAGAGGAGGTGGCGATGAAATTCTCGCGTTGGATGTTCCATGGCGTTCTCGTACTGCTGGCCATGCTGTGCTTGGCTCCGCTCGTGGTGATGGTGCTCAACGCGTGCAAGCCGTTGAGCGACATCCAGAGCGGCGGGCTGTTGCAATGGCCGCGCCACTGGACGCTGCAACCGTGGGCCCGTGCCTGGAGCAGCGCGCAGATCGGAGTGTCGGCGCAGGGGCTGCGGCCGTATTTCGCCAATTCGTTCCTGATCGTCGTCCCGGCGGTGCTGGTGTCGACCGCGGTCGGCGCGCTCAACGGCTACGTGCTGACCCAGTACCGCCTGCGCGGCGCGGAACTGCTGTATGCGCTGCTGCTGTTCTCGGTCTTCATACCGTTCCAGATCGTGCTGATCCCGATGGCGCGGCTGCTCGGCGCCCTCGGGCTTTCGGGGACCATCGCCGGGCTGGTCTTCGTCAACGTGGTGTACGGCATCGGATTCGTGACTTTGTTCTTCCGCAACTACTACGCCCACTTCCCACGCGACCTGGTGCGCAGCGCGCGAATGGACGGCGCGGGCTTCTTCGGCGTGCTGCTTCGCATCCTGCTGCCCAACAGCGGGCCGATCGTCGTCGTCACGTTGATCTGGCAGTTCACCAACATCTGGAACGACTTTCTGTTCGGTTCGACTTTCGGCAACGACGCGACTTCGCCGGTCACGGTGGCGCTGAACAACCTGGTCAACAGCTCGATGGGGTTCAAGGAGTACAACGTCTATTTCGCGGCTGCGATCGTCGCCGCGGTGCCGACGCTGATCGTCTACGTGGCGTCGGGCAAATATTTCGTGCGCGGGCTGATGGCCGGTGCGGTCAAGGGGTGAGCAAGGAATGGCCAGACTGCATCTGGACAAGGTCCACAAGCGCTACGGCAACGTCACGGTGCTGCACGACGTCTCGATCGACCTCGAGGACGGCGAGTTCCTGGTCCTGGTCGGGCCATCGGGTTGCGGCAAGAGCACGCTGATGAACATGATCGCCGGACTCGACGAGCCCAGCGGGGGGCGCGTCAGCCTCGACGGCCGCGACATCACCGACCTTGCGCCCGCCGACCGCGACATCTCGATGGTGTTCCAGTCGTATGCGCTGTACCCGAACATGACCGTCGAGCAGAACATCGCGTTTCCGCTGCGCATGCGCAAGGTCGCGCGCGAAGAGCGTACGCGCCGCGTGCGCGAGGTCGCGTCCACGCTGCAGCTCGACCACCTGCTGGGGCGCAAGCCCAGACAGCTGTCGGGCGGGCAGCGCCAGCGCGTGGCGATCGGGCGTGCGCTGGCACGCGAGCCGCGCCTTTACCTGTTCGACGAGCCGCTGTCGAACCTCGACGCGCAACTGCGGCTCGACATGCGCACCGAAATCAAGCGCCTGCACCAGAGCCTGCGCGCGACCATCGTCTACGTGACCCACGACCAGATCGAGGCCATGACCCTGGCCACGCGCATCGCGGTGCTGAGGGATGGAGTCGTGCAGCAGATCGGGACGCCGCACGAGGTCTACCACCAGCCGCAGAACACGTTCGTCGCCGGTTTCATGGGATCGCCGCGGATGAACCTGCTGCGCGCGACCGTGTCTTCGGGCGAGGGCGGTCCGTGGCTGCAGTTCGGCGGCGGCGCGCAACTGGCGTTGCCGTGCGCGGACGCGGCGTTGCGTCGGCGCAGCAGCGACGAGGTCATCGTCGGGGTGCGCGCCGAGGCCATCGCGCTGCAACGCAACGGCGTGGTGCCGCTCGGACGGCACGCGGCGCTGCAGGCGCGTGTTGAAGTCGTCGAGCCCACCGGAGCCGACATCCTGGCGGTGCTCGACATCGGCGGCCAGGAGATCACCGCACGGCTCGACCCCGAGGAGACGCTGCACGCAGGGCAGATCGTCGCGCTGTGCTTCGACCTCGGTCGCGTGGTGCTGTTCGACGCGCGCTCGCAGCAGCGGCTGGCCTGAGCAGCTGCGCGATGGCCGACGAGCTCTGCGCGGGGGACACCTGCGGCACGATCGACTTTCGCGCCCCGGCGTTTCTGCGTGCGCACATCGCCGCGATCCTCGCTTTCTATCGCGGCGCCGAATGCGACCCTCGAGGCGGAATGTTCCACGGCTACCGCGACGACGGCAGTGTCTACGACCCGCGCACGCGGCACCTGGTCAGCAGCGCGCGGTTCGTGTTCAACCACGCGATGGCCTGGCGCCATTTCGGCGATGCGTACCACCGCGATGCAATGCGCCATGCGCTCGGCTTTCTGCAGCGCGCGCACCGCGGTGCCGACGGCCGCTACGCCTGGGAACTCGATTGGGACGGGTGCCGCGCCGCGGTGCGCGACCCGGCACAGCGCAGCTACGGGCTAGCCTTCGTCTTGCTCGCGCACGCGCACGCCCGGCTAGCCGGCGAAGCCGACGCCGATCCCGACGCGGTGTTCGAGACCTTGCAGATGCGTTTCTGGGAACCACGCCATGGGCTGTACGCCGACGAGGCCGATGACGCCTGGCGTATCGGCCCTTATCGCGGCCAGAACGCGAACATGCACGCCTGCGAGGCGATGCTGGCAGCGTTCGATGCCACCGGCTCCTTTCGCTACGTGCAGCACGCGCTGCGACTCGCCGACGCCGTGGTGCGCGGCCTGGGCGCGCAGTGCGGCGGCCTCGTCTGGGAGCACTATCGCTCGGACTGGAGCGCCGACTGGGACTACAACCGCGGGCATCGCGAAGACTTGTTCCGGCCGTGGGGAGTGCAGACCGGGCATTTGACCGAATGGGCCAAGCTGCTGCTGCAGCTCGAGCAGCGGCTGCCTCCGGATCAGCGTCCGCCGTGGCTGCTGCAGCGCGCGAAGTCGCTGTTCGCGGCGGCGATGCGCCACGGCTGGGACGAGCGTCATGGCGGCTTGATCTACGGCTTCGCGCCCGACGGTTCGGCGTACGACACCGACAAGCACTTCTGGGTGCACGCGGAGAGCTTCGCTGCGGCGGCCGCGCTGGCCGTGCGCACCGGCGACCCCGCCTACTGGGACTGGTACACGCGGATCTGGCAGGTGGCCTGGCGGAACTTGGTCGACCACCGCCACGGCGGCTGGTACCGGGTGCGCAGCGCCGATTTCGCGCCGCTGGACGATCGCAAGAGCCCTCCGGGCAAGACCGATTACCACACGATGGGCGCGTGCTACGAGGTGCTGCACTGGCTCGGGCAAGAGCCTAGTCCCCGGGCGCCGTGGACTCGTGCGGCGCCGGAACCAGGTGGCGGCGAAGATCGGTCTGCACCTGGCGCAGCCACTGTTTGACCGCCGCCTCGTTGTGCGGTCCGATGCGGATCAGGATCTTCTGCCCCGACGACGCCGCCTCGAGCGCAGGGTCGGCATACAGGTACAGCACGTGAGGCTGCGTCAGCGCCACCGGAGCCGCCGGTTGCGGGGCTGCCAGCAGATTGGCCAGCACGGCCAGCAGGCGGTCGTTGAACTGGCCGTGCGGGTATCCGAGCTCGCGCCAGGCCTGCTGCAGCAGCGGATACAGCTGCAGGTAGGTGCGGACCAGCGCAGCAGGGTCCACCCGGCGCAGCATCGCGACGTAGGGCGCATAGCGCTGCGCGTTGTCGTCGGCGATCCAGACCTGCGTGCCGTCGCTGCGCACGCGCAACGCGCCGGGTGTCGGGCGCAGCGGCCAGTGGCTGACCGGGACATGGCGGCGGGCCAGATTGTCGATGGTCGAGACGATGTGCTCGAGCAGCGATCTGGGCAGGAACCAGCGCGCGAACGCTTCGTGGCCGACCAGCGCGCCGATCGCGTGCGCGGCGAAGCGGTCGCTGTGCGCCAGCGCCGGCAACGAAGCCGTCGATGCCGGCAGTTGCAGCTTCGCTGGCGCGCTGGCCGCGGGCTTGGGAAGCAGGCTTCCCGAAGCCTGCGCGGCAGGGGGCGAAGCCGGAGGTGTCGGCGCCGTGGCCTGCTCGGTATGGTGAACGATGGCATCGACGACGCCGACCACGCGTTCCCAGTGCAGCACGGCGAACGCGATGCCGGCGAGCACCAGAACCAGCGCGATGTACTCGGCGTTTTCCATCCGCTTCATCGCATACCCTCCGTCAGGCGCGCGTTGCCGAGCACCGGGCAGACCGCGCGCGGTTCAGCCGCGCGCGGGACGTCGTGGCCTGACCCGGTCAGCGCGTTCCGCGCCACCGGGCGGCGCAACGCGCTTACTTGCGGTAGACGATGTCGACGCGACGGTTTTCCGCGTAATCAGCCGCGGTCGTGCCGAGCGCCTTCGGCTTTTCCTTGCCGAAGCTGATCGCTTCCATCTGCTGCGGCTTCGCGCCGAGCAGTTCCATCGCCTTCATCACGGCGTCAGCGCGCCGCTGGCCAAGCGCCAGATTGTATTCGCGGCTGCCGCGGGCATCGGTGTTGCCCTGCAGCTGGGTGTGGGCATCCGGATGCGCGGTCAAGTACTGGGCATTGGCTTCGATCACCGGGCGGTACTTGGCTTGCACGTTGTACTTGTCGAACGCGAAAAAGACGCTGCGCGGAACGTTCGGCGCCGGTCCGAGGTTCTGCTCGACAGGAGCCTGCACTGCGGCGACCGCGGTTTGCGCGCCGCTGTTGGCCGGAGCGGCCGGCTTGGCGGCTGCGGTCGGCTCCGCCGGTTTCTTCACCGCCGAGGCGCAACCGCCGAGCGCGAGCGCCGCGGCGAGCACCGGAATCGTCAGGTTCAATGTCTTGCTCATCGATATTCCCCCTTGTGTTGAGTTGTCGAGTGTAAGGCTGCGAGCTCAGGAATGACACCACCGCGCGATTTGCGCGGGCCAATGAATACCGGTGCACAACGCTGCCGCCCGTCGATCGGTTGACCGCGTGTCCGATCACCTGTCGCTTATCCGAAACAAGATGTAAGATCAATGCGCACCCGAGCTGCAGCGTGCGTCATCATGCCCGGGATGCGTGTCAAGCGTGTGGCAATCGGTATGGCAATCGGTATGGCAATCGGCAGCGCTTGGCGTTTGTGCGGATGCCTCGAGCCGAGGCGGCGGGTAGAGTCGTCGAACGCGCGGGCGATCGCTGTTTCTATCGTCGATCCGGTAGCCGTGCGGATCGCAACGCAACGGGGGGAATCAGTCATGTCATCGTCGTCGAACGTGCGCGGCCTGGGGCCGTTGCAGGTCGTCCTGCTCGCGATTCCGTGTATCGCGGTGCTGATCGTGCCGTGGTTCAACCGGGTTGATCCCGAGATTGCCGGCATACCGTTCTTTTATTGGTGGCAGATGCTGTGGGTGCCTTTGAGCGGCGTTTTCATCGGCATCGTCTATCGCATGGTCGTCAAGCCCGGCTCGAAGGAGGACTGAGCCATGCATCTCGCCGCCACCTTCGTCTTCGTCGCGCTGTTCGTCGTCATCACGGTCATGGGGTTCGCGTCGGCGCACTGGCGCCGGGGCGACATGGAGCACCTGCACGAGTGGGGGCTCGGAGGCCGCCGTTTCGGCGGCTGGGTGACCTGGTTCCTGATCGGCGGTGATCTCTATACCGCCTACACGTTCGTCGCGGTGCCCGCGCTGGTGTTCGGCGCCGGGGCGCTGGGTTTCTTCGCCGTGCCGTACACCGTGCTGGTCTATCCGATGGTGTTCGCGATGCTGCCGCGATTGTGGGTCGTCGCGCGTCGGCACAACTTCGTCACCGCTTCGGACTTCGTCGCCGGGCGCTACGGCAGTCCGGCGCTTGCACTGGCCATCGCAGTGACCGGCATCGTCGCCACGCTGCCGTACATCGCGCTGCAGCTGGTCGGTATCCAGGTCGTCATCGGCGGACTCGGCTTTCCGGCCGGCGGGCTCGTCGGTGAAATGCCGCTGCTGATCGCGTTCGCGATCCTGGCCGCGTTCACCTACACGAGCGGGCTGCGCGCGCCGGCGTCGATCGCCATTCTGAAGGATCTGCTGATCTACATCACGGTGATCGCGATGGTCGTCGTGCTGCCGTTCAAGCTCGGCGGTTTCGCCCACATTTTCGCGTCGATCCCGCCCGCGCACCTGCTGCTTCCTCCGATCAAGGGAGGCAATTTCGGCCTGCAGTCTTTCTATCCTTCGCTGGCGTTCGGCTCGGCACTGGCGTTGATGTTCTATCCGCACGCGACGACCGCGGTTCTCGCCGCCAAGGGGCCGAACACCCTGAGGCGCAACTGGATATTCCTGCCGGCGTATTCGTTCGTGCTCGGGCTGATTTCGCTGCTCGGGTATTTCGCGTTCGCCGGAGGCATCAACAAACTGCCCGACCTGGCGCCGTATTTCAAGCAATACGGCCCGCAGTTCGCGATGCCGGGGCTGCTGCTGCACTATTTCCCGGGATGGTTCGCGGGAATGGGTTTCGCCGCAGTGGCGATCGGCGCGCTGGTGCCGGCGGCGATCATGTCGATCGCTGCCGCCAATCTGTTCACGCGCAATGTGTACAAGGCCTTCGTCAATCCGGGCTGCAGCGTCAAGCGCGAGACCGACATCGCCAAGCGCGCGTCGCTGGTCGTCAAGTTCGGCGCGCTGCTGTTCATCCTGTTCCTGCCGCTTCAATACGCCATCCAGCTGCAGCTTCTCGGCGGCATCCTGATCCTGCAGACCGCGCCGGCGATCATTTCGGGCCTGTATACGCGCTGGTTCGACGCCAAGGCGCTGCTGCTGGGCTGGGCGATCGGACTGGGCTGGGGCGTCTGGGCGGCGTCGTTGACGGGTTTCAAGAAATCCGGCTATGCGCTGCACCTGGGCGGCTACGTGATCCCGGCGTATATCGGCCTGTACGCGGTGGTGCTCAATATCGCGGTCGCCGTGGTCGCGACCATGGCGTTGCGCGCGCTGGGCATGGCCGGCACGCACGACGCGACGCAAGCCGCCGACTACGTCGGCTGAAACTTCCGGGGCGCCGGCGCGGCCGGTGCCCCGGGGCTCATTCGGGCCCCATGTTCAGCGCACCGTGCAGGAACAGATCGGCGACCAGCGGCGCAAGCGCCGCATAGTCGAGCCTGCCGCCCGGCCTGAACCAGGTGAACAGCCAATTGATCATTCCGAACAGCAGCATCGCCAGCGGTTTGGCACGCCCGGCGAGCTGCGGGCGCAACGCGGCGATCGCGTCGGCGAACCCGGCGACGACTTCGCGCTCGATGTCGAGGATCCGCGTGCGGCGCGCGTCGTCGAGAAAGCGCACGTCCTCGGTCAGCACCCGGTGCGCATCCTGTGCGCCGGCGTATTCCTCGACGAAGCGTCGGATCAGCAACGGCAACCGTGCCGCAGGATCGGCGCAAGCCGCCTCGACGTCGCGCACCACGGCGAGCAGCTGGCGCACGTGGGCTTCGGCAATTTCGGCCAGCAACGCGTCCTTGTCGGCGAAGTAGTGGTAGAGCGCCGGCTTGGACAGGCCGCAGGCCTGCGCCAGCTGGTTCATCGAGGTCGCGGCGAAACCGTGCTGCGCGAACAGCCGCGCCGATGCGGCCAGGATCGCTGCGCGCTGCCCAGGGTAGCCACTGGCGCGTCCGCGGGCCATCAGCGCTCGTCGAACGAAATCTCGACCTGCGCGCTGCGCGCGTGCGCCTGGCAGGTCAGGATGAAGCCGGCGTCCAGGTCTGCGCGTTCGAGCGCGAAGTTGCGCTCCATGCGCACCTCGCCGCACAGCAGCCGTGCGCGGCACGTGCCGCACACCCCCGAGGTGCACGAGAACGGAAGGTCCATGCCGGAGGCGATCGCCGCGTCGAGAATGCTGGGGTCGTCGTGGCGCACCGCGATCACGCGGCGCTGGCCGTCGCGCCGGATTCCGACCTCGCTGAGGCTGGCGTCGCCGGCCTGCACGTCGTGCATCACCGCGCCGGGTGCGGCCTGCGGCACGCCGAAGCGCTCGACGTGGATGCGCTCGCCCGGAACGCCGGCGGCCTGCAGCGCGGCCTCGGCCTCGTCGTTCATCTGGTAGGGGCCGCAGATGAAGGCGTGGTCGATTCCGGCCGCCGGGACCAGAAGGTCGAGGAAGCGCGCGACGCGCGAGCGATCGAGCAGGCCGTGGAGCAGTTCGGAGTCGACCGCTTCGTCGGAGAACACATAGTGCAGGTCCAGCCGCGTCATGCAACGGTTCTTCAGGTCCTCGAGATCCTCCTTGAACATGGTCGAGCGCAGGGTGCGGTTGCCGTACAGCAGCGTGAAGCGGCTGCGCGGCTCGCGCGCCAGCACCGTCTTCAGGATCGACAGCACCGGGGTGATTCCGCTGCCGCCCGCGATCCCCAGGTAATGGCGCGCGGCGTCGGGCTGCAGCGGCACGTGGAAGCGGCCCTGCGGCGGCATGACCTCGAGGCTGTCGCCGACGCGCAGGGTGTCGGCGATCCAGTTCGAGAACCGCCCGCCGCGCACCCGGCGTACGCCGATGCGCAGCGCGCCGTCGTCGACTCCGGCGCAGACCGAATACGAGCGCCGCAATTCGCTGCCGTCGATCCGCGCGCGCACGTTCAGGTACTGCCCCTGGGTGAATGCGAAGCGTTCGGCGTGCTCGGCCGGTACATCGAAGGCGACGATCACGGCCTCATCGGTGTCGGCTTCGATGCTGCGCACGCGAAGCGGGTAGAAATGGGTGTCCATCGAGTCGTCGGTCCGGAGCTCAGATCGGTTTGAAATATTCGAACGGCTCGAAGCAGCCGCGGCAGCGCCACAACGCCTTGCACGCGGTGGCGCCGAACGCGCTGAGCTGCTCGGTGTCGCGGCTGGCGCAGCGCGGACAGACGGGATGGAAACGCACGACGTGCGCGGGTGCCGCCGGTGCGATGCCTGCGGCGCGCAGCTTGTCGCGTCCGGCCTCGCTGATCCAGTCGCTGCTCCACGCCGGCGCCAGCTGCAGGCGCACGCGGCAGCGGCCGAGCCCGCTCGCGGCCAGCGCCTCGCGTACCGAGGCGCCGATCGCCTCGGTCGCCGGGCAACCCGAATAGGTCGGCGTCAGCACCACGTCGAGCGCGTCGTCTTCGGCCTCGCGTACCTCGCGCACGATTCCCAGGTCGCACAGGGTCAGCGCCGGAATCTCGGGGTCGGTCACCGCCTGCAGCACTTCCCAGGCGCGGGCGCAGCGCGCGTTCACCATGCGCCTCCGGGGTAGGCGCGCTGCAGGTACTGCAGGTCGGTGAGCAGGTGCCCCATGTGTTCGCTGTGCACGCCCTGGCGGCCGCGGCTGACGAACGCGCGCTGCGCCGGTGCGGCGAGGTCGGCGGCAGCCAGTGCGGAGTCCATCGCCTCGTGCCACGGCGCGCGCAGCTCCGAGCAGCGCGGCCCCAGCGCGGCCTCCGCGGCGGCGTCGTCGACCGCGTCGTCGGTGAACAGCTCGACGGCGTACGGCCACAGCAGCTGCAGCGCGGCTTCGACGCGGCGTCGCGACTCGGCCGTGCCGAGCCCGAGCCGCTCGAGCCAACCCGCGGCGTGCCGCCGGTGATAGCGCGCCTCCTTCAGCGCCTTGGATGCGATCGCCGCGAGTTCGGCGTCGCTGGAGTCCTGCAGCCGCAGCCACAGCAGCTCGAGGAAAGTCGCCACCATCAGGTTGCGCAGCGTCGTGCACGCGAAGTCGCCGCGCGGAAGCTCGACCAGCGTCGCGTTCAGGTAGTCGCGCTCGTCACGCAGGAAGGCGAGCTGATCCTCGTCGAACGACTGGCCGCCGCGCCGGCCGGCCAGCGTGAGCACGCCGCGCGCTGCGCCGATCAGGTCCAGCGCCAGGTTGCCCAGCGCGATGTCCTCCTCGAGGATCGGCGCGTGTCCGCACCACTCGCCCAGGCGCTGGGCGTGGATCAGGCACAGGTCGCCGATGCGCAGCAGGTAGCGCACCGCGGGGTCGCTGCTGACGGAAATCGAATCCTGCATCGCTGCGCCTTCACATATGGTCGACCGCGTCGGGCAGTCGGTAGAACGTCGGGTGGCGGTAGACCTTGTCGGCCATCGGGTCGAACAGCATGTCCTTGTCGAGCGGGTCGCTGGCGACGATCTGCGCCGACGGCACGACCCAGATGCTGCACCCTTCCTGGCGCCGGGTGTAGACCTCGCGCGCCAGCTCCAGCGCCATGCGCGCGTCGGCCGCGTGCAGGCTGCCGCAATGTTTGTGGTCGAGGCCGGCGCGGCTGCGCACGAACACTTCCCACAGCGGCCACTCGCCGCGCGCCGGCGTTGCGTCGTCGTTCATTTCGGTCGCTCCGTGTCTTCGTTGCGGCGGGCGTGGGCCAGCGCGGCTTCACGCACCCAGGCGCCGTCTTCCCAGGCCTGCACGCGTGCGGCCAGGCGCTCGCGGTTGCAAGGCCCGTCGCCGGCGATGACGCGGTGGAATTCGTCCCAGTCGATGGCGCCGAAGTCGTAATGCTGGCGCGCCTCGTTCCACTGCAGCGCGGGGTCGGGCAGCGTCACGCCGAGCACCCGGGCCTGCTCGACGGTGGCGTCGACGAACTTCTGCCGCAGCGCGTCGTTGGAGATCCGCTTGATGCCCCAGCGCATGCTCTGCCCGCTGTGCTGGCTGGCGTCGTCGGGCGGGCCGAACATCATCAGGCACGGCCACCACCAGCGGTTCACCGCGTCCTGCACCATCGAGCGTTGCGCGTCGGTACCGTCTCGCATCATCGTCAGCAGCGCGTCGAATCCCTGCCGCTGGTGGAAGCTCTCCTCGCGGCACACGCGGATCATCGCGCGCGCATACGGCGCGTACGAGCAGCGGCACAGCGGAACCTGGTTCATGATCGCAGCGCCGTCGACCAGCCAGCCGATGACGCCGACGTCGGCCCAGCTCAGCGTCGGATAGTTGAAGATCGAGCTGTACTTCGCGCGCCCGCTGTGCAGCGCGTCGAGCAGTGCGTCGCGCGACACGCCGAGGGTCTCGGCGGCTGCGTACAGGTAAAGCCCGTGGCCGCCTTCGTCCTGCACCTTGGCCAGCAGGATGGCCTTGCGCTTGAGCGTGGGCGCGCGCGTGATCCAGTTGCCTTCGGGCAGCATGCCGACGATTTCCGAATGCGCGTGCTGGCTGATCTGGCGCACCAGGGTTTTGCGGTAGTGCTCGGGCATCCAGTCCTTGGCTTCGACGAAGCCGCCGTCGTCGATGCGCGCGTCGAAGCGCGCCTGGCGCCTGGAGTCGTCGACCTCGGCCGACGCGCCCGGATCGAGGTCCATGGCCTGTGTGTACATCGAGTCGTTTCCTCCGGTCTTGCGTCGCGGGGCAGCGTTGGCCGAATCCGTGCCGATCAGGCCTGCGCCGACGCGTCGGCGGCGCGCGCCTTGACGCGGTGCGCGCGGCCGCGGAACAGCGCGACGAGTTCGTCGCGCTGGTTGCGCACCACGACGTCGTAGACCCCGGTGCGGCCGCGTTGGGTCTGCTCGAGCGCGTCGGCACGCAGCTGGTCGCCGGCTTGCGCCGGAGCGACGAAATCCACGCTCAGACCCGACGCCACGGTGCGCTCGCCATGGCTGTTGCAGGCATAGGCGAACGCCGTATCGGCCAGGGTGGTGATCAGGCCGCCGTGGCAGATCGCGAAGCCGTTGAGCATGTCGTCGCGCACGCGCATCGAGACTGCGGCGCGCCCCGGGCCGATGCTGTCGACCGTGATGCCCAGGGTGTCGAGGACGCGGTCGTGCTGCATCATCGCGCCGCGCGCGCGCTCGGCGCGCTGCTGCGCATGGTCGGTTTCGGGTTCGGAACGCTTCACGCGGATCTCCATCGCGCAGGAATGGGGCGGGCGCCGACCGGTCTGACGCCTGACGTCGGTCAAGTGCAGCGGAGCCCGCGGGCTTTTTCGACCTACCGGTCGGTCAAATTTAACGGTACGATAGGTGATCCAGATCAAACCGCGCAGCGGGAAAACCCGAGGAGGAGACATGCCCTGTTATGCGATCGACGACGTCGTGCCGGTGGTCGACCCGACCGCGTACGTGCACCCGAGCGCGGTTCTGATCGGCGACGTGTTCGTCGGCGCGGGCTGCTATGTCGGGCCGTGCGCGAGCCTGCGGGGAGACTTCGGTCGCATCGTTCTGCACGAAGGTGCGAACCTGCAGGATTGTTGCGTGATGCACGGTTTTCCGGGCCACGACACCGTGGTCGAGCGCAATGGCCACATCGGCCACGGCGCGGTGCTGCACAGCTGCCTGGTGCGTGCCGATTCGATGGTCGGCATGAACGCGGTGGTCATGGACGATGCCGAAATCGGTGCGCAGGCGATCGTCGCTGCGTGCGCGTTCGTCCCCGCAGGCATGCGCGTGCCGCCGCGAACCCTGGTCGCCGGTCTGCCGGCGAAGGTCCGACGTGCGTTGACCGACGACGAGGTCGCGTGGAAGCTCGGTGCCACGGGGACGTACCAGGATCTGGCGCGCCGCAGCCTGAGCGGCATGCGCGAGGTGCAGCCGCTGTCCGCTCCCGAGGCGCAACGCCCAAGCCTGCGCGCGCCTCGGGTGCAGCCGCTGATCGCGCTGCGGCGCGGCGGCGCCTGAGCCGCGGCCGCAGGCCTGCGGAGACGGTCCGCGCCGCTTGCCGGAAGCCCGGGGGTGCGCGCGGCTGGCGCTAAGATGCGGCGCTGCCGCATGGTCGCGGCGTGAACCGTCGCCGATGACTGCCTGGACCTTTCTGACCAATTACGGCGATTCGGCCGTGACCTTGCCGCTGGCTGCGGCCACGCTGGTCGTGCTCGCGTTCGGCGGCTCGCCGCGGCTGCTGCGCGGCTGGCTGCTCGCGGTCGTCGTCTGCGGTTCGAGCATGGTGCTGCTGAAAATCGGTTTCAGCGACTGCGCCGACAGCGCCGGCCCGGCACACAGGGCGTTCAGTCCCAGCGGCCACGCCGCGATGAGCGCGCTGGTCTACGGCGGCGTCGCACTGCTGGCGTGCATCGGGCGAGCGCGCGTGCTGCGCGCGCTGGCGCTGGGTCTGGCCCTGCTTGCGGTGGCGGCGATCGGCGTGTCGCGGGTCATCGTGCATGCGCATACGGTGCCCGAGGTCGTCGTCGGCCTGGGAATCGGCGTCGGAGCGCTGGCCTTGCTGCAGCGCAGCGCGAAGGGTGCCGAACTGCGGCTCGACGTTCCGGCTCTGCTCGGCACGGCAGCTCTGGTCGTGGTGGTCATGCACGGCACGCAATGGCCGGTGGAGCCCGTCTTGCAGCATCTCGGCGTGCTGCTGCATCGCAGGCTGCCGCTGTGCACTTGAGCGCCCCCAGGGCCGGGCTGCGCTCAGCCGTGCTGCCTGCGGTCGACGAACAGCTTGCTGCCGGGGGTGCGTTTGGCGGCCTTTTTCAATTCGGCGAGCAGGTTGGCAACTTCGCGGTGCGAATCGAAGGCGTGGGAATGGATCGTGCATGCGCCGATCGACAGCGTCGGCAGCGTGAAGAACATCGCGTCGCCGCGCCGGGTTTCCGACCAGTAACCGCCCAGCGCCACGGTGTCGGCGTCGAAAAGCCGCGCGGCGCCTTCGGCGAAGCGCTGCAGAAGACCGCGCAGCGCGTCCTCCCAGTGCGCGTCG
Organism: Pseudomonadota bacterium; assembly: GCA_021805805.1. Taxonomy (GTDB): domain Bacteria; phylum Pseudomonadota; class Gammaproteobacteria; order Burkholderiales; family Burkholderiaceae_C; genus Thiomonas_A. The sequence continues at coordinate 37,301 of JAJZEB010000003.1, read as the reverse complement.
CGGGTCAGCACGATGAAATCGTCGCCGCCGATATGGCCGACGAAACAGTCGGCTCGTGGCAGCACGTCGCGCAGCAGTGCGGAGAGCAGCAGGATGATTTCGTCGCCCATGCGGTAGCCGAAGCGATCGTTGAACGCCTTGAAGTTGTCGATGTCGCAATACGCCGCTGCGAACGGAAGGCCTTCGCGCAGCCAGCGGTCGATGCAGTCGTTGATCGGCACATTGCCCGGAAGCAGGGTCAGCGGATTGGCGTAGCGCGCAGCCTGCACCTGGAATTCCGTGATCAGGCGCAGCAGGTCGCCGACGAGCAGAATGCCGCGGTACAGACCCTGCTCGGTCACCAGCACACCCTCGGTGGCGTGGCGGTAGCTCGAATCCGCGATCAGGCTGCTGGCTTCGCGCAGGCTCGCGCCGGCGTCGAGCCGCAGCACGTCGGCGCTCATCACCAGCGTGCACGGCTTGTTGCCGAACAAGTCGCGCACATGCGGGCGGAACATGCGGTCGGCGATGACGTAGCGGTTGACGATGCCCAGCGCGCGGCCTGTCGGGTCGACCACCGGAACCGACATCAGTTCCGGGTCGGCTTCGAGCATTTTCAGCACCGTATCGAGTCGGGTATGACCCGGGACCGGTTCGACCCGTCGCGCCAGCCCCAGCACGGTCTGCTCGATGCTGCCGCGCGTGGCCAGCGCGTGCAGCGTCGGCTGCGGGGTGTCGAGCAGCGCGCAGGCGTGGGCCGGTGTCGCGGAGGTCGGCTCCGGGTGCGGCCGGGCGATGAAAAACCCTTGTGCCAAAGCGACACCGAGTTCGCGCAGGGTGAGCAGTTCGTGCTCGGTCTCGACGCCTTCGGCGACGACCATCGACTGGCTGGCTTCGGCGAGCAGCAGCATCGACTGCACGAACGCAGACTTGAAAGGATCACTTCCGATGTTGCACGTGAAACTGCGGTCGATTTTGAGGTACCGCGGACGCAAGCGCTTCCACAGCGCGAAGCGTCCGAACCCCTGCCCGAGGTCGTCGAGCGCGAGGCCGTAGCCGAGTTCGCGCAGGAACTGCGCGTTGTCGAGCGCGCGGCTGTCCTCGCCGAGGGTGTCGGATTCGAGCAGTTCGAGCACCAGCCGGGACGGCCCCAGCCCCAGCAACTGCAGCCACTGCAGCGTGGCCTGGTCGGCGAACCAGCCCGAGGCGAACAGGGCCTCGGTGACGTTCAGGAACAGCTGGCCTTCCAGCCCCAGCGCGGCAAAGCGCTCGATCGCGCCGCGTGCGCACTGCCGGTCGAATTCGGCCAGGCAGCCGGCCGCGCGCGCGGCGGCAAACAACTGGTCGGGGCGTTCGAGCTGCGACCCCGACGGGCCTCGGGTCAGGGCCTCGAATCCGTGGTAGCGGCGGTTGCGCAAGTCCAGCAGCGGCTGGAACACGGTGTGCAATGGGGTCGCGTCGAGGCACGTGCCGGGCGCACCGTGCTGCACTTCGGGCAGACAAATGATCGAGGACATCGGCATGCTGGGGCGCGGGAGCGACGAGGCTGCTGCATGGTAAGGCTCCGGCCGTGACCCTTTCGTGACGCGCGCGACGTCGGCCGCAGGCGGCCGGCGCGAGCTCAGCGCTCCAGCGCGAACGGGTTGATCCCGGCCAGCGGCGGCATGCGCCAGCCGCGCACCCAGCCCGGTATCTGCGCAGCAGGCATCGGCTTCGCGATGGCGTAGCCCTGGGCGTAGTCGGCGCGCAGATGCGCGGCGAATTCGAGCAGAACCTGCGTTTCCAACCCCTCGATGACGATGCTCAGGCCGATGCTGCGCGCCAGTTCGACCAGGCCCGAGACCAGCGGCACGCTGCGCCAGTTGTCGCTGGCGATGCCGCGCACCAGCGCCTGATCGATCTTGACCACGTCGAAGGGCAGATTGCGCAGCCGCAGCAGGCTGCTGTAGCCGCTGCCCAGGTCGTCGAGCGCGAGCTGCACGCCCAGCGCATGCAGTCGCGCCGCGTTGTGCCGCAGGTCCTCCTCATCGCCGAAGGCTTCGTTCTCGAGCAATTCGAGCGTCAGGCGCTGCGGCGGCAGTCGATGCTGGCGCAGGGCGTCGGCGATCCAATCGACGCTGTCGGAATTGCGCAGAGTGCACGGTGGCAGGTTGTACGACAGATCGAGCAGCACGCCATGCTTTTCCCAGTGGCGCAAAGCTGCCAGCGACTGGTGCAGACCGTCGATGAACAGGCGGTCGAGTTCGAGGTGGCCCAGCACCGGCAGGAAGCGCCCCGGAGGCAGCAGCGTTCCTTCGTCGAGCTGCAAGCGCGCCAGCGCCTCCACCTTCGTGCACGTCGCGCTGGGCAGGTGAACGATCGGCTGCATGTGCATGCGCAGCCCGCCGCCGAACAGCCGCTGCCGCCACGCGCTGCGCTGGTCGGCCGGAAGCGCGGGAAGCTGCGTGGCTTTGCTCAGGCGCGCGAGCTCGCGCGTCACGGCTTGCGCTGCGCCATCCAGGCAACTGCGCATGGCCGCGGTTGCGAACTGCGTCGGCAGACGTCCGTAGAGCAGTACGACGATGCGCACGCTGCCACCGGTATCGAGCACCGGAAGCGCCGCCACTGCATGCACGCCGGGGGCCTGCAGTGCGGCCAGTTCGGAGTCGTCGGCCAGCTCCAGCCGCGCCGAGCTCCACGCGCGGGTCCAGGCGCGTGCGCCGATGTCCTCGGCGCGCCGCCCGCCGATCGCCTGCTCGGGGTGCGAACCGAGCCACACCCGGTGCGCGTGGGTCTCGGCTTCGAGCACGGCGCGGCCGTCGGCGCCTTGCGTGTACGCGGCGCAGCAAACCATGTACGGCAGGCGACCCAGCAGCGCGATCGCCGAGTCGAGCAGGTCGACGCGCCGCGGCAGCGACGGCAGCGTGGAGTCGAAGTCGCGCAGCGCGCGGTACAGCTCCTGCTGCAGCGCGTCGGCGCCTTCCTGCTGCAACGCCATGTCGGCTTCCAGCCGCCGCGCAATCAGGTCGAGCAGCAGCTTGCGCTGGCTCAGGCGGCCCGGAAACCGCTGCGTCAGCGCGCCGATCTCCTGCTGCAGCCAACTGGTGGCACGGATGCAGCATTTGGCCGGAACGCCGAGCGCGGTCAGCAGGTGACCCAGTTGCAGCGCGCGTTCGCGGTGGCGCGCTGCGTCCAGCGTCGGGCGCAGCAGCAGCGCGACGTGCCCGTCGCCGTGCCAGCCGCGCAGCCCGAGTTCGGTGAGCAGGTCGTGCAACGCGATCGCCGGCTCGCTGCCTTGCAGGCGCGCCAGGTATTCGCGTTCGAAGTCACGCAGCTTGACCTTGAGAAAGCGCGCCGCCCAGGCCAGTCGGCGTGCCGCTTCGGCACCATAGGCGTCGACTTCGGCAGCCAGCGCCTGCTGCCTGCGCTCGATCTGGCCGAACACCGCGGCCTCGGCTGCGCCGAGCAATCGCGTCGGGGTGTCGGCATCGGCCGGGTAGAGTGCGCAGCCGACTGAAGCCGACAGCGCAAGCGGCTGGCCGACCCCTGCGTCGAATCTCTCGTGCATCAATTCCACGACGCTGTCGACCAGCGCATTGCAGCGTTCGGGATGGACGTCGGCGAAGGCCAGCGCGAAGGCGTCGGGGCCGACGCGGGCCAGCGCCGCGCGGTCGCCCAGCCGCTGCAGCCGCCGGGCCAGCTCGCGCAGCACGGCGTCGCCGGCGTCGCGCCCCCAGCGTGCGTTGAGGTGCGCGAAACGGTAGATGTCGATCACCAGCACGGCCAGCATGCTTCCGTCGCGCAGCCGGGCGCCGAGCGCGCGCAACTGCTGCTCGAACGCCAGGCGCGAGTCGAGTCCGGTCAGGCCATCGCGAAGCCGCGCCTGCTCCAGGCGCTGCGCTGCGCGTTGGGCGCGCCTGCGCCGCAGGTCCAGCGCGAGCAGCACGGCGCTGGCCAGCAGGCCGATCGCGCCGACGGCGTCGACGATCAATTCCGTCGCGCGCCGCTGCCCGCGGCGCGCATGCGGGCTCGGCCGCGGAGCGTTTCGGAAGGCAGTGCTGAGGCCATTCGAATCTCCTCGCGCGTGGTTGGGGAATCGATTCTAGGAAGGGGTCGATTAAAGATCCCGGGCGCGCCGTGATAATTGCCGCAATGGTTTCGCCGAGGCATTTCTGCAGCCTGCGCGATGAATTAAAGTAGGCGCACGCCAGCACAAACTCGGGGGATCCGGTGCATTGGTTCGAATCGATCATGGAGGGGGCCAACCGGCTGCTCCACGTGTTCATGGCCGTGGTCTTGCTGATCGCCAGCCTGCTGCTGATCTGGCAGTTCGGCAGCGACGTGGTCGCGACCTTGCGTTCAGGCCAGCTGGCGCAGGGCTACCTGCATGCGCTGGGCAACCTGTTCATCCTGTGGGTGCTGTCGTCGCTGATCTCGGCCGAGATACGCTACATGCGCACCGGAAGCTTCTCGGTCCTGGTGTTCATCGAGGCGGCATTGATCACGCTGCTGCGTCAGCTGATCATCATTCCGGTGGAAAGCCCGGGGCGGCTGCAGGATGCGACCTGGTCCTACGCGCTGATCACCGCGGCGGTGATCGCGGTCGGCGCGACTTACTACATGATGCGCCGTGTGGCGCCGGCCCACGACGCCGACCCCGGCGGGATCGGCTGAGCCGCCGGGTAAGCCTCGCCGGCCGCACGCGGCGCGGTGCCGGGCTCAGGCCTGGCCGAAATTGTCGGGCATCTGCAGCGCGACGACTTCGCCGCGCGCGGTCGCCACACCATCGGCGAAGACCGTCGTTTCGACGACCACCTTGCGCCCCTTGAGCTCCTTGACGCGGCCGCGCAGGACCAGTTCGCCGCCGAGCGGGGTCGGCTTCAGGTAATCGACATGCAGCGAACCGGTTACGAAGCGCAGCGGCGGCTCGCTGCCGGGCTCGCGGCCCGCGGCGCGGTAGGCCGCCGCGGCAGCCGTGCCGGTCGAGTGGCAGTCGACCAGCGAGGCGATCAGGCCGCCGTAGACGAAACCGGGGACCGCGGTGTGCCAAGGCTGCGGCGTGAAGCGCGAAACCGTCTCGTCACCGTCCCAGAAGGTGCGGACGTGATGGCCCTGGGTATTGAGCCTGCCGCAGCCGTAGCAATGCGCCAGATTGTCCGGGTAGGTGTCCTGGACGGCTTGTTCGTGCATGGTCGATTTCTCCGGTTGGCTGCGGTCTCAGGTCGGCAGCGCGGCTTCGATGGCCTGACGCGTGGCCCTGATCTCGGCCGGAAGTCGCAGCGCCAGCTTGTTGAGCAGCTCGTCGTGCAGCACCAGTTCGTCGCGCCAGGCATCGGCGTCGGCGTCGATGATTTTGGCGAAGCGCGCTTCGTCGAAATCCATCCCGCTCCAGTCGATGTCCGAGAAACGCGGGCTGATGCCGAAGAAATGGCCTTCGCCGTCGGCACGGCCCTCGACGCGCTCGACGATCCACTTCAGCACCCGAGCGTTGTCGCCGTAGCCGGGCCAGATGAACTTGCCGTCGGCACCCTTGCGGAACCAGTTGACGCAGAAGATGCGCGGCAGCGAAGAACCGCTGGACTGCAGCCGGTGCTCGATTCCGAGCCAGTGGCGGAAGTAGTCGCTCATGTTGTAGCCGCAGAACGGCAGCATCGCGAACGGATCGCGACGCACCACGCCCTGCTTGCCGACTGCAGCCGCGGTCGTCTCCGAGCCCATCGTCGCGGCCATGTAGACGCCGTCGCGCCAGGTCCGCGCCTCGGTCACCAGCGGCACCGTGGTCGAGCGTCGGCCGCCGAAGATGAAGGCGTCGATCGGCACCCCGGCGGCGTCGTCCCAGGCCGCGTCGAGCGCAGGGTTGTTGGTCGCCGCAACCGTGAAGCGCGCGTTCGGATGCGCCGCCTTGGCGCCGGTCTCGGCGGCCAGCTGCGGAGTCCAGTCGCGACCCTGCCAGTCGATCAGGTGCTGCGGCGCCGGCCCCATGCCCTCCCACCAGACGTCGCCGTCGTCGGTCAGTGCGACATTGGTGAAGATCACGTCGCGCTCGAGGCTGCGCATGCAGTTCGGGTTGGTCTCGGCGTTGGTTCCCGGAGCGACGCCGAAGTAACCGGCCTCGGGGTTGATCGCGTACAGCCGGCCGTCTTGGCCGGGTTTGATCCAGGCGATGTCGTCGCCGATGGTCGTCACTTTCCACCCGGCCAGCGCCGGTGGCGGGATCAGCATGGCGAAATTGGTCTTGCCGCAGGCGCTGGGGAACGCTGCGGCGACGTGGAACTTGCGCCCCTGCGGGTTGGTCACGCCGAGGATCAGCATGTGTTCGGCAAGCCAGCCCTGGTCGCGGCCCATGGTCGACGCGATGCGCAGCGCGAAGCACTTCTTGCCCAGCAGCGCGTTGCCGCCGTAGCCCGAACCGTAGGACCAGATTTCCTGCGTCTCCGGGTAATGGACGATGTATTTGGTCGTCGGATTGCACGGCCACGGCACGTCGGTCTGGCCGGGCTGCAGCGGTGCGCCGACGCTGTGCACGCAGGGCACGAAGTCGCCGTCGGTCCCCAGCAGGTCGAGCACGGCGCGACCCATGCGGGTCATCAGCTTCATGTTGACTGCGACATACGGCGAATCCGAAAGCTCGACACCGATGTGCGCGATGTTCGAACCCAGCGGTCCCATGCTGAACGGGATGACGTACAAGGTGCGCCCGCGCATCGCGCCCTTGAACAGCGCGTCGTCGCCGGTCTGCAGCACGCGGCGCATTTCGGCCGGGTCGGTCCAGTTATTCGTCGGGCCGGCGTCGTCGCGCTCCTGGCTGCAGATGAAGGTGCGGTCTTCGACCCGTGCCACGTCCGACGGGTCCGAGCACGCGAGGAAGCTGTTCGGCCGCTTGGCCGGGTCCAGGCGCTTGAAGGTGCCGGCTGCGACCAGCTGCGCGCACAGGTCCTGGTACTCGGCCTCGCTGCCGTCGCACCAGCGGACGTTCGCGGCCTCGGTCAGCGCGGCGATGCGGGCAACCCAGTCGATCAGTCTCGCGTGGTGGACGTGGGCGGGGGCTTGGGCGCGCTCGCGCGCCTGGTTCGGTTGATTCATCGGGCAGCTCCAGAACTTGATTCTTCGGGGCGGTTGCCGGGAGCCGCCCTCGTTGTGAACGGAAAAACCGGAGCTTGCCGCATCGAGTGTTGGAGACCCTTTGCGCGCTCCGGTTACCCGAGTGTAGCCAATTGGGGTTTGCACGTAGCCGTCGCGCGGTGCAGACGACCTGAATCGACCTGAATCGACCTGAATCGACCACTGGGCAGCGGAAGTTCACGCAACGTGAATCGCGGCGCGCACGTCCCCGAAAAATGGACTTATTCGGGCGTGCGGTCTTGGCGGTCTTGTGGCGGAGACGGTGGGATTCGAACCCACGATGCGGCTCTACACCGCATACTCCCTTAGCAGGGGAGCACCTTCGGCCTCTCGGTCACGTCTCCTTGTCGGGTCCGGCGATGCATGTGCATGCTGGCGCGCCTTGCGGCGTCGACGACAAAACGCCATTATTGCACATCTGTTCACCCCCGCCAGCGCAGCGATGAGTTGGATCGACACCCACGCACACCTCGACGCGGCCGAGTTCGATGGTCGCCGCGACTCGGTGCGGCAGCGCGCGCGCCAGGCCGGGGTGCGCGCCGTGGTCATCCCTGCGGTGTCGCCGGGCAACTTCGCCGCGGTGCGCGCGCTGGCGCACTCCGGCGGACACGCCTATGCGCTGGGGGTACACCCGCTGTACGTCGCCGGACTCGGCGAAGCTGCGTTGCAGCTGCTGCGTGCCGCGGTGCGCGACGCGCTCGACGATCCACGCTTCGTCGCGATCGGCGAAATCGGCCTCGACCACTTCGTCGCCGGCGCCGACCTGGAGCACCAGGCATGGTGGTGCGCGCAGCAGCTGCGACTGGCGCGCGAGCACGCGCTGCCGGTGCTGCTGCACGTGCGCCGCGCCCAGGATCCGATGGCCGCGGCGCTGCGCCGCGCCGGCTGGGCGCAAAGCGGCTGCGGCGGAATCGCGCACGCGTTCAACGGCAGCCGGCAGCAGGCCGATGCATTCCTTGCGCTGGGCCTTCGGCTCGGGTTCGGCGGCGCGATGACGTTCGAGCGCGCACGCAACATCCGGCGCCTGGCCGTCGCGCTGCCCGACGACGCGATCGTGCTCGAAACCGACGCTCCGGACCTGGCACCGGCGTGGCTCGACGCCGGCCCGAACGAGCCGGCGGAGGTCGCAGGAATCGGCGCCGAGCTGGCGCGCTTGCGCGCAGTCTCCGCGGCGCACATCGCAGCGTGCACCAGCGCGAACGCGCGCGCGGCGCTGCCGCGATTGCAGGAACTGCTGGGCGGGGCTTGAATCGGGCGGCGCCGCCCCCATCTGGTCACCGTTGAAAACCACCCGTCGGGAGCCGTGCCGCGGCGCCTCGACCCTGTTTGCTGTTCACCGATCCGACAACCGACAACCATGACCACGGAAGCCACGACCTCCCACACCCATGCGTTCCAGGCCGAAGTCCGCCAGCTGCTGCATCTGGTGGCGCATTCGCTTTATTCGAACCGCGACATCTTCCTGCGCGAGCTGGTGTCGAACGCGTCCGACGCCTGCGACAAGCTGCGTTATCTGGCGATCGACGACGGCGCGCTGTGGGAGGGCGATGGCGACTTGCGCATCCGCGTCGATTTCGATCCCGACGCGCGCACCCTGACGGTCAGCGACAACGGCATCGGACTGACGCTGCAGGACGCCATCGACCACCTGGGCACGATCGCCAAGTCCGGCACGCGCGAATTCATGCAGCAGCTCGGTCAGGCATCCAGGCCGGACGCGAACCTGATCGGCCAGTTCGGCGTGGGTTTCTATTCCGGCTTCATCGTCGCCGACCGCATCACGGTCGAGAGCCGCCGCGCCGGCATGGCGGCGGGCGAGGGCGTGCGCTGGAGCTCGGACGGCACCGGCGAGTTCAGTGTCGAGCCGATCGAGCGCGCTTCGCGCGGCACCGACGTGATCCTGCATCTGCGTGCAGACGCCGAGGACCAGCAATTCGGCGACTTGCTGTCGCAGTGGAAACTCAAGAGCATCGTCTCCAGGTATTCGGACCACATTTCGCTGCCGATCGAAATGCGCAAGCGCGAATGGGACGCCGACAGCAAGCAGGAAGTCGTTCGCGACGACTGGGAGCAGGTCAACAAGGCGGCTGCGCTGTGGGCGCGGCCGAAGGGCGAAATCGACGAGGCGCAGTACGTCGACTTCTACAAGCAGATCGCGCACGACGGCGACGCACCGCTGGCGTGGACCCACAACCGCGTCGAAGGGCGCAGCGAATACACCCAGTTGCTGTACGTTCCGGCGAAGGCGCCGTTCGACCTCTGGAACCGCGAGCAGCAGGGCGGCGTCAAGCTCTACGTCAAGCGGGTCTTCATCCTGGACGACGCGCAAAGCCTGCTGCCGAGCTACCTGCGCTTCGTTCGAGGCGTGGTCGACAGCGCCGACTTGCCGCTGAACGTGTCGAGGGAGCTGCTTCAGGAAAGCCGGGACATCCGCGCCATTCGCGACGGCAGCACCAAGCGTGTGCTGTCGCTGCTCGAAGACATGGCCACTGCCGAAGACCAGGCCCAGCGCGACAAGTACGCGACCTTCTGGACCGAGTTCGGCCAGGTGTTGAAGGAAGGCATCGGCGAGGACTACGCCAACCGCGAACGCATCGCCAAGTTGCTGCGTTTCGCTTCGACCGCACGCGAAGACGACTCCCAGGTCGTGACCCTGGCCGAATACGTCGCGCGCATGAAGCCCGAGCAGACCGCGATCTACTACATCACCGCGGACAACGCGCGCGCGGCGCGCTCGAGCCCGCAGCTCGAGCTGTTCCGCGCCAAGGGCGTCGAAGTGCTGTTGCTGACCGATCGCGTCGACGAGTGGATGCTGAGCTCGTTGCACGAGTTCGACGGCAAGCCGCTGCAGTCGGTCGCGCGCGGCGGTGCCGATCTGGGCGCGCTGCAGGACGCCGACGAGAAAAAGCAGGCCGAGGAATCCACGGCCAGGCACAAGGACCTGCTCGCGCGGCTGGCGACCGCGCTCGATGGCGTTGCCAAGGAAGTGCGCGTCAGCGCGCGGCTGGTCGAATCGCCGGCGTGTCTGGTCGCCGCCGACGGCGAGGTCAGCGGGCACCTGGCGCGCTTGCTTCGCCAGGCCGGCCAGCCTGCGCCGAAAGCAGAGCCGATCCTCGAGATCAATCCGGATCATGCGCTGGTGCAGCGGTTGCGCGAAGCGATGGAGCGCGACGACTCCTCCGGCTTCGACGACCTGGCACGCATCCTGTTCGATCAGGCTTTGCTGGCCGAAGGCGGCATGCCCGAAGACCCGGCAGCCTACGTGCGGCGGGTCAATCAGTGGCTGGTGCGCGCCGCTGCGTGAGTACAGCGTGACGAGGCGTCGGGCTAAACTCGACGCCTTTGGAGCTTTGGGCGCTGACGTGGGCATGAACGAGGCAAAGCATCAAGCGCAGTCTTCGCGCGTTTCCGGATACCTGCATTTCATGCGGGAGTTCGTCAGGCATCCCAGGCAGATCGGTGCGATCTGCCCAAGCTCGCCGGTGCTTGCGCGCCGCATCGCGAGTCTGGTTCCTGCCGGCGACGGACTGGTCCTCGAACTGGGCCCAGGCGGCGGCGCAGTCACCTCGGCGCTGTTGCGCCATGGCGTGGCGGCTGACGATCTGGTTCTGGTCGAGCGCTCCGAGCCGCTCGTCGCGCAGTTGGCGCGGCGCTTTCCGGGGGTGGCGTTGATCCACGGCGACGCCGCCCACCTGGGCAGCTATGCACAACTGCGCGCGCGGCCGGTGCGCGCGATCGTCTCGAGCCTGCCGCTGCGCAGCCTGCCGCGCCCGCTGGTGCGCCGCATTCTGGCCCAGGTGGCCGAGATCTCGGCGCCCGGAACGCGCTTCATCCAGTTCAGCTATGCGCTGCACGGAGTCGGTGCGTCTCCGGCGCACGGTTTCGAGCGCGACAAGGCCTGTCTGGTCTGGCGCAACCTGCCGCCCGCGCGGGTCGAATCCTATCGCGACACGCGCGGCGCCGCCTGAGGCGTCCGCCCCCGGCGTCGCGTTCCGCGCGCGGTCACGACACCCACATGGTGATCGTGATCACCGCCAGCAGCAGCATCCACAGCAGCACCGAGCGCCAGACCAGGCCGACGACATTGCGCAGATGCGTCGACGTCGGCGCCGCGCCCGGCATGTGCGGCGCCGGATCGGGGCCCTGGAGCTCGGCGTCGATGACGCGCGCCCAGGGCTGCTCGCCGGGCTCGGCGTGCACCGGCTGCGCGGTGGCGCCGAGCCGGATGCCGACCGCGCCGGCTGCCGCAGCCAGCATCGCGCCGGTGTTCGCATCGGGCCACAAGCGGGCGTAATTGCGCCACATGTCGATGGCTTCCTCGAAGTTGCCGACCACCGCGTAGCCGATCGCGGTCAGTCGCGACGGCAGCCAGTCGATCAGGTGGAACGCGCGCGCGGCGAAGCTGCGCAGCCATGGACTGGCGTCCGAGCCCGACGCGTTCCACTTGCCGGCGGTGAATTCGGCCATGCGATAGAGCACCGCGCCTGCCGGCCCCACTGGGAGCAGGAACCAGAAGAACACGCCGAGCACGTAGCGCTGCGCGGCGATCAACGCGTGCTCGATGGTCTGCTGGGTGACGTCGTCGGCGGACATCTCCAGGGTGTCGAGAGCTTTCCACTGGCGCAGGATCGCCCGCGCGCCCGGAACGTCGCCATGGTTCAGTGCGTCCGAGATGTCCGTGAAGTAATGGCTGAACTGCCTGAAGCCAAGGGTGAAATAAAGCACCAGGACGTTCCAGGCGAATCCAAGCAGAACACTGACTCGCATCGCGGCGATGTACACCCCAAGCGTGAACAGCGTCGGCAGCAGCACCGCGATGAACCAGGCGGCCACCCCGTGCCGGCGTTCGCCGGCGTCGAAGTTGTGCGCGGCGAAGTCGGCCAGGGCACGGCGCGAAGCGTAGACGATGCTCATGCGCCCGAGCGGCTTGACTTGTTCGAGCAGCAGGGCGAGCAGGACGGAGAAGAAGGCCATGGCCCGATGCTAAGCGATCAACAGTCGATACAGGTTGCGAATCATCGCGGCGGTTGCACCCCAGATGAAATAGCGTTGCCCTTGCGAAGAGGTCCACGGCATCGCGTAGAAGCTTCGCCTGGGCGTCGCCGGGCCTGCCGCGGTGCCGTCCAGCGGGTTCCAGCTGCGGTGCTCGTGGTTCGCCGGGTTCATCAGGAAGACCAGCGGAACCTCGAAGAGTTCGGCGACCTCCTGCGGATCTGCGCGCATCAGCGCCGCGCGATCGACCATCGCGATCACCGGGGTGACCGCGAAACCGGTGATGGTGGTGTAGATCGGCATCGTGCCCAGCGGCTCGACGCGCGCCGGGTCGAGGCCGATTTCCTCGTGCGCTTCGCGCAGCGCGGTGTGCACCGCGTCGACATCGCCGGAGTCGCGGCTGCCGCCGGGAAAGCTGATCTGCCCGCCGTGCACTTGCAGGTGCGCGTTGCGTCGCGTCAGCAGCAGGTGCAGTCCCTGGCTGCGCTCGACCAGGCCGACCAGGACCGACGCCGCACGGGTGCCGCCCGAAGGTTCGAGTCCGATGTCGCGGAAGGCCTCGGGCGACCATGCCGGTGGCCGTGCGAAGCGCGCACGCAGCCAGTCGGCGCGCAAGCGCGCGGGGTCGACCGCCGGCAGCGTATCGTCGCGGCTGCGGACGGGAATGGTTTCGGGGTCGAACGGAGGCAGCATGGCGCGGAAGACGAAAAAGCCGGCCCGCGGGCCGGCTTCTCGGCGGTGTGGCCCGATCAGGCCAGCTTTTCCTTGATCCGCGCCGACTTGCCGGTGCGCCCGCGCAGGTAGTACAGCTTCGCGCGGCGAACGTCGCCACGGCGCTTGACGGTGATCGACGCGATCATCGGCGAGTACAGCTGGAAGGTCCGCTCGACGCCTTCGCCGGACGAAATCTTGCGCACGACGAAATTCGAGTTCAGGCCGCGGTTGCGCTTGGCGATGACCACGCCTTCGTAGGCCTGGGCGCGCTTGCGCGAGCCTTCGACGACGTTGACATTGACGATCACGGTGTCGCCGGGGGCGAAGTCGGGAATCGCCTTGCCCGCGGTCAGGCGTTGGATTTCTTCCTGCTCGAGTTGCTGGATCAGATGGCTGGACATGGATGGCTCCGTAGGATCGTGCGCCTGCCTGGCTGGTCTTTCTGGTCTTTCGGATCGGTCGCGACCCCGTAGCCGGGTTTTCGTCGCGCTCGATGTTCGCGCCGCGCACGGTCGCGCGCGAGCTGTGGCAGGGTAGAGGATCGGTAAAAGCCGGCGATTATAAGGTATTTCAGTCCGTTGCGGACAGTGCGGCTTCATCGCGTGCGCTCAGCCGACGCGCTGCGCGCAACGCGGCGATGAGATCCGGGCGGCGCTGCAGGGTCAGGCGCAGCATGCGGTCGCGGCGCCAGCGCGCGATGCGCGCGTGGTCGCCGCCAAGCAGCACCGCGGGAACTTCGCCGCCGTGCGCATCGCGCGGCGGGCGGGTGTAGTGCGGGCAATCGAGCAGGCCGTCGGAGAAACTGTCCTGCTGCGCCGACTCGGTGCTGTGCAGCACCCCGGGCAGCAGGCGCGCGACCGCATCGAGCAGCGCCAGAGCGGCGATTTCGCCACCCGAGAGCACGTAGTCGCCCAGGCTGATCTCGACGTCGACGCAGCGCTCGACGAATCGCTGGTCGACCCCCTCGTAGCGGCCGCAGATCAGCACCGCTCCGTCCGACGCTGCCCAGCGCAGCACGTCTGCCTGGCGCAGCGGAGCTCCGGCGGGCGAGAACAGAACCACGGGCGCCGGATCGAGGCCGCACCCCTTTCGAGCCTGCTGCGCAGCGTCCAGCGCGCGTTCCAGCGGCTCGGCAAGCATCACCATGCCGGGGCCGCCGCCATACGGGCGGTCGTCGACGCTGCGGTGCGCGTCGGTGGCGTAATCGCGCGGGTTCCAGATCTGCAGCTGCAGCGCGCCGGAGTCGAAGGCGCGGCGGCAGATGCCCTGGCTGCGCAGCGGCGCGAAATAGCCGTCGAACAGGCTGAGGACGTCGAAGCGCGGCATCTGCTGGGCGTTGTCGTGCGCGTTCAGTCGTAGTCGGGTTGCCAGTTCGCGACGATGCGCCGTGCCGTCAGGTCGACGGAGTCGACGTGGGCGTCGACGAACGGGATCAGGCGCGGCTGGCGGCGCCCGGCGACGTGCAGCTGGAGGATCGACTGGGCTCCGCTGTCGAGCAGGCCGTCGACCACGCCGAGCGCGACGCCGTCGCGATTGACCACCGTGCAGCCGATCAGGTCGACCCAGTAGTACGCGCCGTCGTCTGCGGCCGGGAAATCCTCGCGGCGGGCGTGCACGCTGCATCCCTTGAGCGACTCGGCGTCGTCGCGCGTGGCCACGCCGTCGAGCAGCGCCACGATCGCGGCGCCATGGCGTCGCGCCAGCCGCACGCCCAGCCCCAGGCGAAAGCCGTGCGGCGCCGGCGCGTGCAACCACAGCCGGGTGGCGGCGAGCAGTCCGGCGGCTTCGGCCGATGCCGGCGCCAGCTTGATCCAGCCGCGCGTGCCCCAGGCATCGAGCACGCGGCCGACCTCGACCAGGGTCGAGGGCCAATCGTCGCTGGACGCGGCGAGCAACTCTGGCGAAGGCGCCGTCTTCATTGCGGAACAATGCACGCCGCGCAAAGCAAAACACCGCAAGCGCGCGCCTGCGGTGTCATGGCGGACCGCTTCGCGGCAGTCGCCGCGCGGTGCCCGCCGTGCGGCGCGGGCGCTTAGGCGGCCGGCTGCTGCTTGACCAGGCGCTGCACCGTCGGCGACAGCTGCGCGCCGACTCCGGTCCAGTACGCCAGGCGATCGTTGACGATGCGCAGCGCCTGTTCCTGGCCGCGCGCCACCGGGTTGTAGAACCCCAGCCGCTCGATGTAGCGGCCATCGCGGCGGTTGCGCGAGTCGGTGGCGACGATGTGGTAGAACGGGCGCCCCTTGGCTCCGGCGCGGGAAAGACGAATGACGACCATGGTTGTAGAAATCCTGTGACGGCGCTGCGTGACGGCGCGGTGATGGCGCTGTGATGGCGATCGGTGCTGCAGCGGATCGGCGCGACCGCAACGCCGGTAAACTGGTCATTATAACCATACGTCCGAGGCTGACCAAGATGGCTGAGCAAAGCGACGCAGACCGCAACGGCACGCCGAGCACAAGCAGGCCTGCGCGTTCGAAAACCCGTGCCGCGGCGCTGGCGCTGCTGTTCGGGGTGTTCGGCGCGCATCGCTTCTATCTGCGCGGTGCGCGCGACGGGCTGGGCTGGCTGTCGTGGCTTCCGGCCCTCGCCGGTGCCTGGGGTCTTGCGCGCGCGGCGCGCTACGGGCTGGGCGATGGTGTCGTACGCATCGCGTTGCCGCTGCTGGGCGTCTGGATCGCGCTCGCGACGCTGCAGGCGGTGATGATCGCGCTGACCGACGACGCGCGTTTCGATGCGCGCTGGAACGCATCGGCCGCGCCCGGTCCGGCCAGCGGCTGGGGCGCCGTGCTGGTGGCGATCGCGTCGCTGCTGCTGGGCACCTCGGCGCTGATGGGGGCGCTCGCGTTCACGCTGCAGGGATGGTTCGGAGGTCAGTGAGCGCAGCGCGACGGCGCGGCGCCGACGCAGACGCGCATCTTGTCAGTCGGTGACGCGCAGCGGCGGACCGCGGCGCACGCGCTGGCCCTGCGCGCACAGCCGCTGCGCGGCGTGCAGTGCGCTTTCGCCATCGGCAAGCCGCCAGTGCGGCGCCACGTCGGCCAGCGGGGCGAGCACGAACGCGCGCAGATGCAGGCGCGGATGCGGCAGCGTCAGCTCGGGCCCGGCGAGCTGCACGCCGTCGACCCAGAGCAGATCGAGGTCCAGCGTACGCGGAGCGTTGCGCTGGCCCGGCGGGCGCAGCCGGCCGTGCGCGTGTTCGATGCGCTGCAAGGCTTCGAGAAGCGTCTGCGGTTCCAGCGCGCTGCGCATGAGCGCCACCGCGTTGCAGTAGTCGGGACCGTCGGCGTCCAGCGGCGCGCTGTGGTACAGGTTCGATGCGCGCACCAATGCGCTGTGCGGGATGCGGTCGAGTTCTTCCAGCGCACGGCGCAGCGTCGTCGCGGCGTCGCCGAGGTTCGCGCCGAGCCCGATCAGCGCGTCGCGCATCGCACCGGGCGTCAATCGACGGTATCGGGGGCGGCGGGGGCTGCCGCTGCATCGTTGCGCGCCGGCTTGCGCCGACGCCGGCGCCGACGCTTGGCCGCGTCGTCGCCACCGTCGCGCGCAGCGCGTTCGAGCAATGCGGTGCGTGCGTCTGCGTCGGCCTGCTGGTAATCCTGCCACCAGCTTGCCAGCTCGGGTTCCGCGTCGCCGGTGCGCGCGCGCAGCAGCAGGAAGTCGAACGCGGCGCGAAAACGCGGATGCTCGAGCAGGGCGTCGCAGTAGCGCGCGGTGCGCCGAGCAAGGCGCGGTTGCAACTGCCAGATTTCGCGCATGTCGCCTGCGATGCGACGCTGGATCGCCAGGCGCGCCGATTGCGCGCCCAGGACCTCGTCGGCGGCCTGATCGAGCGCGGCGATCGCCGGCACGCCGTCGGCCTGCGCAGCGCGCCAGTGGCTGGCGACTTGCGGCCACAGCAGGCTGGCGAACAGGAAGCTGGGGCTGGCGGTCTTGCCCTGTGCCAGCCGCGCATCGGTGTCGCCGAGCGCGGCCATGACGAAGGCTTCGCCGCCGGGTTGCTCCAGTGCCACGTCGAGCAGCGGCAGCAGCCCGCGGTGCAGGCCCAGAGCGCGCAGCTGCTCGATCGACGCCAGCGCGTGTCCGGTCTGCAGCAGCTTGATGGTTTCGTCGAACAGCCGTGCCGACGGAACGCCCTGCAGCAGCTCGGCGTGGGTGGCGATCGGCGCGCGCGTCGACGGCGCGATGGCGAAGCCCAGCTTGGCAGCGAATCGCGCCACGCGCAGCAGCCGCACCGGGTCTTCGCGGTAGCGCTGCGCCGGGTCGCCGATCATGCGCAGGGTGCGCGTCTTGAGGTCGCGCAGGCCGTGGTGGTAATCGACCACGACGTCGCGGGAGGGATCGTAGTACAGCGCATTGACCGTGAAATCACGGCGCGCGGCGTCCTGCTCCTGCGGGCCCCAGACGTTGTCGCGCAGCACCCGGCCGCTGGCGTCGACCGCGTGGTGCTTGTCGGCCAGCGCGCGTGCGTTGCGCTCGTCGCCGTCGACGGTGGCCTGCTCGGCCGGCGTGGCGCGGAAGGTCGAGACCTCGATGACCTCGCGACCGAACATCACATGCACGATTCGGAAGCGCCGCCCGATCAGCAGCGCGCGGCGAAACAGCGGCTTGACCTCCTCGGGCGTGGCGTTGGTGGCGACGTCGAAGTCCTTCGGCTTCAGGCCCAGCAGCAGGTCGCGCACCGCGCCACCGACGATGTAGGCCTCGAAACCCGCCTGCTGCAGCTTGCGCACCACGCTGAGCGCCGATTCGGGAAGTCGGGAGGCATCGATTTGATGGCGCGCGCGCGGGATCTCGACGCGTTTGCCCAGCGCGGGCTGTTTGCCCAGCAGGCGTGTGATGAGCTTGCGGATCATGGGTGCAGGTTGAGGATCGGCCAGCCGCGTTGCTGCGCCAGCTCGGCCAGCCGCGGGTCGGGGTTCACCGCGACCGGATGGCTGACATGCTCGAGCAGCGGTTGGTCGTTGATCGAATCGGAATAGAACCAGGTTTGCGCAAAGCTGTCCCAGTCGAGCTGCTGCGCGTGCAGCCACGCGCCGGTGCGCGCGATCTTGCCTTCGCGGAACGACGGCACGCCGACCCAGCCGCCGGTGTAGCGCCCTTGCGCGTCGCGTTCGGTGCGCACCGCGATCAGGTCGGCGACGCCGAATGCCGCGGCGATCGGCGCAGTGACGAAGTCGTTGGTCGCGGTGACGATCGCGCACAGGTCACCGGCGCGCTGGTGGGCGCGCACCAGTTCGAGCGCTCCGGCGCCGATGCGCGGCTGCACCACCGTGCGCATGAACGCTTCGTGCGCACGCTGCAGTTCTTCCGGAGCGCGGCCCACCAGCGGCGCCAGCGCGAAACGCAGATACGCGTCCAGGTCCAGCGTGCCGGCGCGGTAGGCGGCGTAGAAACGGTCGTTGGCGGCGCGATGGCTGGCGCCATCGACCCAGCCCAGGCGCACGCAGAATTCACCCCAGGCGTGATCCGAATCGAACGGGATCAGGGTATTGTCGAGGTCGAACAGCGCAAGCTTGGGTTTTTTCATCGGGCCGGGTCAGCGGGCGGTGCCGGCGAGCATTTCCTTCAGCAGCGGAATGCTCGCGGCGCGGGAGTGGCGCAGCGCATAGGCGTCGAGGCGGTCGAGCAAGCCGAGCAGCGAACCCATGTCGCGGGCGTGGTGGGTGAGAATATAGCTGCTGAGCTCGTCGCGCAGCGCAATGCCGCGCGCCGCGGCCACGCGCCGCAGCACGCGGGCCTTGGCCGCGTCGTCCAGCGGCTGCAGCGCCAGCGCCAGGCCCCAGGCCAGCCGCGTGCGCAGGTCGTCGCGCAGCGGCAGCTGCGCCGGGGCGCGGTCGCCGGCGGCGAGGAACGCGCCCTGGCGCTGGCGCAACGCATTGAACAGGCCGAACAGCAGTTGCTGCTGCCACGGCGCGCAGCCTTGCACGTCGTCGACCGCGAGCAAGGCGGGCGGCGCGTCCAGCGCCGGCCAGTGCGACGGCGGCGACTGCGCGCTCAGATACAGCGCGGTAGCGCCGCGCTGCTGGACCGCGGCGCAGGCGGCGCGCAGCAAATGGGTCTTGCCGCAGGCCGGCGGCCCCCACAGGTACAGCGCTCCACCCTGAGCGAGCAATTGCTGCAGCGCCTGCAGCGCCATGCTGTTGGCGCCGGCCTCGAATCCGTCCAGCCGCGGCGCGTCATCCCAGTGCAGGTCCAGCAGCAGCTGCGAGCCGGCCGACGCCATCATGCGCGCGGTTCGCCGAGAAACAGCGCGCTGCGCCGGTACCAGGCCACGCCGCGGCGCGCCAGCACCAGCAGCAGCGCGCCGGCCGGAAGCGCCAGCAACACGCCGACGAAGCCGAACACGCTGCCGAAGGCCAGCAGCAGAAAGATCACCACCAGCGGGTGCAGCCCGAGATGGCTGCCCAGCAGCCGCGGCGTCAGCCACCAGCTCTCGATCACCTGGCCGATGGCGTAGACCAGCGCGACCGCGCCCAGCGCGTACAGGCTCTGGAACTGCAGCGCACCGGCCAGCAGCGCGAGCACCAGCCCCATGCCGAAGCCGATGAACGGAACGCAGACCGCCAGCCCGGTGAACACGCCGATCGGCAGCGCCAGCTGCAACCCGGCGATGGCCAGCCCGGCCGAGTAGAAAGCGGCCAGGATCAGCATCACCAGCAACTGGCCGCGCAGATAGCGAGCCAGCACCGTGTCGCATTCGCAGAGCAGTTCGCGCAGGCCCGCACGCCTGGGCAGCGGCACCAGATCGAAAGCGCGCCGCATCAATGCGTCCCAGTCGAGCAGCAGGTAGAACGTCACCATCGGGATCAGCAGCAGGTTCGCGGTCCAGTTCAGCAGCACGCCGCCGCCGCTGCGCGCCGAGCTCAGCAGCTGCGCCGACCAGTGCTGCGGATCGCCGGCCAGCATCTGGCCGAGCGCCTGGCGCAGCGCGCCCAGGTCGACGCTGCCGCGGATTCCCACGCGCGCGCTCTGGGTGTCGAGCCAGGCGCCGACATGGGTCAGCAGCACCGGGACCTGCTGGCGCAGTTGCGGCACCGTCTGCTGCACCACGGAGACGATCAGGCTGCCGACCGCGGCCAGCACCCCGCACAGCAGCAGCAGCGCCAACGCCGCGCCCAGCGCGCGCGGGACCCGCCAGCGCGCCAGCCGGTCGACCGCCGGATGCAGCGCGTACGCCAGCGTCAACGCGACCAGGAAGGGCATCAGCATCGGCGCCAGCAGCAGCACCAGCGCGAGCCCGGCGGCGCCCAGTGCGGCCCAGCTCAGTCGGATCTTGGAGGCGGAAGACAGCGGCACGGGCAATTTGGCAGTGGCAGCGGGGCGCCGCACTGCTGCGCCTTCGCCGCCGCTTCTACAATCGGGCCTATTTTACGGTGCGCGGCCCATCCGTCGCAGCGCCCGACCCGATCGCCAGCCATGACACAGACCAGCCTGACCTACCGTGACGCCGGAGTCGACATCGACGCCGGCGATGCCCTCGTCGATGCGATCAAGCCGTTGGCCGCGCGCACCATGCGCGACGGCGTGCTCGCCGGGATCGGCGGATTCGGCGCGCTGTTCGAGCTGCCCAAGCGCTATCGCGAGCCGGTGCTGGTGTCGGGAACCGACGGTGTCGGCACCAAGCTGCGGCTCGCGTTCGACTGGAAACGGCACGATACCGTCGGCATCGACCTGGTCGCGATGAGCGTCAACGACGTCCTGGTGCAAGGCGCCGAACCGTTGTTCTTTCTGGATTATTTCGCCTGCGGCAAGCTCGAGGTCGGCGTCGCGGCGCAGGTCGTCGGCGGAATCGCGCGCGGCTGCGAACTCGCCGGCTGCGCGCTGATCGGCGGCGAAACCGCCGAAATGCCCGGAATGTACCCGCCGGGGGAATACGATCTGGCCGGATTTTGCGTCGGCGCCGCCGAAAAGAGTCGATTGATCGACGGGCGCGGCGTTCGCGCAGGAGACGTGGTGCTGGGCCTGGCTTCCAGCGGCCTGCACTCGAACGGCTACTCGCTGGTGCGCAAGGTGCTCGAGCGTGCCGGCGCAGCGTTGCCCGAGCGGCTCGATGGCGTGCCGCTGCGCGACGCGGTGATGGCGCCGACCCGGATCTATTGCAAGCCGGTGCTCGAGCTGTTGCAGCACACCGAGGTGCGCGCGATGGCGCATATCACCGGAGGCGGACTGGTCGAGAACATTCCGCGCGTGCTTCCCGAGTCGCTGCAGTGTGTGCTGCAGCGCGGCAGCTGGCGCCGTCCCGAAGTGTTCGACTGGTTGCAGCGCACCGGCGGCATCGCCGACGACGAAATGCTGCGCACGTTCAACTGCGGCATCGGCTATGTGCTGGTGCTCGCCCCCGAGCACGCCGAGGCGGCAGCCTCGGCACTGCAGCAGGCCGGCGAGTCCTGCCTGCGCATCGGGCACATCGCGCCGCGCGCCGACGGTGCCGCGGCGGTTCTGGTGGCCTGACGCAGGCGGCTCAGCCGCCCGCGTGGGTGCGCTCGAAGCGGTCCTGGCAGCCCACGCAGCGCAACGCGGTCGGCTCGGCCGCCAAGCGGTGCTCCTCGATGGGCTCGCCGCAATCGGCGCAGCTGCCGTAGCTGCCATTGTCGATGCGCTGCAGCGCGGCTTCGATGCGCCTGAACTCGGCGTCGTCGCGCAGCGCCTGCGCGAGATCGAGTGCGTCGAGCGGCGCGCTGAGTTCGGGGTCGGTGTCGTCGCGATGGCTGCGCAGGCCCAGCAGGCCGTCGTCGCCGTGCAGTTCGCGGCGCAACTCGGCGAGCAGCGTCTCGCGCCGCGCGCGCAGCGCCTGTTGCTGCTGCGCGTAGGGGCCGGAGGTCGTTGCCATGGTCATCTCCTCGGCGGCGCCGTGCCGCCGGCTCCCATTGTGCGCGCCGCGCGTCGGCCGGCGCTTTCCTTCCTGCCGACGATGCGCTGCTGCGTCAGTCGCGGTGCAGGAATTGCGCCGGACGCAGCCCCAGCAGCAGCAGCGCGCCGAGGTAGCCTGCGGCGCCGGCGAGCATCAGCGCCGCTGCGGTGCCCAGCCGAAGCAGATCGTGGCCGTGCCAGTCGACCCACGGGAAATGCGCTGCACCCCAGCCCAGGATGGCGGCCAGCGGAAGCTGCGCGACGACCACGCGCAGCGCGAAGCCGCCCCAGCCCGGTCGTGGCCGGTAGCTGCCGCGGCGCAACAGGCCGTGCAGCAGCAGCGCGGCGTTGAGCAGCGCGCCGCAGGCGATGGCCAGCGCCAGCCCGGCGTGCGCCAGCCTGGGCACGAACACCAGGTTCAGCGCCTGGGTGGTCACCAGCACGATCAGCGCCAGCTTGACCGGAGTGCGCAGGTCGCGCTTGGCGTAGAAACCCGGGGCGAGGATCTTGACCCCGATCAGGCCGATCAGGCCGACGCCGTAGGCGCGCAACGCCAGTGCGCTTTGCGCGGCGTCGAAGGCGTTGAAGCGGCCGTAGTTGAACAGGATCGCCATCAACGGCTGCGCGAACAGGCCGAGCGCGACCGCGCTGGGCAGAGCCAGCACCAGAGTCAGCCGCAGACCCCAGTCGAGCAGGCTGCTGTAGCGCGCTGAATCGCCGTCGGCATGCGCGCGCGACAGGCTCGGCAGCAGGACCGCGCCCAGCGCCACGCCGAGCAGCGCGGTGGGGAATTCCATCAAGCGATCGGCGTAGCTCAGCCACGACACGCTGCCGGGACGCAGGTGCGAGGCGATCTGAGTGTTGATGATGATCGACAATTGCGCCACCGACACCGCCAGGCTGGCCGGAAGCATCTGGCGCACGATGCGGCGCACCGAAGGCGAGCGCCACGCCGCGACCACGTTCAGGTGCACGCGCGGCAGGCGCGCGTAGCGGCGCAGCGCCGGCAGCTGCACGGCAAGTTGCAGCACGCCGCCGCAGATCACGCCGACCGCCAGCGCATAGACCGGAGGGTGCAGGTCACGGTGCAGCGCCAGCGCCGCGGTGATGATGGCCACGTTCAGCAGCGCCGGGGTCAGCGCCGGCACCGTGAAGTGCCGCCAGGTATTGAGGATTCCGGCCGACAGCGCGACCAGCGAGATCAATCCGGCGTAGGGAAACATCAGCCGGGTCATTTGCACGGCGGCTTCGAACGCCGCCGGGTGCAAGCCTGCCGCAGTCAGGTACACCAGCGCCGGGGCCGCCAGGACCCCGGCAAGGCTGACCCCGGTCAGGATCCAGCTCAGGGTGGTGGCCACGTCGTCGAGCAGGCGGCGCTCGTCCTCTGGCGAATCCTGCGCGTGCGATTGCGCCAGGATCGGAATGAATGCCTGTGAAAAGGCGCCTTCGGCAAACAGACGGCGCAGCAGGTTGGGCAGCCGGAATGCCACGTTGAACGCGTCGGTCCACGCGCTGGCGCCGAAATAGCGAGCGACGACGATTTCGCGCGCCAGCCCGAGCACGCGCGAGACCAGGGTCAACAGCGAGACGGTGGAGGCGGTCTTCAGCAGGTTCACCGGGCGCGATTATAGGCAGCGCGGCGCGCACGTCGTGGACCTGCGTTCGAGCTGTGCTTATAATGCTCTGTTTTCCAGTCGAGATCTCGAGGTCCATTCCATGGCGACTTCCGCGCAAGCCAAGAAAAAGAGCGCCCGCACGCCCTCCGGGCGCAAGCGCGCGCGTCAGAACGTCAAGCTCAACGCAGCCAACTCGGCGATGCGTTCGCGCTTTCGCACCGCGGTCAAATCGGTGCGCAAGGCCATCGCCGGTGGCGACAAGGCTGCCGCGCAGGAAGCCTTCAAGGCCGCCACGCCGGTGCTCGACTCGATCGCACGCAAGGGGTTGTTCCACCCGAACAAGGCCGCGCGCGACAAGAGCCGCCTGAGCGCAGCGCTCAAGGCGATGGCCGCCTGAGCAGGCCGCCCGGCTGCGCAGCGCCCGCCGCGAGGCGGGCTTTTTTTTGCTTTTGTCGCCTGCGGTCTTGCGCTTCGGCCTGCTTTCTATAATGAGGCGCAGCCTGCACGCGAGCATCCGGCCGTGGCGCCGCGTCGCAGGCTGTCGTTTTTTCGCCCGCCGCTTGCTCCCAGCGACACGATTCGAGGAGGCCTTTGATGTCCGCTCACCTGATGAACACCTACGCGCGCCTGCCGATCGCGCTCCAGCATGGGCGCGGTGTGTGGGTCTGGGACGCCGACGGCCGGCGCTATCTCGACGCGCTGGCCGGGATCGCGGTCAACACCGTCGGCCATGCGCATCCGCGGCTGGTCGCCGCCCTGCACGACCAGGCGGGCAAGCTGATCCATACCTCGAACCTGTACCGCATCCCGCTGCAGGAGCAGCTCGCCGAGCGGCTGTGCGCGATCTCGGGCGCCGATGCGGCGTTCTTCTGCAACTCTGGGCTCGAGGCCAACGAGGCGGCGATCAAGCTGGCGCGGCTGCACGGCCACCAGCGCGGCGTCGAACGCCCGCGCATCATCGTCTTCGACGATGCATTCCATGGCCGTTCGCTGGCCACGCTGTCGGCCACCGGCAATCCGAAAGTGCAAAAGGGCTTCGAACCTCTGGTCGAAGGCTTCGTTCGCCTGCCGCTGAATGATGCCGACGCGCTGCACGCGGCGCGTGCCGAGCCCGACGTCGTCGCCGTGTTCGTCGAGGCGATCCAGGGCGAGGGCGGAATCCGCCCGGCGCACGCCGATTATCTGCGGCTGCTGCGCCGCACCTGCGACGCGCAGGGGTGGCTGCTGATGATCGACGAGGTGCAGTGCGGAACCGGGCGCACCGGCAAGTGGTTCGCGCACCAGTGGGCCGGCATCCGCCCCGACGTGGTCGCGCTGGCCAAGGGGCTGGCGTCGGGCGTTCCGATCGGCGCCGTGCTCGGTTACGGCGCAGCCGCCGAGGTCTTCGGCCCTGGCCAGCACGGCACCACGTTCGGCGGCAACCCGCTGGCGTGCCGCGCCGCGCTGGAGACGCTGGCGATCGTCGACGACGAGGGCCTGCTGGACAACGCGCAGCGCGTTGGCGGCTGGATGCTGGAGCAGCTGCGCCAGCGCCTCGGTGGGTTGCCCGGAGTGGCCGAAGTGCGCGGCGCCGGGCTGATGCTGGGAATCGAGCTCGACCGTCCCTGCGGCGCGCTGGTCGGGCAGGCGCTGGACGCCGGCTTGCTGATCAACGTCACCCATGAACGCGTCGTGCGCCTGTTGCCGCCACTGATCCTGCGCCAGGAAGAGGCCGAGGAGCTGCTTGCCAGACTCGTGCCGCTGATCCAGCGCTTCGTCGCGGTCCAGGCCGCCTGAACCCGCGCCGCGCGCGTGCCGGAGCCCCACCATGACGCAACCTCGCCACTACCTGCAGTTCACCGACCTGGATCGCGACGAATACGCCTATCTGTTCGCGCGCACCGCGTTGATCAAGCGCAAGTTCAAGAACTACGAACTGCACCAGCCGCTGGTCGACCGCACGCTGGCGATGATCTTCGAGAAGCACTCGACCCGGACCCGGCTGAGCTTCGAGGCCGGCATGCACCAGCTCGGCGGCGCGGCGATCTACATCAACACCCGCGACTCGCAGCTCGGCCGCGGCGAACCGATCGAGGACGCCGCGCAGGTGTTCTCCCGCATGGTCGACCTGGTCATGATCCGCACCTATGGTCAGGACATCGTCGAGCGTTTCGCTGCATATTCACGGGTTCCGGTGATCAACGGCCTGACCAACGAGTTCCACCCGTGCCAGGTGCTGGCCGACGTGTTCACCTTCATCGAGCATCGCGGCGACATCGCTGGGCGCACCGTGGCGTGGATCGGCGACGCCAACAACATGTTCTACACCTGGCTGCAGGCCGCCGCGATTCTCGGTTTCCGCATGCATTTCGCCGGGCCGCAGGGCTACCGCGTCGATCTGCAGCGCGCCGACTACCCGATCAGCGCTGCCGAGCGCGCGCAGTTGCGCACGTTCGACGATCCGCGCCAGGCCTGCTCGGGCGTCGACCTGGTGACCACCGATGTATGGACCAGCATGGGCTACGAGGCCGAGAACTCGGCACGGCTGCAGGCCTTCCAGGGTTTCATGGTCGACGGCGCGATGATGGACGCTGCCGCCCCCGACGCGCTGTTCATGCACTGCCTGCCTGCGCACCGCGGCGAGGAAGTCGCCGCCGAGGTCATCGATGGCCCGCGCAGCGTGGTCTGGGACGAGGCCGAGAACCGGCTGCACGTGCAAAAGACGCTGATGGAATTCCTGCTGCTCGGGCGGCAGGCCTGAGGCCCGCCTACGCGCGCGGCGCGTCGAGCAGCTCCTGCAGCACGCGCAAGTAAAGCGCGTAGCGCTCGGCGTCGATGGCGCCGGCCTGCACCGCATCGCGCACCGCGCAGCCGGGTTCCTGGCGGTGGGTGCAGTTGTGGAATCGGCACTTCCCGTTGCGCGCGGCGATTTCGGGCAGCGCGTGCTGCAGCTGGCTGACCGAGAGCTGGTGCAGTCCGAAGGCCTGGAATCCGGGCGAATCGAGCAGCGCGCTGCCTGTGGCGAATCCGGGCAGCGGGTACAGCCGCGTCGCAGTCGTCGTGTGCCGTCCCGAGTCCAGTGCCGCGGACACGGCCTGGGTGTGCAGATCCAGACCCGGGACCAGCGCATTGACCAGCGTGGACTTGCCGACGCCGGAGGCGCCGATCAGCATGCTGGTGCGCCCGTCGAGCCAGGGCCGCAGCAGCGTGCGCGCCTGCCCGCGGTCCGCGCGCGCGCTCAGTTCGAGCACGACGTAGCCGACATCGCGCAGCGGCTGCAGACGCACGCGCAATGCGGCGGTGGAATCGAGGTCGCATTTGTTGATGACCACCACGGCGTCGATGTCCTCGGCGCGTGCGGCGATCAGCGCGCGGCCGATCAGGTCCAGGTTCGGCGACGGCTGCGCCGCGGTGACGACGACGACCAGGTCCAGGTTGACCGCGAACACCTTGCTGCGCCAGACGTCCTCGCGCCACAGCGCGTTGCGGCGCGGCAGGACCTGCTCGATGATCGCCGGATCCCCCGCGCGCAGCAGCACCTGGTCGCCGCAGGCAACTTCGGCACGCCGTCCGCGTGCAACGCAACGCAACGGCTCGCCGTCACCGGTGTCGGCGACGAAACTGCGGCCATGCGCAGCGACGATGCGCGCCGCCATGCGCGTCATGCGCCCGGCAGCACGTGCAGCCGGTCCAGGCGTTGCAGCGCCGGAGGGTGGCTGTAGTAGAAGCTCGCGTACAGCGGGTCCGGTGTCAGCGTGCTGGCATTGTCACGGTACATGCGCACCAGTGCCGAACCCAGCGCGCGCGCATCGGAGTTCGCGGCCGCGTACGCGTCGGCCTCGAACTCGTGGCGCCGCGACCACGCAGCACCCACCGGGGTGACGAACACGCCGAACACCGGCAGCGCCAGCGCGTACAGCAGCAGCGTGATCGCCTGCGGCGGTTGCGGCACGCAGCCCAGTCCGATGTAGAACCAGCTTCGGGTTGCAAGCCAGCCCAGCAGGGCGAAACCGGCCAGGCTGGTCAGCAGCGTCAGCACCAGGCGCTGGCGGATGTGGTGCCGCTTGTAGTGCCCGACTTCGTGCGCGAGCACGGCTTCGATCTGAACCGGGTCGAGCTGTTGCAGCAGGGTGTCGTAAAGCACCACCCGGCGCGCGCTGCCGATTCCGGTGAAATACGCGTTCGCATGCGCGCTGCGGCGCGATCCGTCCATCACGTACAAGCCCTGCAGCGCGAAACCGCAGCGCTGCATCAGCGCCTGCGCGCGCTGCCGGACCTCGCCTTCGGGCAGCGGCTCGAAGCGGTTGAACAGCGGCGCGATCAAGGTCGGGAACGCCACCATCATCACCAGGCTGAAGACGGCGAACGCGGCCCAGCCCCAGAGCCACCACAGTCCACTGGCGCGCATCAGCCACAGCAGCAGCCAGGCCAGCGGCGCCAGCAGGCACGCCGACACGGCCAGATTGCGCAGCGCATCGACGGTGAACAGCGCCGGGGTGCTGCGATTGAAGCCGAAGCGCGCTTCGAGCCGGAAGGTCTGCCACAGGTCCCAAGGCAGGTCGAGCAGGCTGCCCAGCAGCGCGAAGGCCCCGAGCAGCGCGAGCTGCGCGCCGATGCCGTCTCCCAGGTGCGCGCCGATGGTCTCGGCCAGCCCCTGCAGTCCGCCGAGCAGGGTCCAGACGACGATCAGCAGCGCGCTGTACAGGGTATGCAGCTGTCCGAAGCGGGCGCGCGCGATGGTGTAGTCGGCAGCCTTGCGGTGGGCGGGAAGATCGATCGACGCGGCGAACGGCGCCGGCACCGCTCCGCGGTGCGCCTGCACGTGGCGGACCTGGCGCGCCGCCAGCCACAGTTTCAGCGCGGTGCCGAGCAGCAGCGAGGCAGCGAATGCCGCCGACCAGGCCAGCGCGGGAATTCGTGGGGACATGCGAGAATTTGGGTCGGGCGCCGCCATCCGATGCGATGGCGCAGCGCGCATTATTCCACCGGGCAGCCACCACCGTGCTGTCGCAGACACCATTTGGCATGAAATCGACGACCGCAACCCCCGAACTCGCCTGCCTCGACACCAACCTGCTCTGGGTCGACATGGAAATGACCGGATTGAATCCCGACGGCGACCGCATCATCGAAGTCGCGCTGGTCGTCACCGACGCGCAGGTCACCGTCCGCGTCGAGGGGCCGGTGCTGGTCGTGCACCAGAGCGAAGCGGTGATGGACGCCATGGATTCGTGGAACAAGGGTACCCACGGCCGCTCCGGGCTGATCGCCAAGGTGGCGGCGAGCGATCTCGACGAGGTCGCGGCCGAACAGCAGCTGCTGGCGTTTGCCGCGCGCTACGTGCCGGCCGGCAAGAGCCCGATGTGCGGCAACAGCATCTGCCAGGACCGGCGCTTCATGGCACGCTGGATGCCGCAGCTGGAAGCGTTCTTCCATTACCGCAACCTCGACGTGAGCACGCTCAAGGAGCTGGCGCGGCGCTGGCGCCCGGATGTCTGCGCGGCGTTCAAGAAACGCCAGGAGCACACCGCGCTGGCCGATATCCACGAGTCGATCGACGAGTTGCTTCACTATCGGACGCACTTCCTGCAAGCCGCGGCGCCGTCGGTCATATCCGTCTGAGCGCCCCC
The DNA here is from genome assembly GCA_021805805.1 of Pseudomonadota bacterium. Taxonomy (GTDB): domain Bacteria; phylum Pseudomonadota; class Gammaproteobacteria; order Burkholderiales; family Burkholderiaceae_C; genus Thiomonas_A. The sequence goes on along the minus strand of JAJZEB010000003.1, from coordinate 8,437 downwards.
GGGGCCGGGCTGCGCCCAGCCCGGCCACCGGGCTCACCGCACGAGGCGCATCAACCGCGCAGTTCGGGGAAATCCTCCTCGCGGAATTCGAGTTCGCGGCGCGGGGCGTCGGCCTGCTGCTCGAGTGCGCGCAGCTGCACGCGGCGGATCTTGCCCGAGATGGTCTTCGGCAGCTCGTAGAACTCGACCCGCCGCACCCGCTTGTACGCGGCCAGGTTTTCGCGCGCGTAGCGCAACACGTCGAGCGCCAGCTCGCGGCTCGGTGCGAACCCGGCGCGGCAGGCGATGAACGCCTTCGGCACCGCCAGCCGCACCGGATCGGGGCTGGGCACGACCGCGGCCTCGGCCACCGCCGGATGGGTGATCAACACGCTTTCGAGCTCGAACGGGCTGATGCGGTAGTCCGAGGCCTTGAACACATCGTCGGTGCGGCCGACGAAGGTGAAGGTGCCGTCGGCGTTGCGCTGCGCGACGTCGCCGGTATGGTAGTAGCCGTCGTGCATCACCTGCGCGGTCTTCGCCGCGTCGCCGGCGTAGCCGGCCATCAGCCCGACCGGGCGCGGATCCAGCGCGACGCAGACTTCGCCTTCGTCGGCCGGCTGGCCGTCGAGGTCGAGCAGCTCGAGGCTCCAGCCGGGCAGCGGCCGTCCCATCGCACCGGGCGTCAGCGGCTGCCCCGGTGCGTTGCCGACCATCGCGCAGGTCTCGGTCTGGCCGTAGCCGTCGCGGATGCGGATTCCCCAGGCGGCTTCGACCCGGGCGATGATTTCCGGATTCAGCGGCTCGCCGGCGCCGATCAGTTCGCGGAACTTGACCGCGTAGCTTTTCAGGTCCTGCTGGATGCACAGCCGCCAGACGGTGGGCGGTGCGCACAGCGTGGTCACGCCGCAGCGCGCCGCGGTGCGCAGCGCGGCGTCGGCGTCGAAGCGCGGCTGGTTGAACGCGAACACGCAGGCGCCGGCGTTCCACGGCGCGAAAAAGCAGCTCCACGCGTGCTTGGCCCAGCCGGGCGAGCTGATGTTCCAGTGCACGTCGCCGGGTTGCAGTCCGATCCAGTACATGGTCGACAAATGCCCGATCGGGTAACTGATCTGGCTGTGCTGCACCAGCTTCGGCTTGGACGTGGTGCCCGAAGTGAAATACAGCAGCAGCGGGTCGTCGGCCGGGGTCGGCGCGTCGGCGGCGAAATCGGCCGGCGCCGCTTCAGCCGCGCCGAGGTCGATCCAGCCGGCATGCGCGCCGGTGGCGAAGCGCCCGCGCAACGCGGCCGCGGCAGGCAGGGGAGCGAATTTGGCGGCGTCGGCCGCGGTGGTGATCACGTGCGCGATTCCGGCGCGCTCGATGCGGTCGGCCAGGTCCTCGGCAGTCAGCAGCGTGGTCGCCGGGATCATCACCGCGCCGAGCTTGATCGCCGCCAGCATGCAGTCCCACAACGCGACGCAGTTCGGCAGCATCAGCATCACGCGGTCGCCGCGGCGCACGCCGTGTGCGCGCAGGAACGACGCCATGCGCTGGCTGCGCAGGTGCATGTCGGCGAAACTGTGACGCGCCTCGCTTCCGTCGTCCTCGACGATCCACAGCGCGGGTGCAGGATTGTCGCGCGCCATCGCATCGAAATAGTCCAGCGCCCAGTTGAAATGGGTCGGGCGCGGCCAGTCGAACGCCGCCTGCGCGGCCGCGTGGTCGCTGCGCAGGCGCAGCAGGGTGTCGCGCGCGGCGACAAAGGCTTGGGCGGCGTCGTTCATCGATATGTCTCCTGTTTTCGCCAAAACATACGCCAGCCTGTATCACGAAGCTGACAGGAGACTGAACTTAGCGCGCCGCCGCGCGCGCCGCAAGGCAGCGAGCTGCTGTCGGCAGCCTGTGCGTCAGGACTCGTTCTCGAGAAAGCGCTGGGCGTCGAGCGCGGCCATGCAGCCGGTGCCGGCACTGGTGATCGCCTGGCGATAGACGTGGTCCTGCACGTCGCCGGCGGCGAACACGCCCGGAACGCTGGTTGCAGTGGACATGCCGTCGGCGCCGCCGCGGGTGATCAGGTAGCCGTCCTTCATCTCCAGCTTGCCCTGGAAGATCTCGGTGTTGGGCTGGTGGCCGATGGCGATGAAGCAGCCGGCCAGCGCCAGATCGGTCTTCGCGCCGCTGCGCGTGTCGCGGATGCGCACTCCGGTGACGCCGCTGGCGTCGCCGAGCACCTCGTCGAGCTCGCTCCACAGCCGCAGTTCGACGCGGCCTTCGGCGACGCGTTGCTGCAACCGGTCGACCAGGATCGGCTCGGCACGGAATTTGTCGCGGCGGTGGATCAGCGTGACCTTGCTCGCGATGCCGCTGAGGTACAGCGCTTCCTCGACCGCGGTGTTGCCGCCGCCGACCACGCAGACCTCCTGCTCGCGGTAGAAAAATCCGTCGCAGGTCGCGCAGCCGGAAACGCCGCGACCCATGAATGCCTGTTCGCTGTCGAGCCCGAGGTACTTGGCCGACGCGCCGGTGGCGACGATCAGCGCGTCGCAGGTGTAGGTGCCGCTGTCGCCGCGCAGCGTGAACGGGCGCTGGCCGAGGTCGACGTCGGAGATGTGGTCGAACACGATCTCGGTGTCGAAGCGTCGCGCGTGCGCTTCGAAGCGCGCCATCAGGTCGGGGCCGAGCACGCCGTCGACGTCGGCCGGCCAGTTGTCCACTTCGGTGGTCGTCATCAGTTGGCCGCCTTGCGCCATCCCGGTGACGAGCAATGGTCGCAGGTTCGCCCGCGCCGAGTAAATCGCGGCAGAATAGCCGGCGGGGCCGGAGCCGAGGATCAGAACTTTGGCATGCTTGGTCGTCATGGCGAGGCGGATTGCTGGAGACAGGAGAGGGCAAAGAGCGCGCGGCGCGCTGCAGCGGCCATTCTAGGTGGCGTGCCGGTTGGCTGCGCCCGCGCTGGGTTAGCATCTGCAGCTGTTGCAAGGAGCCACGATGGCGGCGATTACCAATATCGACCTGGTGCGTCGGGTCCCGATGTTTTCGGTACTCACCGAAGCGCAGGCCTGGACGCTGTCGCAGTCGATCGTCAAGAAGCGTTACAAGCGCGGAGAGTCGATCGTTGAACAAGGTGGGCGCTCGAACGCGTTGTTCATCATCCTCGCCGGGCGCGCGCGGGTGGTCAGCGTGGACGCGCGCGGGCGCGAGGTCATCCTCGCGCTGCTGCACCCCGGCGACCATGTCGGCGAGATGAGCCTGATCGACGGCCAGCCGCATTCGGCGTCGGTCAGTGCCGAGGTGCAGACCGACGTGCTGATGCTCGGGCGGGTCGCCTTTCTGCAGAGCCTGCCCGAGAATTCGAGCATGTCGTTTTCGATCATGCGCGGGCTGGTGCAGAGGCTGCGCCGCGCCGACAGCAAGATCGAATCGCTGGCGCTGATGGATGTGTACGGGCGTGTGGCGCGCGCCTTGCTCGAGATGAGCGATATCGACGGCCGGCAGCGGCTGATCCGCGCCAAGGTTTCGCGCCAGGACCTGGCGAAAATGGTGGGTGCATCGCGCGAAATGGTCAGTCGCGTCATGAAGGACTTCGAGCAGCGTGGCCTGGTCGCCGAGCAGGTCGACGGCTGCGTGCTGCTGCGCGAACGTCTTGCCTCGCTGGCCTGAACCCGTCAACCTGAGCTGTGCCGTTGTTCGATCGTCTCTCATTCCTGCGCGCGTCCGATGCCGCCGCGCGACCGCGCCGCAGTCGCCTGCTCGGCGAAATGCGCCTGCTCGTCGCAGCGCTGGGCTGGCTGCTGCTGGCGCTGGCGATGCTCAGCTACCACCGCAGCGACCCGTCGTGGACGACGTCGGGCCTGGGCGAGCAGGTCACGCGCAACCTGGTCGGTGCGCTCGGCGCGTGGACCGCGGACATACTTTATTTCCTGCTTGGTTTCTCGGCGTTGTGGTTGCTGCCGATGGGGCTGTATCTGCTGCTGCGCGCCTGGCGCCGTGCGCATGCTCCGGCTGCCGACCCTGAAGGCTGGCTGGCGCGCATCGGCGGGGCCGGCGGGCTGGCGCTGCTGCCGCTGGTCAGCGCCGCACTCGAGGCCACGCGGCTGTGGCGCCTGGGCGCATCGCTTCCGGGCGGGGCGGGAGGAATCATCGGTACCTGGCTGGGACTGGCCGCGCAGCGCATGCTCGGTTTCACCGGCAGTGCGATCGTGCTGCTGGCAGCGTTCCTGCTCGCGCTGTCGTGGTTCGCGCGCATCAGCTGGGGCGACCTTGCCGAGCGCGTCGGGTGGCTGCTCGAGCGGGCCTGGGAGCGGGTCCGCGCGCGCCGTGCGCAGCAGCGCGACCGCGCCGCCGGCGCGCTCATCGCGCAACAGCGCGACGCCGACTTCGAGAGCGCGCAGCAACGCGACGACGAAGAGGCGTTCGCGCCGGTGTTCATCGAACCACCGGTGGTGCGGGTGCCGCAGTCGCCGCGCGTCGAGCGCGAGCGCCAGCAGCCGCTGTTCCGCGAAATCCAGTCGGGCAGCCTGCCGACGCTCGACCTGCTCGATCACGGCGGCGCGCCGCAGGACGCCATTGGCGCCGAGACGCTGGAATTCACCTCGCGGCTGATCGAGAAGAAGCTGAAGGACTTCGGCGTCTGCGTGCGCGTCGTCGCGGCCTCGCCGGGGCCGGTGATCACGCGCTACGAGGTCGAACCCGAGCCCGGCGTGAAGGGCGCGCAGGTGGTCGCGCTGTCGCGCGACCTGGCGCGCGCGCTTTCGCTGGTCAGCATCCGCGTGGTCGAGACCATCCCGGGCAAGAACACCATGGCGCTGGAGCTGCCGAACGCCAAGCGGCAGACGATCCATCTGGCCGAGATCCTCGGCTCGCAGGTCTACCACGACGCGCAGTCGACCCTCACGATGGGTCTGGGCAAGGACATCGTCGGCAACCCGGTCGTCGCCGACCTGGCGAAAATGCCGCATCTGCTCGTGGCCGGGACGACCGGCTCGGGCAAGTCGGTCGGCGTCAACGCGATGATCCTCAGCCTGCTGTACAAGGCCGAGGCGCGCCAGGTGCGGATGCTGATGATCGACCCCAAGATGCTCGAACTCAGCGTCTACGAGGGAATACCGCATCTGCTCGCTCCGGTGGTCACGGACATGAAGCAGGCCGCGCACGCATTGAACTGGTGCGTTGCCGAGATGGAGCGGCGCTACAAGCTGATGAGCAAGCTGGGGGTGCGCAACCTGGCGAGTTTCAACGCCCGCGTGCACGATGCGACGCAGCGCGGAGAGCATCTGCCGAACCCGCTGTCATTGACTCCCGAAAGTCCCGAGCCGCTGCAGCACCTGCCGTACATCGTCGTCGTCATCGACGAGCTGGCCGACCTGATGATGGTCGTGGGCAAGAAGATCGAGGAGCTGATCGCGCGCCTGGCGCAGAAGGCGCGCGCCGCCGGCATCCACCTGATCCTGGCCACGCAGCGCCCCAGCGTCGACGTCATCACCGGTCTGATCAAGGCCAACATCCCGACGCGCATCGCGTTCCAGGTCTCGAGCAAGGTCGATTCGCGCACCATCCTCGACCAGATGGGCGCCGAGAGCCTGCTCGGCATGGGCGACATGCTGTACTTGCCGCCCGGCTCGGGGTCGCCGCTGCGGGTGCACGGCGCGTTCGTCGGCGACGGCGAGGTGCACCGCGTGGTCGAGCAGCTCAAGACCCAGGGCGAGCCCGATTACGTGCCTGGGCTGCTCGAGCCCGCCGCCGACGCGGGAGGCGATCTCGGCGGAGGTTTCGAAGGCCCGGCCGACGCCGAGGCCGATCCGCTGTACGACCAGGCGGTGCAGGTCGTGCTGCAAAGCCGCAAGGCGTCGATTTCGCTGGTGCAGCGTCATTTGCGCATCGGCTACAACCGTTCGGCGCGGTTGCTCGAGCAGATGGAAAAAGCCGGTCTGGTCTCGGCGCTGTCGAGCAACGGCAACCGCGAAATCCTGGTGCCTGCACGCGCCGAGCCCTGACTCCCTACCGATTCGTTTTGTGAGAAATTCCGTGAACCACGCGCGTCGCCGCCTGCTGTTGTTGCTGTCCACCACTGCGCTGGCCGCGCGCGCCGCGCAAGCCGCGTCGCCGGCCGCGTCCGCGCCCGGCGCGCCCGACGCTGGAGCGGTCGCGCTGCTGCGGCAATGGCTGCGCACGACGCGAAGCGGCAGCGCCGATTTCACCCAGCAGGTGGTCGATGCCAAGGGCGCGCGCGGGACCACCGCGCGCGGGCATTTCGCGTTCGCGCGGCCCGGGCGTTTTCGCTGGGTCTACACCAGCCCGTACCACCAGGACATCGTCAGCGACGGAGCGTCGATCTGGACCTACGACCATGACCTCGACCAGGTCACGGTGACTCGCGCGTCGCGCGCGCTGGCGGGAACTCCGGCGGCGCTGCTGGCCGGCGCCGATATCGACGCCGTGTTCCGGCTGCAGGCGCTGCCCGACGCCGATGGGTTGCACTGGGTCCTGGCCACGCCACGCTCCAGCGACAGCGCGTTCGCCTGGGTGCGCATCGGGCTGCGCGACGGCTCCGGCGGAGCCGTGCTGGCACAGATGCAGCTGCGCGACGCATTCGGCCGCACTTCGGTCATCCAGTTCGACGATGCGCGGCGCAATCCACCGCTGCCCGAATCGACCTTCAGCTTCGTGGCCCCGGCTGGAGCCGCCGTGCTCGACCAGCGCTGAGACCATGCCCGGCGCCAGTCTGTTCGACCAGCCTGCGGCAGGCAGCGTGCCGCTGGCCGAACGGCTGCGCCCGCAAAGCCTCGACGAGGTCGTCGGCCAGTCCCATCTGCTCGGCGAGGGCAAGCCGCTGCGGCTGGCGTTCGACACCCACCGCCTGCATTCAATGATCCTGTGGGGGCCGCCGGGCGTGGGCAAGACGACTCTGGCGCAGCTGATCGCACGCGCGTTCGAAGCCCGCTTCATCGCCATTTCGGCGGTCCTGGGCGGGGTCAAGGACATTCGCGAGGCGGTGCAGCTGGCCGAGGCCGAGCGCGCAGGCGGGCGTGCCACGCTGGTCTTCGTCGACGAAGTGCATCGTTTCAACAAGGCCCAGCAGGACGCCTTCCTGCCGCATGTCGAATCGGGGCTGTTCACCTTCATCGGCGCCACGACCGAGAACCCGTCGTTCGAAGTCAACAGCGCGTTGCTGTCGCGCGCCACGGTCTACGTGCTGCAGCCGCTGGCCGCCGAGGACCTGCAACGCCTCGCTCAGCGCGGCCTGCAGTCCGAAGGCGGACTTCAGGCCGATGCGCAGGCGCTGGATCTGCTGGCCGCATACGCCGACGGCGACGCGCGCAGGCTGCTCAACGCCGTCGAGGCGGTCGCCGCGGCGGCTCGGCGCGGCGGCCAGGTGCGCGTCGACGCCGCGTTGCTGCAGACCACGCTCGGCGAGGCCTTGCGGCGCTACGACAAGGGCGGCGACCAGTTCTACGACGTCATTTCCGCGCTGCACAAATCGGTCCGCGGCAGCGACCCGGACGCCGCGCTGTACTGGATGACGCGCATGCTCGACGGCGGCGTCGACCCGCTGTACATCGGCCGCCGGCTGATCCGGATGGCCAGCGAGGACATCGGGCTGGCCGACCCGCGCGCCCTCGGCCATACCGTCGATGCGGTGGCCGCGTTCGAGCGCCTGGGCAGTCCGGAGGGTGAGCTGGCGCTGGTGCAGGCCGTCCTGTATCTGGCGATCGCGCCGAAATCCAACGCGGTGTACCTGGCTGCCGGCGAAGCGCGCCGCTTCGTGCGCGCGCACGGCAGCGCACCGGTGCCGCCGCACCTGCGCAATGCTCCGACGCAGCTGATGCAGCAGCTCGGCCACGCACAAGGCTACCGCTACGCGCACGACGAGCCCGGCGCGTTCGCCGCGGGCGAGCGCTACTTTCCTGCCGGCGCGCCCGAAGCGCGGCTGTACCGGCCGACGCCGCGCGGCCAGGAAGCGCGCATCGGCGAGCGTCTGGCCGAGCTGCGCAGGCTCAATCGAGAGGCACGGGGCGTGCACCGCGAAGGCGCGTGACGCTGCAGCGCGGTGCACCCCCAGGGGTTTCCGCGAGGGCGGCAGCTTGCCGTGTGGTTATCATTCGCGGCCATACGGACGACCAAGCAAGACAGGATTCACGCAAGTGACTTGTCCACGGAGACACGAGAATGATGGGAAAGCAATGCCACGCTGCGGCGGGTCGGCTGCGCGCAGCTCCCATGGGTCGAATCCGGTCACGGCATGCAGGGCCAACCGAACCCGAGCATGAAACTTGCGAACCCGACACCGCTGGCCAACCGGGCCTCACGAGGCGCCCACCGGGAGCGGTGTACAGCAAGACCCTGAACCCATAAGGACAACGCGGGATGGAAACGTTCATACAACAGATCGTCAACGGCCTGGTGCTGGGCAGCATGTATGCGCTGGTGGCACTGGGTTACACGATGGTGTACGGGATCGTCAACCTGATCAATTTTG
>JAJZEB010000076.1 GCA_021805805.1 Pseudomonadota bacterium | reverse complement strand
TCGGTGCCGCAGCTCTCGTCCAGCGCTGCCAGGAGCACAAGCGCCGCAATGTCCTCGATCACCTGCCCAAGACCCTGCACGCCAGCGTCAACCGCGCGCTGCGCGATGCCTACGCGGCCAGCGACGCCGACCTGGCACGGCGTCAACTGCAGCGCCTAGCCAACTCCCTGTCCGGGCGCCGGGCGTCGACATCCTCTCGGCAGCAAAGGCCGGGGTAACGTCCAATGCAATCAAATATCCTTGGAGAAAATCCGCCGTAGCGACGGGAAACACATGAATCGCTGAAGGCGCGCTCCAGGGAGGGACCGTGATCGTCTACGAAGCAGACAAGAAGCAGTTTCTGAGCGACAACTTCGACCGCGATATCGAGGACATCATCCTCACGCAGTTCAAGAGCAAGACTGGCCACCATGTCGGGCGCGCCGAGATCGCTTCGTGGAAGGACTCCCTGCTGCGCTTCGCGACGGTCTTGCAGGACGACGGCATTCCCGATGACATGGGTGTGGCAGTCGAGTTGCACATCCCGCAGAGCGCCAAGCGCATCGACGTGACGCTTTCCGGGCTCGACGCCGACGGCGCCGGGACAGCGGTCATCGTCGAGCTCAAGCAATGGGAGAAAGCGCAGGCGACCGCAAAGGATGCCATCGTCCTGACCCAGCTCGGCGGCGGACTGCGCGAGGTGGTCCACCCCAGCTATCAGGCCTGGTCTTACGCCTCCTTGCTGAACGGCTTCAACGAGGCCGTGTACGAAGGCCGAATCGCGCTCCGTCCCTGCGCCTACCTGCACAACTACCGCCGCGACGGGATCATCGATGCCGCGCAATACGCCGCCTATACGGATAAGGCCCCCCTGTTCCTAAAGGGCGAGACCGAGCGCGCGGCGCTGCGCGGCTTCATCAAGGCGCACGTGCGGCGCGGCGATCGCGGACGAGTTCTGCACGAACTGGCGAACGGCCGTATCCGCCCGTCCAAGGCCCTGGCCGACAGTCTGTCCGGGATGCTGCGCGGAAACGCCGAGTTCGCGCTTGTAGACGAGCAGAAGGAGATCTACGAGGCGGCCTTGAGCGCGGCCCGCGCGGCGACGGACGAGCATCCGCAGGTACTGATCGTCAAGGGCGGCCCGGGTACAGGAAAGTCGGTGCTCGCGATCAATCTGCTCGTCGCCCTGACTGCCGATCGCCTCAACGTGCGCTACGTGTCCAAGAACGCCGCGCCTCGCAAGGTCTATGAGTCCAGGTTGGTCGGATCGATGACGAAGTCGCGCTTCTCCGAACTATTCAAAGGGCCATGGGGATTTGTCGATGCCCAGGAAAATTCGTTCGACGTACTGATCGTCGACGAGGCCCATCGACTCAACGAAAAAAGCGGCTTGTACGGCAATCTCGGCGAGCATCAGGTGATGGAGTTGATCCGCGCCGCCCGGTGCACCATTTTCTTCATCGACGAGGACCAGCGCGTCACCCTGCAGGACGTCGGCAGCAAGGAGGTGATCCGCCACTTCGCCAGTCACAAACACGGCGCGACCGTCACCGAGCGCGAACTCGCCTCGCAATTCCGCTGCAGCGGATCGGACGGCTACATCGCTTGGCTCGACAATGTGCTGGGAATCCGTGAGACCGCCAACGTCACGCTAAGCCCGCGCGAGTTCGACTTTCGCGTGTTCGACACACCCGAGGAACTCCACGCCGCGATCGAGACGCGCAACGGCGGCAACAAGGCCCGTGTGGTCGCCGGCTACTGCTGGCCATGGGCCAGCAAGAGGGATCCGTCAGCTTGGGACATCGTGATCGGCGACACCTATCGCAGGCGCTGGAACCTCGATCAGGACGGCAGCCTGTGGATCGTCACTCCCGGGTCGATCGACCAGGTCGGTTGCATCCACACCTGCCAGGGCCTCGAACTCGACTACGTCGGCGTGATCGTCGGCCCGGACCTGATCGCCTGCGCTGGCGAGATTGTCACCTCGCCGGCGGCGCGCGACCGCCACGACAAGACCCTCAAGGGGTGGAAGACGCGAGCGAGGGTCGAACCGCTCGCCGCGCACGCCGAGGCCGACCTGATCATCAAGAACACCTACCGGACCCTGATGACCCGAGGCATGAAGGGCTGCTACGTCTACTGCACCGATGCGCAGACCCGGCAGTATCTGCGCCGCCACCTAGGCGAGGCCTGATTGGACGCTTCCACCGTCGCCTACTACGCGGCCCACGCCCGCGAGGTCGCCGTGCGCTACGAGCATGTAGCGAGCCCGATCGAGGCCTTTTTCGCCAGCGCGTTCCCGGCCGGGTGTCGGGTATTGGACGTAGGCTGCGGTTCCGGTCGCGATCTTGCACGCCTGCGCGCGCTGGGATACGACGCATTCGGCGTCGAACCGGTCAACGCCCTGTGCGTCGAGGCACTGCGCCGTCATCCCGAACTTGAGGGGCGGATCGCTGAAGCCGGCCTGCCGGACATCGGCACCCCCTTCGGCGGGGCCTTCGACGCCATCCTGTCCAGCGCAGTCCTGATGCACCTGCCCGAGGGCTCGCTGTTCGATGCCGCCTTTGCCCTACGCCGGCTGCTGCGCCCGCACGGCCGGCTGCTGGTGTCGACCCCGCTGGCCCGCGGCGAGACCCTGCGCGACGATCGCGACACCTTCGGACGCCTTTTTCTGCCCATCACGCCCGAGGCGCTCCAACTTCTGCTCGAACGCATCGGCTTCCAGCACATCGGCCGCTGGGACAGCGACGACGCGCTGGCGCGCGCCGGTACGCGCTGGTCGACCCAGTTGTTCGAACTGCGCGCCGCCTCAGCACTGCGGCCTGCCGACCAAATCGAGGGCATCCTGAATCGCGACCGCAAGGTCGCGACCTACAAGCTCGCATTGTTCCGAGCACTGGCTGAGATCGCCATACAGGAGCCCCGCGCCGCGAGCTGGCGGACAGAGGCCAGGGTTGCGGTACCCATCGACCGCATCGCCGAGCGCTGGCTGCTGTACTACTGGCCGATCTTCGCGGGGCGCCACGTCCCGCAATCTCAGGATGAAGGCGGCCCCAACCCAAGCCGCAACCCGCTGCGCTTTCGCCGCGCGCTCACCGAACTGATCGACACCTACCGCCACGCCGGCGAGCATGGCGGTCTCACCGCTTGCTACCTCGACCGCATGGCCGGCAGAGTCGGCCCGCAAGCCCGGGCCAGGCTCGCAATCGCGCTGCGCGATATCGAGACCGCGATTCGGGTCGGCCCGGTTGCGCACTCCGGCGGCGCGCTGGAGACCGGCCGTATGTTCGGCTGGGATAGCGCAGCGAAGGCGGTGACCATGCCGGCCGAGGTCTGGCGCGAACTCAGCCTGCTCGGCCACTGGATCGTCGATGCAGTGATCGTGCGCTGGGCTTCTCTCACCGCGCGCTTCGCCCAGCGCCAGGGCCTCGATGCCGGCAGCGTCCTGCCGCTGCTGCTGGCAAGGCCTCTGCCGGAACGCGCGACCGAACTCGCGCGAACCATCTACCGCGCCAGCGGCATCGACCGCTGCGTGTGGACAAACCAGCCGCTCGGGGCGAGCTTCCACGTCGACCACATCATCCCGTTTTCGCTGTGGGGCAACAACGACTTCCGGAACCTCGTCCCCGTGACCCCGGCCGCCAACCTCAGAAAGTCAGACAAACTGCCTGCCGCCTCGCTGCTCGAAGCGCGCAGGGCCGCACTCACGCAAGCCTGGGAGGCCACCCGGGCTGCCGCGGAAAGCGGGTTCGACTCACAGGCCATGAAGCTGCTCGCTCCGAGCGAACTCCAGGGCGAGATGCGATGGCCAAGGCTATTCTCGAGGCTGCGAGAGGCCGTGGAATTCACCGCGCTTCAACGTGGGACGGAGCGGTGGTCGCCCTGATGGCGTTGGGGCAACCTCACGCCGCGCTCCTGAACTGTGCAAAACGTGCAGCAAGCCGATCTCGGTCGGGTCGATCTTGAGCGCGCTGCGGTAGGCACAGCAACCGACCCTGCAGATTTTTCAGGGCCTCGAGTATCGGGCCGTCGTGCTGAGACAGCAGGCGCCGCGAGACGTGTACCTGGAAGTCTGGATCGATACCGAGCAAATGAGCATCGAACGCGGCATGGTGAATCTTCGATAGAGGGATGCCATTCGATACGACGGGCTGCCCGAGGCGTTCGTCCCTGTCGGGAATAATGTGCGCGGCATCGAGAAGCAAAGGTTCAGGCAGTCCCGACAGGGCACACCGCCCTCGATAGGCTGTGATGACGGCATCGCGAAACGTAGCCTGATGCAAGCGTCGCTGCACCATCTGCAGTGCATATCGACGCTCGAGAGAATGGACAGCCGACACCGGGGCTGCGACCGCGGTCTCATTCCCAAAAACGACGCGCACACGTGCCGCGCGCGCGTCCCAGTCCACAATGAATGTTGGAATGATTGCTTGATAGCGACCCGGTGAGACACCCAGAAAATAGATGATCGGCACCTGCTGTTCCATCGCTTCACGCAGCCATCGATTCTCGGCTGCGTCGGGATTGGTACCCATGAAGGCGTAGTCGACGGCATCTTCGCCGTCGTATATCTGGCGATGGACATCCCGCTGGTCGTCGTACCAGACTTTCCCGCCTCGCTTGGGGAAAACCGTGCGAATCGAGAGCAGGTTGCGCATCTGCCGAGGTTTGAAGATCCCACGCTGCGGGTTGACCAAGGGGTACCGCACCCCTTCGAACGTGAACCCGTCCGTCAGATCGCCAGCCGACAATTGGTCCCGCACAGCCAGGAGTTGGCGCACGTGGCTGAAAGCAGCCACACGTAGAGCCTCTGCGCGCATCGCATCGTCAACCATGCACGGCAGCATACGCGGGCCGGTCGCGAAAATCGACAACCAGCGACGCATGAAACCCTGGGCTATATCTCGCCAGCAAGCTGAGGCAAGCGATCAACTGCAACGCGCCAATGGCCGCAATGTGGCGAGCAATTGGCTCTGGAGAAGCTCGGCCGACGACATAGCGGTCATCAGTGCGATCACCTTCGCCGCCGAGGTGGTGCGCATGAAGGGAAGGAATGCCGCGCTGCTGGCGGCCGCGGCGGGCAAAAAAATGGGCACCGCTCGGGTGCCCACTTCTAGCATCGGGTGGGGTGGCTGATGGGACTCGAACCCACGACAACAGGAATCACAATCCTGGACTCTACCAACTGAGCTACAGCCACCGCAGAATCGAGCATTCTAGACTGGATCCGCGGACGAATCCAGTCCCCGAGCGTGAACGTCTGGATCAGCCGCCCGCCGAATCGTGCGACTTGGGCTTGTACAGCACCTTGACGCCAAAGCGGCTGCGCAGGGTCTGCAGGTACGCGTCGGTCACCGCCTGCTGCAAAGCCTGCTCCTGCTCGGCGGTCTGCGCCTTGATCTGCGCCGCATCGGCCGTGGGCGTCTGCACGGCGTCGAGCGACACCACGGCGTAGCCCTGCCCCGGCAGCGCAACGCCCAGCAACTGCGGCAGCTTGGCGGTGTCGGCACTGAACACGGCTTTCAACAGCGCCGGGGCCACACCCTTCTCACCCTGCGTCAACGGCTGCGATGCGCCCCACGACGGCTGCGCCTTGCCGGCACGCACCTGCTGCAGCGCGGCTTCGCCGGCTTGCGTCGCCAGTTGCTCGGCACGTTGCGCAACGAGCATCGCACGCACCTTGTCCTGCGCCTGCGCGAAGGTCAGCGTCGTCGCCGGCTGCTCATCGATGATGCGGCCGGACGCCACGGTGTCGGGGCCGATCTCGACCGCCGCGATGTTGCGCCTGTCACGCAGGCTGTTCGCGCCGAACAGCGCGCCGAGGAAGCGAGCATTGGCCAGCGGATCCGTCTTCGGATCGCCAGCGCGCGGAGTCGACGTGACGTCCTGCGCGTGCTGCACCTGAAGCTGGTACTTGGTCGCCACGGTCTTGAAACTGCGGCTGTCCTCGTAGACCTCATTGCCGAACTTGTCGACGATTTCGGCGTAGCGCTTGCGCGCGGCCGCGGTGCGCAGCTGTTGCGCGATGCTCGCCTGCACCTGGGCGAACGGCTGCACCTGCGCCGGCTTGATTCCGGTCAGTTCGATGATGTGGAAACCGTACTGGGTACGCACCGGACCGACGATCTGGCCCGGCTTGCTCAGCGCGAACACCGCATCGGAGAACGGCTTGACCATCGCGTCGCGGGTGAAATAGCCCAGGTCGCCGCCCGAAGCCGCCGAGCCGGGATCCTGCGAATCCTGTTTCGCCAGCGCCGCGAAGCGTGACGGATCCTTCTTCAGTTCGGCGGCGATGGCGTCGGCCTTGGCCTTGGCCGCGGCGACCTGCGCCGCACTCGCGTGCTCGGATACGGCGATCAGGATGTGGCTGGCGCGCCGCTCTTCGGCCGTGCCGAATTTGGTCGGGTGCTGATCGTAATAGGCGCGGACCTGCTGCGGCGTGACGGTGACCGATTGCGCGAGCACGCTGGGGTCGAGCACGACATACGCGATGCTGGCGTGCGCCGGAACGCTGAACGCGTCCTTGTGCTGGTCGTAGAAGGCCTGCAGCTCGGCTTCGGTAGGCTGAACCTTGGCCGCCTCGTCCGCGGACGTGTACATCGCCACGCGCACGGTGCGCGTCTGGTGCTTCCAGTCATACATCACCTTGCCCATCGCCCGGCTGGCGATCGCGGCATCGCCGATCGCGCCGATCGCCTGCTGCTGCAGCAACTGGGTACGTACCTGGCCCTCGAACTGCTGCGTGGTCAAGCCCTGCTCCTGCAACAGATTGCGGTAGGCAGCAACGTCGAAACTGCCGTCCGGCCTACGCAACGCGGCGATCTGGGGAATCTGCAGGATCGCGTTCTGAAGCGCCGAATCGCCGACGACCAGATGCTCCTTGTTGACCGCGAGCTCGATCAGCACCTGATCGATCATGCCGTTGAGCGTGCGCATGCGCATCGCCGGGGTGTCGATGGCGCGAATGTCGATCGAGCCGCCCAGCATCTGCTGCAGTCGCGCGACCTGCTGGCGCTGCACCTCGTCGAACTGCTCCATCGGGATCGGAACCCCGCCAACCTTCGCGGCCAGGTTGGCATCGCCTGTCATCCTGTCGTAACCCTGAATCCCGAACAGTACGAACGACGGAAAGATCAGCACGAACAGGATGACCTGCAGCAGTTTGGTGTGCCGGCGGACAAATTCAAACATTGGGTTCCTCGTCGCGCGCGCGCGGGGCGCGCAATCCCGGTGTTCTCGAAAAAACGAAAAAGGCGAACCCCGGTTCGCCTTTCGCTGCTGGTTGCGCAGCCGTCACGCGCAGTGGTGGTGGGTGCTGAGGGGTTCGAACCCCCGACCTACGCCTTGTAAGGGCGCCGCTCTACCAACTGAGCTAAGCACCCGTTGCATCATCGTGCGCGCCGCTCGCATGCAACCTGACTGCTCAGTTCAACGCGTCCTTCAGCCCCTTGCCCGGACGGAACTTCGGAACCTTGGCCGCCTTGATCTTGATCGTCGCACCGGTGCGCGGGTTGCGCCCCGTGCGCGCCGGGCGCTTGGTGACTGCGAACGTGCCGAAGCCGATCAGCGTGACCGAGCCACCTTTCTTCAGCGTGACCCGAACGCCTTCGATCATCGACTCCAGGGCGCGCGCCGCTGCCGCCTTCGAAATCTCGGACTTCTTGGCGATGTGTTCGATCAGTTCTGTTTTGTTCACTCTGGCCCCCTGGACAGGATGGTTAAACGGTCAATTGGCTGGCGAGGCACCGGCACTGCGCGCGCCCGGCGCCCGCTGATGAGAATCCATGCGCGATGTACAGAGCCCTTCGAATGCCCCCGCCGCCGCAGCGGCGCACGTGGCGCGATTCTAAAGGCATCGCTCATTAGAGCGAGGCGCCCGTCCCGTGTCAATCACGATCAATCCGCGGCGCGCGCCAGTTGCTGCGCGATCGCCGCACCCAGTTCGGCGGTGCTGCCACGACCGCCGAGATCGGGCGTCAGCGGCGCTTCCGCGCCGGCGGCGAGCACTTGTTCGATGGCCCCGACGATGGCGTCGTGGGCGTCTCGCCGACCGAGGAAATCGAGCATCAGCGCCGCACTCCATATCTGCCCGATC
Source organism: Pseudomonadota bacterium (assembly GCA_021805805.1). Taxonomy (GTDB): domain Bacteria; phylum Pseudomonadota; class Gammaproteobacteria; order Burkholderiales; family Burkholderiaceae_C; genus Thiomonas_A. The sequence continues at coordinate 5,951 of JAJZEB010000076.1, read as the reverse complement.
GGGTTGGCCACGCCGCGTCCAGCGATGTCCGGCGCCGAGCCGTGCACCGGCTCGAACAGCGACGGAAACCTGCGCTCCGGGTTCAGGTTGGCAGACGGCGCGATGCCCAGGGTGCCGCACAGCGCAGGCGCCAGATCGCTGATGATGTCGCCGAACAGGTTGCTGCCGACGATGACGTCGAAGTCCTGCGGCCGCTGCACCAGGCGCGCGCACAGCGCATCGATGTGGTACTGGTTGCAGCGCACCTGCCCGAACTCGGCCGCCACCGCGCGCACGCGCTCGTCCCAGAACGGCATGGTGATCGAAATGCCGTTCGACTTGGTCGCCGAGGTCAGAAGCCGACGCGGCCGGCGCGCGGCTTCGGCAAAGGCGTGCCGCAGCACGCGATCGACTCCGAAGCGGCTCATCACGGTTTCCTGCAGCGCGAGCTCGCGCTCGGTTCCGGCGTACATGCGGCCACCCGCGTTGGAGTACTCGCCTTCGGTGTTCTCGCGCACGATCAGCAAGTCGATGTCGCCGGTCTGGACTGCGGCCAGCGGCGAGCGCAGCCCCGGCATCAGCCGGGCCGGCCGCAGGTTCACGTACTGATCGAATTCGCGGCGGAACTGGATCAGCGAGCCCCACAGCGAAACGTGGTCGGGCACCTTTTGCGGCCAACCGACCGCGCCGAAGAAGATGGCATCGAAACCGCCGAGGATTTCCTTCCAGTCGGCAGGCAGCATGCTGCCGTGATGCAGGTAATAGTCGCAGCTGGCGAAATCGAACTGCGTCAGCTCAAGCGCCAGGCCGAAGCGCCGCGCGGCCGCCTCGAGCACGCGCAGGCCTTCGGGGACCACTTCGGTGCCGATGCCGTCTCCGGGCAGCACCGCGATGCGCCAGCGCCGCGCTTGGGTTTCGCTCATCGCAACAGTCTCCTCGTCGGTTTCAGTCGCCGGCGCCGATGTCGCCGAGCGCCAGCTTGAAGTAGTACAGCATCGACCACAAGGTCAACGCGGCGGCCAGATCGAGCAGCCAACCGCCCCACAGCGCGGTGTTCAAGCTGCCGACGTGCCCGTCGTACAGCAACAGCGGGATCGCGGCCATCTGCGTGGCGGTCTTGACCTTGCCCAGCCAGTTCACCGCCACCGCGCGCGAACGCCCGATGCGCGCCATCCACTCGCGCAACGCCGAAATCGCGATCTCGCGACCGATGATGACCAGTGCAACCAGCGCACCGATGCGCGAGAGCTCGAGCAGCACGAGCAGCGCTGCCGACACCATCAGCTTGTCGGCCACCGGATCGAGAAAGGCGCCGAAGGCCGAAGTCTGGTTCCAGCGCCGGGCGAGGAAACCGTCGAACCAGTCGGTCAGGGCGCTGAGCATGAACAGCACGGTGGCCAGTGCGTTGCGCTCGCCGACGCCGACCCAGGCCGCCGGCATCGCGTAGATGGCGAGCATCAACGGAATCGCGGCCACGCGCAGCCAGGTCAGGAAGGTCGGCACGGTCATGGTCGGTGCATTATTCCATCGCGCGCGCAAGCGCGGATCAGTGCAGCGCCGAATAGATCGCCTGCGCAAGCTCGCGCGAGACCCCGTCGACCGTCATCAGGTCCTCGATGCTGGCGGCTTCGACTCCGCGCAATCCGCCGAAACGCGCCAGCAGCCGCGCCCGTCGTTTCGGCCCGATGCCTGCGATGTCCTCCAGGCGCGAGCTCCCGGTGCGCGCGCGCGCGCGCCTCGCGCGCATGCCGGTGATGGCGAAACGGTGGGCCTCGTCGCGAATCTGCGCGATCAGCAGCAGCGCCGGCGAGTCGGCCGGCAGCGCAAGCTTGGGTCGGCCGTCGGCGAACACCAGCTCCTCCAGGCCGACCTTGCGCCCCTCGCCCTTCTCGACTCCGACCAGTCGCGACACGTCCAGGCCGAGCTCGTCGAACACCTCGCGCGCAACCGCGACCTGCCCCCGGCCGCCGTCGATCAGGACGATGTCCGCAAGCCGCGCGCCGGCGTCTTCGGCCACGCGCGCATAGCGCCGCGTGAGCACCTGCCGCATCGCCGCGTAGTCGTCGCCCGGAGTGATGCCGTCGATGCCGTAGCGGCGGTAGCGCGACGGCTGCATCGCATGGTGCTGGAAGACCACGCACGACGCCTGCGTGGCTTCGCCTGCGGTATGGCTGACGTCGAAGCACTCGACGCACAGCGCGTCGGCGTCGTCGCACTCCAGACCCAGCGCGTCGATCAGTGCGCGGGTGCGATGGTGCTGCGCGCCTTCCTCGGCGAGCAGCCGCGCCAGCGCCAGCTGCGCGCCCTGCTGCGCCATCTCCAGCCAGCGGCGCCGGTTTCCGCGCGGCGCCGCGATCAGCTGGCAGCGCTGCTGCGCGTGCTCCTGCAGCGCGGCGAGAAGTTCCGCATCCAGCGGTGTCGCGCACAGCAGCGTCGGCGGCAGCGGCAGTTGCAGGTAGTGCTGTGCGACGAAGGCTTCGAGCACTGCCTGCTGCGCCAGCGCAGCGTCTTGCGGCAGCTCGGCCTCGTGCAGCTGGCTGGGAAAGTACGCGCGGTCGCCCAGGTGCCGGCCGCCGCGCACCATGGCCAGGTTGACGCAGGCGCGCGCACCCTGCATCGCCACCGCGAGCACGTCGGCATCGTGCTCGGCGCCGACCTCCATGCTCTGCTGCTGCAGCACCCGCGACAGGGCGCCGATCTGGTCGCGCACCTGCGCCGCCTCCTCGAAGCGCAGCGCGGCGGCGGCGGACTCCATCCTGGCCTGCAGGTCGCGCAGCACGCCGTCGTGCTCGCCGCGCAGGAATCGCGCCGCGGAGTCGACGTCGGACGCGTAGTCGGCCTGGCTGATGCGGCCCACGCACGGCGCCGAACAGCGATGGATCTGGTGCAGCAGGCACGGGCGGGTGCGGTTGGCGAACACCGTGTCCTCGCAAGTCCGCAGCAGGAAGACCTTCTGCAGCACGGCGATGCTGTCCTTCACCGCCCACGCGCTCGGGTACGGGCCGAAATAGCTGTCGCGGCGGTCGGTGGCGCCACGGAAATACGCCATGCGCGGGTACGGGTGTCCGGTTCCCAGCATCAGATACGGGTACGACTTGTCGTCGCGGAACAGGATGTTGTAGCGCGGGTGCTGGGTCTTGATCAGATTGTTTTCCAGCAGCAGCGCCTCGGCCTCCGAGCGCGTCACCGTGGTCTGCAGCCGCACGATGCGCCCGACCATGTGGCCGATGCGCGTGCCGCCGTGGTCCTTCTGGAAATAGCTCGAAACCCGCCGGCGCAAGTCGCGCGCCTTGCCCACGTACAGCAGCGTTCCGTCGGCGGCGAAGTAGCGGTACACGCCGGGCAGATGCGGCAGCGCCGCGACCTCGCGCAGCAAGGCCTCGCGTGCCGAGTCCGCTCCATCCGGGGACTGCGTATCGTCCATCGCGTGTCAGCGCGCGGCGCGCGCTTCGGCCTTCGCGCGCGCGAACACGTCGTGCAGCATCAAAGGAGTCAGCCGCCCCGTGTTCTGGTTGTAGCGGCTGCAGTGGTAGCTGTCGTACAGCACCAGGCTGCCGAGCTGGTGCCGCGCGCCATGCGCGAAGCGCGCCGTCGAAGCCTTCAGGCCCAGCGCACGCAGCACCGCGCCGTGCCCGACCTGCCCCAGCGCCAGCACCACCTGGGGTGCCGCGGCGAGCTCGGCGCGGACATAGGCGTTGCAGCGCTTGACTTCGTCGAGCGTGGGCTTGTTCTGCGGCGGCAGGCACTTGACCGCGTTGCAGATGCGGCAGCCGACCAGCTCCAGTCCGTCGTCCGCGCGCAGCGTCGACGGATGATCGGTGGCGCGCACCGTGGGCTCGCGGCGTGCCAGGCCCAGCGCGCACAGCGTGGCGAAAAGCAGCGGCCCGGCACCGTCGCCGGTGAACGGGCGTCCGCTCGCGTTGGCCCCGTGCAGTCCCGGCGCCAGGCCGACGATCAGCAGCGGCGCGTCGCGCGGGCCCAGCGACGGCACCGGCAGGCACGCGTAGCCCGGGTGCTCGACCTTGACGCTGTCGCGGAATTCAGCAAGCCGCGCGCAGCGGCGACAATGCGGGTCGTACAACGCCTTGTCCGACTCAGCGGCGCCCGCGCCGCCCTGCCGATGAACCAACGGGAAACCTGGGATCTGTTCTGTCATGTCGTGGACAACTACGGCGACATCGGCGTGGCCTGGCGCCTGGCGCGCCAGCTGGCGCACGAGCACGCGCTTCACGTGCGGCTGTTCGTCGACGATTTGAACACCTTTCGCTCGATCAGCCCGCAACTCAATCCGCGCCTGTCGCAACAGACGGTGTCCGGGGTCGAGGTGCTGGGCTGGGCACGGCAGCTGCAGCTCGAACCCGGCGACGTCGTCGTCGAATTGTTCGGCTGCCATCTGGCCGCGCCGTTCATCGAGCGCATCCAGGCTCGTGGCTCCGCGCTTGTGCGCTGGGTCAATGTCGAGCATCTGAGCGCGGAGCCCTGGGTCGAAGGCGCGCACATGCGTCCGTCGCCGCAGCCCGGTGGAATCAACAAGCTTTTCTTCTTTCCCGGCTTCACCCGGCGCACGGGCGGGCTGCTGCGCGAGGCCGATCTGCTGGCGCGCCGCGACGCCTGGCAGGCGATGCCGGCGGCGCGGCGCATCGCGCTGCGCGCGCTGGGACTGCCGCCCCCGCCCGAGCACGCAGTGGCCGTGCTGCTGTTCGGCTACGCGCGCGAGCGGCTCGACGACTGGCTGCGCAGCCTTGCGGCCACGCCGCAGCCCACCGTGCTGTGGATCTGCCCCGGGCCGCTGCGCGAAGCCATCAGCGCGTGGCTGCACATGGAACTGCTCCCCGGCCAGACCACGGTGCGCGGAAGCCTGACGCTGTGCGCGCTGCCGTTCGTGGCGCAGGAGCGCTTCGACGAGCTGCTGTGGGCCGCCGACCTGTGCGTGGTTCGCGGCGAGGACTCGTTCGTGCGTGCGCAATGGGCCGCGCGCCCGCTGTTGTGGCACATCTACCCGCAGCACGACGACGCGCACCTGGTCAAGCTGCAGGCATTCCTCGATCTGTACCTGCACGGGCTCGACGCCGACCTGGCCGACACCGTCGCGGCGCTGTGGAACGCGTGGAACCGCGGACTCGAACTCGATGCGGTCTGGGCCGACTTCGTCGCCGAACTGCCGCGGCTGCGCCGCCACGCCGAACGCTGGGCGGCGCAGCTGGCGCAGCAGAGCGATCTGGCCACGCAGCTGGTGCGCGCGCTGCGCGACGCCGGCCGCAACGCGGTTCCGCTGATCTGATCGGATGCGCGACAGACCCCGGCGTTCAGGCCGGGGAAGGATAGGTGCGCCCAGCATGGGCGCGATCTTGGAGGTGGAAGTCCTCCCGCAAGCTGACCACAGCGAGCGAAAGGAAGTGCAACTGCGCAAGGGTGACCGAGCGTGGGAAGGAAGCATGGAATGAAACCGCGAGCTGATGAACAAGAACCGGATACGAGGCGCGACCGAGCAAGGCGAGCAGGCCTATCGCTGCAAAGCTTTTGTGGTCAAGGCGAAGTCGCGTAGATCCGGCGGTTGTGCGGCGAAGGATCGCGTTCTTACCTGGGGAGATCTCGCCTAAAACCTGAAAGGGTGCCGGCCACGTGGCTGCAAGCGAGAAGTCAGCAGAGGTCGTAGTAGCCCGGGCAACCGGGCGAAGGGCCGAACGAGAAGGAGGGCTGGAGGCCGTGACTCTTGGAAGGGCATCGCATCAGAAGCCGGGGCAACCCGGGCGCATCGCTGACGATTCGGGTGAAGCCCGAGGCGTAGCGGGGCGTGATGAAGCTCGTGTGGCGGGACGCGGACGCGAAGGCTTGGGGCGAGGTGATCTGTTGACGCAGGTCCTCTCGCGCGAGAACATGGGCGAGGCGTGGAAACGCGTCAAGTCCAACAAGGGAAGTGCAGGCGTCGATGGGCTGACCATCGAGCAGACGGTTGAGCATCTCAAGACCCA
>JAJZEB010000075.1 GCA_021805805.1 Pseudomonadota bacterium | reverse complement strand
CGATCTCCTGGCCGATCCGGCGCGCGTCGAGGACGTGCACATGGCGACCAAGGGGCTGAACTTCGCCTGCCAGCAATGCCACGTCACGACCAACCACAAGATTCCCGGTTCGCGCTACCTGATCGACGCTGACCCGAAGGGCGCGGCATTCATGCCCGGCAGCCAGCACAACCCCGACCCGGCCAGCTGCACCGCGTGCCACGGCCAGGAACCGCACGTCGGCCACGGCCTCGAGGATCGCATCGTCGCGTCGACGCTGAACATGCACACCCGCGACATCGCCTGCGAAACCTGCCACATCCCCGAGTACGCGCGCGGCGGGCTGCCGACCAAGATGCAGTGGAACTACGCCACCGCAGGCAAGCTCAACATCAACGGCGAGCCGCTGGTGCTGCTGAACCACAAGGGCTGGAACACCTACTGGGGCGTCAAGGGCAGCTTCAAGTGGGCCACCGACGTCGTGCCGAGCTACACCTGGTTCAACGGCAAGGAACGCTGGATGACCATCGGCTCGAAGATCCAGGACTTCACACACGGCGGCGTCGTGCAGGTCAACCTGCCGCAGGGTTCGGCGAGCGACGGACAGTCGAAGATCTGGCCGTTCAAGATCATGCGCAACAACCAGCCGTACGACACCAAGACCGGCATCCTCGCGGTGTTCCACTCGTTCGGCTTCGACAAGGACGCGTACACCGAAAACTACAAGTGGCAGATCGCGCTGCGCAACGGCATGAAGGCGGCCGGACTGCCGTATTCGGGCCATTACGCATTCGTCCGCACCGACATGTACTGGCCGATCGCGCACATGGTCGCACCGAAGGAGCAGGCGCTGCAATGCGACCAGTGCCACGCCGCGCAAGGCCGGCTCGAAGCGATCGACGGCGTCTACATGCCGTCGCGAACCCGCGACCACCAGCCGTGGCTCGAACGCCTCGGCCTGCTGCTGGCTGCGCTGGCGCTGGCCGGTGTCGTCGTCCACGCCCTGCTGCGCATCGTCTTGCGCCGCCGTTGAAACCGATCCGGAGACCCATCATGAGCGAAGGACGCATCTATCTGTTCAAGCGCTTCGAGCGGTTCTGGCACTGGAGCCAGGCGCTGCTCGTCATCACCATGCTGTACACCGGCTTCGCGATCCACGGCTACCTGCCGATGGGCGGATTCCGCGGCACACTGCTGCTGCACGAACTGGCCGCCGTGCTGCTCGTCACCCTTTGGGTGTTCGCGATCTTCTGGCACTTCACGACCGGCGAGTGGAAGCAGTACATCCCCAGCGCCGAGAATCTCGGCGCGATCGCCCGCTACTACGCCTTCGGCATCTTCAGCGGCGCGTCGCACCCGTACGAGGTCACCGCGCAGCGCAAGCACAACCCGCTGCAGCGGCTGGCCTATCTGGGCGTGAAGCTGGTGATCAACCCGCTGATCTGGTTCAGCGGCGCGCTGCTGCTGCTGTTCGCATGGAACTTGATCGACGCCATGCCGCTCGGGCTGAGCCTGCGCGATGCGGCACTGCTGCACACCGCGGCGGCGTACATGATGCTGATCTTCTTCATCGTGCACGTCTACCTGGCGACCACCGGACATTCCCCGCTGTCGTACATCCGCGCCATGATCACCGGCTGGGAAGACAGCGAAGACGCGCACCACGGCGCGCAGTCGTGAACGAGGAGACCCTGATGCATTCCGCAAAGAAACACCTCCTGGCGGGCAGCGTCGCCGCGCTGGTCGCCGGCGCCGCGCTGTGGCTGGCCGCTCCGGCGCATGACGCGAACGCGGCGATGGCCAAGCCCAGCGCCGGATCGATCGCGCGTGCGCAAGCGCACATCAACGCCGCGCTCAACGGCGGCGTGCTGAAGACCGTCGGCGGCGCAGCGGTGCTCGATTCCGACGTGCTGCTGAAGATCTACGTGTTCGCGTACTCGAAGCAGCCGGTGGACTACAGCGCGATCCTGACCGCCGATACCCAGGCCATCGACACCCCCGAACCGGTGCGGCCCACGGCCGAGCAGAAGCAGCAGATCGATCGCCTGCTGCAAGCCGCGCGCGCGCATCCGACGGTGCTGATCCGCGCACGCGAAATCGCGCTGTTCCCATACGACGCCGCCGACGGCGGCTACAGGATGCAGAACCGCATCTTCGCCAAACTCGCCGGCAAGGGCTACTTCTTCGACAACTCGCCGTACCACTTCGTCTACGTCGACTTCGCGCCGTTCTCGGTGCTGCACCCCGCCGACGCTGCGACGCGCAAGACGGTCGACGCCGAGATCAAGGACTTCGAACAGTTCAGCCTCGACATCGTCGGCCGCGTCACTGCGGGCGACAAGGATTCGATCTCGATCCAGCCGCTGAACACGACCTTGAAGGACAATGTGGGGGGAACGGTGATGCGCCAGGGGGCGCCGGCCTGAGCGCGTCGCCCGGTTCTGCGGCCGCGTGAAGCGCCGGGCGGCACCGGCGGCGGGCGGCGTGCGGTGCCCCAAGGGGCGCCGCGCGCCGCCTTTTCCCGTTTCGGCGAGCCGAACGATGGCGAGGAGAACTGAGCGATGATCGATGTCGATGTGCTGATCGGCGGGGCCGGCCCGGCCGGCCTGTTCATGGCCCGCGCGCTGGCCGGCAGCGGCTTGCGCGTGGTCGTGGCCGATCCGCAGCGCGCCGCGGCGCTGGCCGCACCGGCCGACGACGGCCGCGAGATCGCGCTGAATCAGCGCTCGCTGCGCATCCTGCGCGAGCTCGGAGCGTGGGAACGCATCGGCGACGCCGACCGTGCGCCGCTGCGCGCAGCGCGGGTGATGGACCGCGATCTCAGCGCCACATTGCGCTTCGACCCGGCCGAGCGCGGCGCGCTCGGCATGCTGGTGTCGAACCACGCGCTGCGTCGCGCCGCATGGGACAGCGTGCAGGGCCAGGACGGGCTCGAGCTGTGGCTGGAGCAGCGCGTGGTCGAACTGCAACCGCAGCCCGACGCGATGCACGCGACGCTGCAGCACGCCGACGGCACCCGCAGCAACGTGCGCGCGCGGCTGGCGATCGCCGCCGACACCCGTTTCTCGCAGCTGCGCAGGATGATGGGAATCGGCGCCGAACAGTTCGACTTCGGCAAATCGATGCTCGTCTGCCGCATGCGCCATCAGAAGGCGCACGAATCGACCGCGTGGGAATGGTTCGGCCTGCAGCAGACCCTGGCCTTGCTGCCGCTGGCGCCGAACCAGGGCTCGGTCGTGCTGACGCTGCCGCCGCTGGAGATGCAGGCCATGCAGCAGCTCGACGCCGACGCTTTCGCGCGCGACATCGAGCGTCGCTTCGACCATCGCCTCGGCGCGATGGAGCTGATCGGCGAGCGCTTCGTCTACCCGCTGGTCGGCGTCTACGCCCAGCGCTTCAGCGCCGCGCGCTTCGCGCTGCTCGGCGACGCCGCGGTCGGCATGCACCCGGTGACCGCGCACGGCATGAACTTCGGCCTGCTCGGCGTCGAGCTGCTGGCCGCCGAGCTGCGCGCGACCGGCGACATCGGCGAGCCCGAACGGCTGGCGCGTTACGCTCGGCGCCTGCGTCTGTCCACGCGCCCGCTGTACCTGGCGACCGAGGCAATCGTGCGGCTGTATACCGACGCGCGGCCTCCGGCGCTGGCGCTGCGCGGCCTGGCGCTGCGCGCAGCGCAGGCGCTGACCCCGCTGCGCACCGCAGTCGCCCGCAACCTGCTCGATTCCGGCGAACCGCTGGCGCTGAAACTGGCCGCCAGGCTGCCGCCGCTGCCCGGGCTGCCGCGCCTGACCTGACCAGCGCGAGCGCTCAGCGCGCGTCGAACAGCGCGCGCAACTCGGCGTACGGTCCGGGCTGCGCAGCCAGCTGCGCCGGGCTGCCGAGCTGCCTGATGCGACCGGCGTCGAGCACCGCGACGCGATCGACCAGCCCGGCCAGCGCGCCCGGGCGGTGGCTGATCAGCAGCACCGTGCGTCCGCGCATGGCCTGCGCCAGCGCCGCGAACAGTTCGTGCTCGGTCGTCGCATCGAGGCCCTCGGTCGGCTCGTCGAGCAGCAGGATCGGCGCGTCCTTGAGCAGCGCGCGGGCCAGCGCCAGGCGCCTGGCCTGGCCGCCCGAAAGGCGCGTGCCGCCTTCGCCGAGCTGACTGTGGTAGCCGTCGGGCAGGCCGACGATGAAGTCGTGCAGCTGCGCCGAGCGGCACGCCGCGACCACCTCGGCCTCGCTGGCCTGCGGCCGCGCCAGCAGCAGGTTGTCGAGCAACGAGCCGTGGAACAGGTAGTCGTCCTGCGACACCACGGCGAACAGCGCGCGTGCGTCGTCGCCGGCGTAGTCGCGCAGCTCGTGTCCGCCGACGCGCACGCTGCCGGCGTAGTCGCGAAAGCGCGCCAGGACCTGCAGCACGCTGCTCTTGCCGGCGCCGCTGGCGCCGACCAGTGCCACGCGTGCGCCGGCCTCCAGCTCGAGGTCGACGCCGTCCAGCGCCCACGGCGCATCGTCGGCGTAGCGCATGCGCAACCCGCGCATGGCGATGGTCGCGTCGGCGGGCCGCGGCGACGGCGCCCTCGGCTCGGCCACCGGCGGCGGCGCGTCGGCCAGCTCGAACAGCCGACGCGCCGCCGCCAGCGTTTCGCCGAGCATCTGCAGCGCCAGCGGCAACGGCGCGACAGCCTCGAAGGCGGCCAGCGCGAACAGCGCCAGCATCGCCAGCTGCGACGGGGGCAGCTGCCGCGCGGCAACCTGCGGCAAGCCCCACAGCAACGCGCACCACAACGCCAGGTTGGCGCACAGCCCGACACCGCCGGCAGCCAGCCCGGCGAGCCCGGCCAGCCGCCGCTGCGTCTGCAGCAGCGCCTCGGAACCATCATGCACGCGCTGCAGCGCGCGCGCCTCGCCGCCGTACACGCGCAACTCGGCGGCTCCGGCCAGCGCGTCGGCGACATCGACGCGCAATTGCGCGCGCAGTTCCAGCTGGCGCGCCGCCGGTCCGGCACCGCGGCGCTGCAGCCCCGCCGGCAGCAACACCCCGGCGAGCAGCAGCAGCGCGGCGGTCGACGCCGCCACCGCGGCGCTGCTCAGCGCCATCGCGGTCAATGCCAGCAGCGCCGCGGCGGCGCCGACCAGCGCCGGCACGAACAACCGCAGGTAGACCTGGTTCAGGGTCTCGATGTCGGCCAGCAGCCGCGACAGCAGGTCGGCGGTGCGCAAGCGCTGCAGCGCGGCCGGCGCCAGCGGCTCCAGCCGCACGAAGAACCAGGTGCGCAAAGTGGCCAGCAGCCGGAACGTCGCCTCATGGGTCAGCAACCGCTCCAGGTAGCGGCCTCCGGTGCGGGCGATCGCGAACCCACGGATCATCGCCGCCGGCGTGAAATAGTTGATCGCCGCGGCTGTCGCGCCGGCCAGCGCCATGCGCGCGATGAAGTCTCCCGAAACCGCGAGCAACCCGATATTGGCCAGCAGCGCGACCAGCGCGACCCCGGCGCCGGCGGCCATCCAGCGCCACCACGGCGCGAACAGCGTCAGCAGCCGGCGCAGCAGCCGCAGGTCGTCGCGTGCCGTCATGCGCCCACCCCGGCGCCCGCCGCGGCTTGCGCCAGCAGCGCGGCGAAGGCACCTCCGGAGGCGCGCAGCTGCGCCGGCGCGCCCTGCTCGACAACGCGTCCGGCATCGAGCACGACGACATGGTCGGCCAGCTCGACGGTGCGCAGGCGGTGCGCCACGACCAGCACGGTGCGACCGCGACGCAGCCCGCGCAAGGCGTCGAGCACGGCCTGCTGGCTGTGCGCGTCCAGGCTCGCGGTCGGCTCGTCGAGCAGCAGCAGCGGCGCATCCTTCAGGTAGGCGCGCGCCAGCGCGATGCGCTGCAGCTGACCGCCCGACAACCCTGTTCCGCGCTCGCCGAGCACAGTGTCGACACCCTGCGGCAGCGCGTCGACGAAAGCCTCGGCCTGCGCCGCGCGCAACGCGGCACGCAGTTGCGCGTCGCTGGCCTGCGGCCGCGCCAGCCGCACGTTGTCGGCGACGCTGGCGGCGAACAGATGCGGCTGCTGCGGCACCCAGGCCACGGCATCGAGCCAGGCCTGCGGATCCAGCGCGTCGAGCGCGACGCCGTCGACCGCGATCGCGCCACGCTGCGCGCGCCCGAAGCCGAGCAGCAGCGCCAGCACCGAGCTCTTGCCGGCGCCACTGGCGCCGACCAGCACCGTGAGCGCGCCGGCCGGTGCGTCGAAGCTGCAGCCGCGCAGCGCGTCGCGCCCGGGGCTCCAGGCGAAATGGATCTCGTCGAAACGCAGCGCGGGCGCGGCGCCCGAAGGTCGCCGTGTTCCGGGAACGAGATCGGGCAGCGGCTCGGCCAGCACCTGGGCGATGCGCGTGGCCGCGCCGATCGCGTCCATGCGCAGGTGGTACACCGTGCCCATCGTGCGCAGCGGCGCGTAGTACTCGGGCGCGACCAACAGCACGAACAGCCCGGTGGCCAGGTGCATCTGGCCCCACAACAGCCGGAAGCCGATCAGCACTGCGACCACCGCGATGCTCACGGTGGCGAGAAACTCGAGCACCAGGGACGACAGGAACGCGACCCGCAGCACGCGCATGGTGCTGCTGCGGTAGTCCTCCGAGACGTGCGCCACGACCTCGGCCTCGCGCCGCGCCGCACCGAGCAGCTTGAGGGTGGTCAGCCCCTGCAGCGCATCGAGGAAACGGCCCGACAGGTAGGCCAGGCGCGCCCATTGCTGCTGGTTCAGCTCTTCGGCGCCCTTGCCGATCAGCCACATGAACAGCGGAATCAGCGGCGCGGTCAGCAGCAGCACCAGGCCGCTGATCCAGTCCACCGGGAGCACCACCAGCAGCATCGCCGCCGGCACCAGCGCGGTGATGCCGATCGCCGGCAGATAGCGTGCGTAATACGCCTCGAGCGCCTCGATGCCGTCGACCACGCTGTTGACCAGCTCGCCGCGCGGCTGCCCGCGCAGCCAGCCGGGCCCCAGGCGCTGCATGTGGCGCAGCAGCTCGTCGCGCAGTTCGCGGCGCAACCGCGCTCCGGCATGGAACGCCACCCGCTCGGACGCGCGGGCCAGCGCGAAGCGCAGCGCGAACAGCGGCAACAACGCCAGCAACCAGGGCCACTGCGTGGCCAGCGCCGCGTGGCGCATGACCCCGGCATCGACGACCCGCGCGACCAGCCAGGCCTGCAGCAGCAGCAACACGCCCGAGGCCAGCCCCAGCGCCTGCGCCAGGTTCAACGTCGCGCGCACGCGCGGGCGCAGGCCGGCCAGCCAGGTTTCGGGGCGCTGCGCAGCGATCGGTGGCGGCATCGGCGGGACGGTCGAGGGTTCGCGGCCATGTTACCGGCGGGCCGCGGCGTCGATGCTTGCCGCGGACGCACACCGCCGCGCCGGAGCGCCGGGTGTTCATCGGCGCGGTCACCGCGCGGATCGCGAAGACCGGCTACGATGCCTGGTAGCGAGGAGAGCCCCATGTCCGAATCGTCGCCGAGCGTCACGCTGCACCAGCGCGACGCGTACCAGTTCGATATCCGTTTCGCACCGCAGCTGCCGACCCTGCTGGCCGACGAGCCGCCGCCGCTGGGCCAGGGTGCCGGACCGACCCCGGTGCAGCTGCTGCTGGCCGCGGTGGGCAACTGCATGAGCTCGAGCCTGCTGTTCGCGCTGGCCAAATTCAAGAACGACCCGCGCGGCATCACGACCACCGCCGAAGCAAGCGTCGGCCGCAACGACTCCGGCCGCCTGCGGGTATTGCAGATCACGGTGCGAATCCGGCTCGGCGCGCGCGCTGCCGAACTGCAGCACCTCGACCGGATCCTCGGCCAGTTCGAGGAATTCTGCACCGTCGGTCAGAGCGTGCGTACCGGGATTCCGACCGAAATCGAAGTCTACGACGGCGACGGCCGCAGACTGCCATGAGCGCGGCGCACGGCCGTTCCGAAGCCGCGCACACCCCTCCTGGAGGGGCCGAGCGCAGCGAGGGGGGTGCCCATACCAGCGCGGCGCACGGCCGTTCCGAAGCCGCGCACACCCCTCCCGGAGGGGCCGAGCGCAGCGAGGGGGGTGCCCATACCGGCGCGGCGCACGGCCGTTTCGACGACCCGCGCGCGACCTGGGACGCGCGCTTCGCTGCGCCAGGACTGCTGTTCGGCGAACAGCCCAATGCGTTCCTGCAGCGCGAGGCGCATCGCCTGGAGCCGCACAGCCGGGTGCTCAGCGTGGCCGACGGAGAAGGTCGCAACGCGCTGTACCTGGCCGAACGCGGCCACGACGTGCAGGCCTTCGACCTTTCGCCGGTGGCGCTGGCCAAGGCCCGCGACTGGGCGGCGCGGCGCGGCCTGCAGGTCGACTGGCGCGAGTCGTCGGTCGACGACTGGGACTGGGCGCCCGAGACCTTCGACGCGGTGGTCGCGGTGTTCGTGCAGTTCGCCGATCCGGCGATGCGCGCGCGCATGTTCGACGGCATCTGGCGCACGCTCAGGCGCGGCGGGCTGCTGCTGGTGCAAGGCTACACCCCGCGCCAGCTCGACTACCGCACCGGCGGCCCGGGACGAGTCGAGCACCTGTACACACCGCAGCTGCTGCGCGATCTGCTTGCGCAGGCGCAGTGGCTGCTGCTGCGCGAGCACGACGACGTGCTCGCCGAGGGCAGCGCCCACGCCGGCCGCTCGGCGCTGATCGACGCCATCGCGCGCAAGCCGGCCTGAGCGCGCCGCGGCGTCAGCGGTCGCGGCGGTCGTCGCGACGCTCTTCGCGCCGGCGTTCGGGGCTCCAATAGCCGCGCTGCTCGCGCCAGTGGTCGCCGTCGCGCTGCCAGCGCTGCGGAACCCAGCGATAACCGGGCCGCGGCGCCTGCCAGTGTCCGGGGCGCCAGACGTAGCGCGCTCCGCCCCAGCCCCAGCTTCCGGCGATCCAGAAGTAGCCCGGCGCCGGCGCGACGCCGACATACTCGACACGTGGCGCAGGCGGCGCCACCGCGACATAGCCCGGCGCCGAGTACACCGGCGCATACGGCTGCGGGGCCACCACGCAACCGGCGAGCATGGCGGCGCTCAGCAGCGCAGCACTGGTTTTCAACATGGTGCGTCCTCCGCTCACGCGCGCCCGGCGGCCGCCTGGCGATCGCGTTGCCGCTCGTTATAACGCAGGGGGCGGTCGATGGTTAACGTTTCTGGCCTCGGCTTGATCGAGCATAGGCAGAATTTGATCCGGCGAGACCAGCGGCACGCGCAGCCCCTCCGCGGCACGCCGAGCACTGGTGCAATCGAGCACAGCAGGGCGGCGCGCGACCGCCCGCGGGTGTCCGGGGGGATGCCTGGCCGCGATGCGGCCACCCAACCGGAGTCCGATCATGTCGTCCGCCCCCACCGTGCCGCGGCCGCGCCGCGCCGGCGATCTGCTGTTGGTATTCGCCTCCGGCTGCCTGCTGCTGCTGGCCTGGAGCTTCGCGCACGGCGCGCTCGATTCCTGGCTGTGGCGCATCGCGGCAAGCCCCTGGCGCCGATCGCTGGCGCATGCCGGGCTGCTGCTCGCCGACCTGGCCGCCGCAGTGGCCGCGCTGCGGCTTGCGCTGTGGACGTTCTACCGGCCACTGGTCGCGGACGGCGATGCGCCGGCGCTGAGCGTCGTGATCCCGGCGTACAACGAAGGCGCGATGGTCGCGCGTTCGATCGATTCGGTCGCCGCGGCCGACTACCCGCGCGATCGACTGCAGATCATCGTCGTCGACGACGGCAGCCGCGACGACACCTGGCAGCACATCGAACAGGCGGCGCAGCGGCATCCGCAGCTGGTCACCGCGTTGCGCTTCACGGTCAACCGCGGCAAGCGCGCGGCGTTGGCCGCCGGGTTCGAACGCGCACGCGGCGCGGTGCTCGTCACCCTCGATTCGGACAGCGTGATCGAGCCCGGCGCGCTGCGCGCGCTGGCCGCACCGTTCGCCGATCCGAGCGTCGGCGCGGTGGCAGGGCGCGTGGCAGTGCTGAACCGCCACGCCGGGCTGATCCCGCGCATGCTGCACGTCCGCTACGCGGTGGCGTTCGACTTCCTGCGTGCTGCCCAGTCGACCTACGGCGCCGTGTACTGCTGCCCCGGCGCGCTTGCCGCGTACCGTGCCGAGCTGGTGCGCCGCCTGCTGCCGAGCTGGCTGAGCCAACGCTTCCTCGGCGCCGCGTGCACCATCGGCGAGGACCGCGCGCTGACCAACGACGTGCTTGGCGCCGGCTATCGCACCGTCTACCAGCGCGACGCGGTGGTGCATACCATCGCACCGTCGTCGTATCGCGGTCTGTGCAAGATGTTCCTGCGCTGGGACCGAAGCTATGTGCGCGAGGAGTTCCGCCTGGCCGCGCGGCTGCCGCGCATGCGCACTGCGGCCGCGCTGATCGCGGCACTGGATCTGCTGGTGGTCAATTCCGGATTCGTGCTCGGCTACGCAGCGCTGGCGCTGCTGCCGATGCAGGCCGACGCCCCGATACTGGGCGCTCTGATCATCGGCATCGGACTCTCCGCCAGCGTCAATGCGGTGTATTTCCTGCGCCAGGAGCTTTCACTCGAATTCGTCTTCGGCATCGCCTTCGCCTATTTCTCGGCGCTGGCGATGTTCTGGATCCTGCCGTACGCGCTGCTGACGGTGCGCGCGCGCGGCTGGCTGACGCGCTGAAAGGCGCCGCGCGCGGCTCCTTGCCGGTGCTCAGGCGCCGGAGTCGTCGACTTCGCCGCGCGCGATGTCGAGCTTCTTCATCTTGTCGTACAGGGTCTTGCGCGGAAGTCCCATCGCGGCCGCGGCCGCGCTGACCCGCCCGCCGCTGCGACGCAGCGCCTGCATGATCAGCTGGCGTTCGAAGGCGTGGACGCGCTGCTCGAAGTTCAGTTCCGGCACGGGCGTGTCGTCGTCGGGCAGCATGCCGAGCACGAAGCGCTCGGCGGCGTTGCGCAGCTCGCGCACATTGCCGGGCCAGTCACGGGTCATCAGGTCGAGCAGGTGGGCGCCCGGAATCGGCCGCGGCGCGCGGCCGGCCGCGCGCGCCGCGTCGAGCACGAAGGTCTGGAACAGCAGCGGAACATCGTCCAGGCGCTCGCGCAGCGGCGGCAGCCTCAGCTCGACGACCGCCAGCCGGTAGTACAGGTCTTCGCGGAAGCCGCCCTGCGCAGCCAGCTGCCGCAGGTCGACCTTGGTCCCGGCGACGACGCGGCACAGCATCGGCCGCGACTGGTTCGACCCCAGTCGCTCGAAACTGCGCTCCTGCAGAACCCGCAGCAGCTTGGCCTGCTGCGCCAGCGGCATGGTCTCGATCTCATCGAGGAACAGCGTTCCGCCGGCGGCGAACTCGATCTTGCCGATTCGCCGCCCCGACGCTCCGGTGAACGAGCCGGCCTCGTGGCCGAAAATCTCGCTGTCGAACAGAGTCTCGGGAAGTCCGGCGCAGTTCAGCGCGACGAATTCGTGGCGCGCGCGCGCACCGAACGCGTGCAGGCTGCGCGCTGCCGACTCCTTGCCGGTTCCGGTCTCTCCGTGCAGCAACACGCTGGTGTCGACGTCGGCCAGCGCCAGCAGCTTGTGGCGCAGATCGCGCATGACCCGCGAAGTGCCGACGATCTGCGCTTCGATGCGCTGCGGTGCATCGCCCAGTGCCAGCGCGTCGAGCCAGGCGCCGCGCGCCAGCAGGGCCTGACGCGCGATCTGCGCCAGGCGCTCGGACGAAAACGGCTTTTCCAGAAAATCGACCGCTCCTGCGCGCATCGCCTCGACCGCGGTCTGCACGTCGCCGTGGCCGGTGATGACGATCACCGGCAGCTCGGCGTCGAGCCGCTTGAGCAGCGCCAGCAACTCCATGCCGTCGATTCCCGGCAGCCTGATGTCGGTCACCACGACGCTGCGCTGGCCGTGCTCGACCGCGGCCAGCGCCAGTTCGGCGCTATCCACCGCGCGTACTTCGAGCCCGGCGAGCTGCAATGCCTGGGTGATTCCCATGCGCACGGCAGGGTCGTCTTCGACCACGATCGCCGTGCCCGGTGTGTTGTCGTCATCCATGTGCGTTCCCTTCGTGTGCGGCAAGGCGCAGCCGCAGCACGAACACCGCGCCGCAGTCCTCGGGCGTCGCCTGCGCCTCGATGCTCGCTCCGACCTCGCGCAGGATGCGCTGCGCGATGCTCAGACCCAGCCCCAACCCGGTGCCCTGCGCCTTGGTCGTGAAAAACGGCTCGAACAACCGCGCGCGCGCGGCCGGCGAAATGCCCTCGCCGCTGTCGGCCACGCGCAGCAGCGCGAAACCCGGCTCGGCGGCCGCGTCGAGGCTGACGTCGATGCGCCGCCGCTCGACGTCGCGCATCGCGTCGGCCGCATTGACCAGCAAGTTCAGCAGCACCTGCTGCAGCCGCAGCTCGTCGCACATCACCCGCGGCTCGTCTGCCGGAAAGGCGTGCTGCAGGACGATTCCTTCGTGCGCGAAACGCCGCTGCAACAGACTCAGCGCGCCGTCGAGCGCCTTCGAAACCGTGCACGGCTGCCACGCCGCAGGCGCCTTGCGCGCGAACGACTTCAGGTCTCCGGTGATCCGCGCCATGCGCCGTACCAGTCCGGAGATGGCGTCGAGATTGCCGCGCACTTCGCCCAGGCGCTGTTTGTCGAGCAGCACCACGGCATTGTCCGACAGGGTGTGCAGTGCGGCCAGAGGCTGGTTCAGCTCGTGCGCCACGCCGGCGGCCATCTGCCCCAGAGCGGCCATCTTGCCGGCCTGCGCGAGCTCGTCCATGGTGCGCCGCAGTGCCGCCTCGGCGCGCTCGCGCTCGTCGACCTCGCGCTGCAGCGCTGCGTTGGCCTGCGTCAATGCCGCGGTGCGCGCCTCGACGCGCTGTTCGAGCTCGCCGTAGGCGCGCTCGAGCGCCTCGCGGCCGGCGGCGCGCTCGACCTGCGCGCGACGCCGCAGCACCAGCACCAGCGCGAGCGATTCGAGCAGCCCGACGACGGCGAAACCGGCCAGGGCGCTGCGCCGCGCCGCGTCGCGCACAGGACGCATGTCCGACAGCGACAGCAACCGCCACCCCAGCGCCGGGACCACCCGGCTGTTGACCATGAACGCGTGCCGCGGAAGCACGCCGAACGGTCCCGTCGCGGCGTGCTCCAGACGATACAGCGGCGCTCCTGCCGCGTGCCCGGCCGGAAGCAGGCCGATCGGCCGCAGCGGTCCGGCCACCGTGTACTGCTGCGTCTGCGCGATGCGCCGGCGCACGCTGGCCGGCAGTGGCGCCAGCAGCTCGAAACGCCACGCCGGCACCGAGCTGAGCAACACCACACCGTTTCGATCGGTCACCAGCACCGGATCGCGCCAGCCCTGCCACGGCACCGCGACCTTGCTCAGGTCGATCTTGGCCACGACCACGCCGCGCACCTGGCCATGCTGCAGTACCGGTTGCGAAAAATACAGACCCGGATCGCGGCTGATCGTGCCGATGCCGTAGAAACGACCAGCCTGACCTCGAAGCGCTTCGCGAAAGTACGGTCGGAATGCGAAGTTGGCCCCGACGAAACTGATCGGCGTGTCCCAATTGCTCGACGCCAGAGTGCGCCCGCTGGGGGCCATCAGATACGCGACCGACGAACCCGCGGCACGGTTGGCGCGCTGCAGATAGGCGTTGGCGGCGCGCACCGCGGCCGCGTCGTGCGGCTGCGCGAGCAGCTGTTGCAAGCGCCCGTCGAGCGCCATCAGCGACGGCAGGTAGCCGTAGCGGCCGATTTCCGAGGCAAGCGCCCCGGCGTAGTTGTTCAGTCGGCCGGCGGCCTGCGCGCGCAGCGCGCTGGCGCCGGCGTCGAGCTCGGCGCGCCAAGCCGCGAACCCGGCCAGCGCGGCCAGCACGACCCCGAGCAGCGCGCGAAGCGGGGTGCGCAGGCGGACCCCGACTCGGTTGCGAACGACGGTGAGCATGAGGCGCGGGGCGACGTTGGAACGAGCGGCAACAGGTCGTCAGCGTAGCTCACCGCGCAGTGTGGCGTCCGCCCGCCGGCGCGGCTAAAGCCCGAAGTACGTTTCGCGCACCGCGTCGCTGGATTCGAGCTCGGCGCGCGTTCCCGACACCCGCACCCGGCCGTGGTCGATCAGGTAGCCGCGGTCGGCCAGCTCGAGGAAG
>JAJZEB010000074.1 GCA_021805805.1 Pseudomonadota bacterium | reverse complement strand
CAGCAACACGCATATCTCGGCGTCGATCATTTCCGGCGACGGCGCGCAGGTGCTGATGACCGCGTCGACGATGGAGGCCGAAGTGCGCCAGCAACTGCAGGGCAACGGCGGCAACGTCGGTGCCGCGCAGATCGTCGGCCGCCGCATCGCCGAGAAGGCGCGTGCGGCGGGAATCGAGCAGGTCGCGTTCGATCGCGCCGGTTTCCAGTACCACGGCCGCGTCAAGGCGCTGGCCGAGGCGGCGCGCGAAGCCGGTTTGAAATTCTGAGGACGAGATGGCCAAGATCCAAGCAAAGATGAATCCGGAAGCTCGCGACGACGGGCTGAAGGAGAAGATGATCGCGGTGAACCGCGTGACCAAGGTCGTCAAGGGTGGTCGCATCCTCGGCTTCGCCGCGCTGGCGGTGGTCGGCGACGGTGACGGCCGCGTCGGCATGGGCAAGGGCAAGGCGCGCGAAGTCCCGGTCGCGGTGCAGAAGGCGATGGACCAGGCGCGCCGCAACATGATCAGCGTCAAGCTCAAGAGCGGGACCCTGCACCACCAGGTGCACGGCAGCCACGCCGCGTCCGACGTGACCATGCACCCGGCTCCTGCCGGTACCGGAATCATCGCCGGCGGTCCGATGCGGGCGATTTTCGAAGTCGTCGGGATCACCGACGTCGTGGCCAAGAGCCACGGCTCGACCAACCCGTACAACATGGTGCGCGCGACTCTGGACGGCTTGTCGCGGCTGAGCACGCCGGCCGAGATCGCGATGAAGCGCGGCAAGAGCGTCGAAGAAATCCTCGGGTGAGCGCGAAGCGATGGAACACGACAAGAAGCAAGTGAAGGTGAAGCTGGTGCGCAGCGTGATCGGCACCCGCGCCGACCACCGTGACACGGTTCGCGGCCTCGGCCTGCGCCGGCTCAACGACGAGCGCGTGCTCGAGGACACGCCGGCGGTGCGCGGCATGATCCGCAAGGTCGACTACCTGGTCAAGGTCGTCGGCTGATCCGCCTGACTGGCGCGTCAACTGAGAGAATCAGCATGCAACTCAACAGCATTCAACCCGGCGTCGGTGCAACGCACGCGTCCAAGCGAGTCGGTCGCGGCATCGGATCGGGCCTGGGCAAGACCGCGGGGCGTGGCCACAAGGGCCAGAAGTCGCGCGCCGGCGGCTATCACAAGGTCGGTTTCGAAGGCGGCCAGATGCCGCTGCAGCGTCGTCTGCCCAAGCGCGGCTTCAAGTCGCCGACGGCGAAGTTCAAGGCCGAGGTTCGGCTCGGAGAGCTGGCGCGCGTGGCCGGCGAGCAGGTCGACCTGCTGAGCCTGAAGGCGGCCGGGCTGGTGCCCGAGATCGCCACCAGCGCGCGGATTTTCGCGTCGGGCAAGGTCGAGCGCGCGTTCACGGTGCACGGCGTCGGCGTCACCGCCGGAGCGCGCGCCGCGATCGAAGCCGCGGGCGGCAAGATCGTCGACGCGGCGCAAGCCTGACGACGGGAACAGGCCATGGCCACTCCTTCGAGCACTCTCGGCGGCGGAAAGTACGGCGATCTGTCGAAGCGCCTGCTTTTCCTGCTGGGCGGCCTCGTGGTGTACCGGATCGGGGCGCACATCCCGGTTCCGGGCATCAATCCCGAGCAGCTGCAAAAGCTGTTCAACAGCAACTCCTCGGGAATCATCGGGCTGTTCAACATGTTCTCGGGCGGCGCGCTGTCGCGCTTCACGGTGTTCGCGCTGGGCATCATGCCCTACATCTCGGCGTCGATCATCATGCAGCTGCTGACCTACGTCGTGCCGTCGATGGAGGCGCTGAAGAAGGAGGGCCAGGCCGGGCAGCGCAAGGTCACGCAGTACACGCGCTATTTCACCGCTGTGCTGGCGTTGTTCCAGTCCGTCGGCATCTCGGTCGCGCTGGGCGCCTCGCAAGGGCTGGTGATCCACCCCGGATTCGGCTTCACCTTCACTGCGGTCATCAGCCTGACCGCCGGAACCATGTTCCTGATGTGGCTCGGCGAGCAGATCACCGAGCGGGGGCTGGGCAACGGCATTTCGATCATCATCTTCGCCGGCATCGCCTCGGGCCTGCCGAACGCGCTCGGTGGCCTGCTGTCGCTGGTGCAGACCGGCGCGATGAGCGTTCTGGTGTCGCTGTTCGTGTTCGCGATCGTGATCGCGGTGACCTGGTTCGTCGTCTTCGTCGAGCGCGGTCAGCGCCGCATCCTGGTCAATTACGCGCGGCGTCAGGTCGGCAACAAGGTCTACGGCGGCCAGTCGTCGCACCTGCCGCTGAAGCTCAACATGTCGGGAGTGATCCCGCCGATCTTTGCCTCGTCGATCATCCTGCTGCCGGCGACCGCGGTGAACTGGTTCGGCTCGACCAAGGGCATGGGCTGGCTCAAGGACGTCGCCGCGGTGCTGTCGCCGGGGCAGCCGATCTACGTCGCGCTGTACGCTGCGGCGATCGTGTTCTTCACCTTCTTCTACACCGCGCTGGTGTTCAACAGCCGCGAGACTGCAGACAACCTGAAGAAGAGCGGTGGTTTCGTCCCCGGAATCCGCCCCGGCGACCAGACCGCGCGCTACATCGACAAGATCCTGATGCGGCTGACTCTGGCCGGAGCGCTGTACGTGACGCTGGTCTGTCTGCTGCCCGAGTTCCTGGTGCTGAAATACAATGTGCCGTTCAATTTCGGCGGCACATCGCTGCTGATCATCGTCGTCGTGACCATGGACTTCATGGCTCAGGTGCAAGCCTACGCCATGTCGCACCAGTACGATGCGCTGCTCAAGCGATCGAACTTCAAGGGTGGCATGACGTTGCGCTGAAGCATGAGGGCACGATGGCGAAGGACGATGTCATTCAAATGCAGGGGGAGGTCGTCGAAAATCTTCCCAACGCGACTTTCCGCGTCAGACTGGAGAATGGGCATCAAGTTCTTGGACATATTTCCGGCAAGATGCGCATGCATTACATCCGGATCCTGCCGGGCGACAAGGTCACGGTCGAGCTGACGCCCTACGATTTGACGCGTGCGCGGATCGTGTTCCGTGCCAAATAAACAGAGGTAAATGATGAAAGTTAGTGCGTCCATCAAGAAGATGTGCCGTAATTGCAAGATCATCCGCCGCCACGGTGTCGTGCGCGTGATCTGCAGCGACCCGCGCCACAAGCAGCGTCAGGGTTGAGGCCTTCTTAATCTGAACCGAGGGATCAAATGGCCCGTATCGCTGGTATCAACATTCCGCCGCATCAGCATGCCGACATCGGCCTGACCGCGATCTATGGCATCGGTCGGACGACCGCGCGCAAGATTTGCGACGCCGCCGGCATCGCCTATACGACCAAGGTCAAGGACATCAACGACTCCGACCTGGAGAAGGTGCGCGAGCAGGTCGGTCAGTACGTGATCGAGGGCGACCTGCGTCGCGAGGTGTCGATCAACATCAAGCGCCTGATGGATCTGGGCTGCTACCGCGGCATGCGCCATCGTCGCGGCCTGCCGGTGCGCGGCCAACGCACGCGCACCAATGCGCGCACCCGCAAGGGGCCGCGCAAGGGCGCAGCGGCGCTGAAGAAATAAGGACTGAAGGAATCCACAATGGCTAAAGGTTCGACTCAAGGCTCGGCGCAGCGCGGCCGCAAGAAGGTCCGCAAGAACGTCGCGGACGGCATCGCGCACGTGCACGCGTCGTTCAACAACACGATCATCACCATCACCGATCGCCAGGGCAATGCGCTGTCGTGGGCCTCGAGTGGCGGCCAGGGCTTCAAGGGTTCGCGCAAATCGACCCCGTTCGCGGCCCAGGTCGCGGCCGAGAACGCCGGGCGCCAGGCCATCGAATGCGGCATCAAGCAGCTGGAAGTGCGCATCAAGGGCCCCGGCCCCGGCCGCGAGTCGGCAGTGCGCGCGCTCAACGGCCTGGGAATCAAGGTGATGCAGATCGCCGACGTCACGCCGGTGCCGCACAACGGCTGCCGTCCGCCGAAGCGCCGCCGCATCTGACGCTGATTTTCTGATCCGGCGGCCGTCCGCGGCCGCCAAGCCCACTGCCTGGGCCATTGCGCGCCCAGGCTCCCGCGGAAGCGCTTCCGCGGCAGACTGACAAGGAAACGACAAAGTGGCACGTTATCTCGGCCCGAAGGCCAAACTCTCCCGCCGCGAAGGCAGCGACCTGTTCCTGAAGAGCGCGCGTCGCGGCATCGAATCGAAGGCCAAGTTCGACACCAAGCCCGGGCAGCACGGCCGCACCAGCGGCGCACGCCAGTCCGACTACGCGGTGCAGCTGCGCGAAAAGCAGAAGGTCAAGCGCATGTACGGAATGCTCGAGAAGCAGTTCCGCCGCACCTATGAGCGCGCGCAGACCATCCGCGGCAACACCGGTGTGAACATGCTGACCCTGCTCGAATCGCGGCTCGACAACGTCGTCTACCGCATGGGCTTTGCGTCGACCCGAGCCGAGGCCCGCCAACTGGTCGGCCACCGCGGCATTGTCGTCGACGGCACCGTGCTCGACATCCCGTCGGCGCTGATCAAGCCCGGGCAGACCGTGTCGGTGCGCGACAAGGCGAAGAAGCAGCTGCGTGTCGTCGACGCGCTCAAGCTTGCCGAGGCCAACGGTTTCCCGGCCTGGGTGCAGGTCGACGCGTCGAAGATGGAAGGCGTGTTCAAGAAGACCCCCGACCGCGACGAGTTCGCCAGCGACGTCAACGAGTCGCTGATCGTCGAACTGTATTCGCGTTGATTCCGAACCCCCGGCCTGCGCCGGGGGCGTCATCGCGGGCGCCGAGGGCGCCCTTTGTGCCATCAGCCTTATCCGTGTAACGAGCGGAGGGTATTGAGAGGAAGATCATGCAAACCGCATTGCTGCGTCCGAAATCCATCCAGGTCGAGGCGCTCGGCCCGCTGCGCGCGAAGGTCACGCTCGAGCCGTTCGAGCGGGGCTACGGCCACACCCTGGGCAACGCGCTGCGCCGCGTGCTGCTGTCGTCGCTGGTCGGCTACGCGCCGACCGAAGTCAGCATCAATGGCGTGCTGCACGAGTACTCGGTGGTCGACGGCCTGCAGGAAGACGTCATCGCCGTGTTGCTGAACCTCAAGGGCGTCGTGTTCAAGCTGCACAACCGCGACGAGGTCACGCTGTCGCTGCGCAAGGAAGGAGAAGGCGTGGTCACCGCGGCCGACATCCAGACCCCGCACGACGTCGAGATCATCAACCCCGGACAAGTCATCGCCCACCTGTCGCAGCAGGGCAAGCTCGACATGCAGATCAAGGTCGAGAAGGGCCGCGGCTACGTCCCCGGCAACCTGCGTCGCTACGCCGACGAGGGCGGCAAGACGATCGGCCGCATCGTGCTCGACGCGTCGTTCTCGCCGGTGCGTCGGGTCAGCTATGCGGTCGAGAACGCGCGCGTCGAGCAGCGCACCGATCTCGACAAGCTGGTGATGGAAATCGAGACCGACGGCTCGGTCAGCGCCGAAGAGGCGATTCGCACCTCGGCGCGGATCCTGGTCGAGCAGCTGACGGTGTTCGCCAGCCTGGAAGGCGCCGAAAAGGCGCTGGAAGCCGGCGCCGCGGCGTCGAGCCAGCAGTTCGATCCGATCCTGCTGCGTCCGGTCGACGACCTGGAGCTGACGGTGCGCTCGGCCAATTGCCTGAAGGCCGAGAACATCTACTACATCGGCGACCTGATCCAGCGCAGCGAAACCGAATTGCTGAAGACGCCGAACCTCGGCCGCAAGTCGCTGAACGAAATCAAGGAAGTCCTGGCCGCCCGCGGTCTCACGCTGGGCATGAAGCTCGAGAGCTGGCCTCCGGCCGAACTCGAGGGCCGCGGCGCCTGATCCCCTGCGGTCCCGCCTCGGGCGGGGCCGTTCATCGCCGCGGCGTGCCGCGGCATCTGTGCAACGGCCAGTACCTGATCCGGCTGGCCGGATCGATAACGAAAGGAACGCACCATGCGTCACGGACACGGACTGCGCAAGCTCAACCGCACCTCGAGCCACCGGCTCGCGATGCTGCGCAACATGGCCAACTCGCTGATCGCCCACGAGGCGATCAAGACCACGCTGCCGAAGGCCAAGGAACTGCGCCGCGTCGTCGAGCCGCTGATCACCCTGGGCAAGAAGCCGTCGCTGGCCAACCGCCGGCTGGCCTTCGACCGCCTGCGTGACCGCGACTCGGTGGTCAAGCTGTTCGGCGAACTCGGCGAGCGCTACAAGACCCGCCCGGGCGGATATACCCGTATTCTGAAGTTCGGCTATCGCGTCGGCGACAATGCGCCGATGGCGCTGGTCGAGCTCGTCGACCGCCCCGACGTCGAGACCACCGACGCGAAGGCCGCCGAGTAAGACCTGCCGGCCGGTCGCAGGCCCGCTGCCGACCCCGCGGTCGCCGGCGGGCTTTTGTTTTTCCGTTGCCCGAAATGTCCGCACCCGCGCTGCTCGAAGTCAAAGGCCTGGTCAAGCGTTACGGCGGCTCCGAGGTCGTTCGCGGGCTCGACTTGCGCGTCGGCCGCGGCGAGTGCTTCGGCCTGATCGGACCGAACGGCGCCGGCAAGACCACGACCATCAGGCTGTGCCTGGGCTTGATCGAGCCCGACTCCGGCACGATCGAGCTCATGGGCTGCGCGGTGCCCGCGCAGGCCGCCGCGGCGCGCATGCGCGTCGGCGTGGTGACCCAGTTCGACAGCCTCGACCCGGACTTCACGGTGACCGAGAACCTGCTCGTCTACGGCCGCTACTACGGCCTGCGCGACGCGCAGCTGCTGCCGCGGATTCCCGCGCTGCTCGAGTTCGCTGCGCTCGGCGGGCGCGAGCACGCGCCGATCGGCGAACTCTCGGGCGGGATGAAGCGGCGTCTGAGTCTGGCGCGCGCGCTGATCCACGACCCGGCACTGCTGTTCCTCGACGAGCCGACCACCGGGCTCGATCCGCAGGCCCGCCACCTGATCTGGGAGCGGCTGAAGTCGCTGCTGGCCGACGGCAAGTCGATCCTGCTGACGACCCATTTCATGGACGAAGCCGAGCGGCTGTGCCAGCGCGTCATGGTGCTCGACCATGGGATCGGGCTCGACGAGGGCGCTCCCGACGCGCTGATCGAGCGCCACTGCGAGCCGACCGTGTTCGAGCTCTACGGCGCAGGCGTCGACGAAGCCGCGCGCGTGCTTGCTCCGCTTGCGCAGCGCGTCGAGCGCAGCGGCGACACGCTGTTCGCCTACGCACGCGATCCCGCTTTGCTGCTGGATGCGCTGCGGCCGCTGCAACCGGGCCTGCGCGTGCTCGCCCGCGCCGGCAACCTCGAAGACGTGTTCCTGCGCCTGACCGGGCGCCAGCTGCGTGACTGACGCGATGATGCGCGACGCCGCAGCTGTCCGACTGCCGCGCTGGCGCTTCTGGCCGGTGTGGCGGCGCAACGCGCTGGTCTGGCGCAAGCTTGCGCTGCCCAGCCTGCTGGGCAACGTCGCCGACCCGCTGCTGCAGCTGGCCGCGTTCGGCTGGGGAGTCGGCGCGCTGGTCGGGCGCGTCGACGGCGTGCCGTACATCGTGTACCTGGCCTCTGGCATGGTCGGCATGAGCGCGATGATGGCTGCCAGTTTCGAGGCGCTGTTCTCGGCTTTTTCGCGCATGCACGTGCAAAGGACCTGGGACGCCATCCTGCTGACCCCCACTGGGATCGACGACGTTCTGTTCGGCGAGCTGCTGTGGGCGGCGAGCAAGGCCTGGCTCAGCGCGGTCACCGTCACCGCGGTCGTCGCGCTGCTCGGCATCTGCCGCCAGCCGACCCTGCTCGCGGTCGCGCCGCTGCTGGTCCTGGTCGGCATGGTGTTCGCCGCGCTGGGGCTGATCGTCACCACGCTGGCGCGCTCGTACGACTTCTTCACCTATTACTTCACGCTGGTGCTGACCCCGATGACTTTCCTGTCGGGCGTATTCTTTCCGCTCAGCGCGATGCCGCCGTGGCTGCAGCGGCTGGCCGCGTGGCTGCCGCTGAGTGCCGCGGTCGCGCTGCTGCGCCCCTTGTTCTTCGGTCGCTGGGATGCGCAGGCGCCGCTGCATCTGGCCTTGCTGCTCGCCGATCTGGCGATCGCCTGGCTGGTCGCGCGGAGGCTGGCGCACCGGCGCTTCTCCGGCTGAGCCCGCGCGTCGTCGCTCAAATATCGCAAATGACTTATATTTATCGCATGAAGCCGACCCTTTTGTTGCTGCTGCGCGCATTGCTGGCGTGCGCTGCGCTGCTCGCGGTGCCGACGGCGTCGGCGCAGCAGGCCCAGTTCCTCGATCCCGACGTCGCGTTCCGCTTCCATGCCTCAGCGTCCAACGCCACCACGCTGGCGCTGCGTTTCGACATCGCCGATGGCTATTACCTGTACCAGGAGCGTTTCCACTTCGTGCCTCAGGGAACCGGGGTCACGCTCGGTGCGGTCGGCTTCCCGCCGGCGCATCGCAAGTTCGACCCCAACCTCGGCCATGTCGTCGCGCATTACCGCAAGCAGGTCATCGTCACCTTGCCGGTGCGCGCGGCGCCGGCGCATTTCAAGCTCAAGGTGACCTACCAGGGCTGCGCCGACCAGGGCCTGTGCTACCCGCCGATCGACAAGATCGTCGACGTCAGCCTGTCCGGCTTCGGCGGTGACGGCAGCGTGCACATCGAAGGCCAGGCCGACTCGGGCGGCGGCAGCGGCACGGGCCGGGTCACGTCCCTGCTCGGCGGTCTGTTCGGCGGCCATGCGTCGGCGCCGAAGACCGCCGCAGCGTCCGCCCCGACGCCGGCTTCGGGCGCGGCACCGGCGTCGGCGGCCGCGCCGGCGGTGGCCGCCGGCGGCGACAGCGCGCGCATCGGCGCCGCGCTGGCCACCGGAAGCCTGCTGCGCATCGTTCCGATGTTCGTGCTCTTCGGCCTGTTGCTGGCGTTCACGCCCTGCGTGCTTCCGATGATCCCGATCCTGTCCAGCATCATCGTCGGCCAGGGCGAACAGGTCTCGCGCCGTCGCGGCTTCGCGCTGGCGCTGAGCTACGCGCTGGGCATGGCGCTGGTCTACACCGCGTTCGGCGTCGCCGCCGGACTGCTCGGCGAAGGGCTGGCCGCAGCGTTGCAGAACCCGTGGGTGCTGTCGGCGTTCGCCGCGCTGCTCGTGCTGCTGTCGCTGTCGATGTTCGGTTTCTACGAACTGCAGGTTCCGGCTGCATTGCAGAGCCGTTTGTCGGCGCGTTCGGGGCGTCTGCGAGGCGGAGCCTTCGCCGGCGTGTTCGTCATGGGCGGAATTTCGGCACTGATCGTCGGCCCCTGCGTGGCCGCGCCGCTGGCCGGCGCGCTGCTGTACATCAGCCAGACCGGCAACGCCGTCGTCGGCGGCGTGGCGCTGTTCGCGCTGGCCATGGGAATGAGCGTGCCGCTGCTCGTCGTCGGCCTGGGTGCGGGCGCGTTGCTGCCTCGCGCCGGGGCGTGGATGAACGGCGTGAAGGCGTTCTTCGGCGTCGCGCTGCTGGCCACCGCGCTGTACATGGTCGGTCCGGTGCTGCCCGACTGGCTGGTCATGCTGGCGTGGGCGGCGTTGCTGATCATCAGCGCCAGCTTCCTGCACGTGTTCGACCGCCTGCCCGAGCCTGCCACCGGTTGGCAGCGGCTGCTCAAGGGCGTCGGCGTGCTGCTCGCGCTGGCCGGCGCCGCGTTGGTCGTCGGCCTGGCCGCCGGCAACCGCAACCCGCTGCAGCCGCTGCAAGGACTGGGTGGCGGCGCGCTCGCGCGCGAGGCGCCGGTCGCGCGCTTCACCCGGGTGCCCGATCTGGCCGCGCTCGATCGCGCCGTCGCGGCCAGCAGCCGCCCGGTGATGCTGGACTTCTACGCCGACTGGTGCGTGTCGTGCAAGGAACTCGAGCACCTGACGTTTCCCGACCCGCGGGTCGCCGCCAGGATGGCCGGCATGACCTTGCTGCAGGCCGACGTGACCACCAACAGCGCGGCCGACAAGTCACTGTTGCAGCGCTTTTCGTTGTTCGGACCTCCGGGAATCATTTTCTTCCGCGACGGCCGCGAGGTCGGGCGCGTCGTCGGCTACGAGGACGCAGCCACCTTCCTGCGTTCGATGCAGCGCGCAGGCGTCTGACGCCGGCCGTGCGGCTCAGGCCGTCGCCGGCTCGACCTCGACCAGACAGTCGTAGAAGCAGGCGCCGCCGCCCAGGTCGGCAGGGCGCTGGTGGGTCAGTTCATTGACGTTGACTCCGCCGGCCGACAGCTTGCGCCACCACACGCCGAAGCCGACGACCAGCCCGGCGCGGGTGCGCTCGCTGAGCACGCAGCGCACCGGATAGCTGCCGCGGTCGTTGAAGCAGCGCACCATCGTGCCGTCGGCGATGCCGCGCGCGGCGGCGTCCAGCGGGTGCAGCAACAGCAGCGGCTCGCGCTCGCGCGCGCGCAGCGCGTCGACGTTGACGAAACTCGAGTTCAGGAAATTGCGCGCCGGCGGCGAGATCATCGCCAGCGGATAACGTGCGGCGAGCTCGGGCGCGCTTTCGGCGCATTCGTAAGGCAGCACCACTGCGGGCAGCGGATCGCGCCCTGCCGCGGCTTCGTCGGCGCTGAAGAATTCGCAGCGCCCCGAAGCCGTCGGGAAGCCGCCGTCGGCGAACGGCGCCAGCGCGTCGTGCAACCGTGCCCAGCCGTCGCGCTGCAGGCGCGCGAAGTCGATTCCCGCGTTGCGCGGGTCGCGCGCGTCGATCGCCTGCGCCGCGATCGTCTCGTCGCTGTCGGCGAAGCACGGCTCGGCAAAACCCATGCGCGCGGCCAGTTCGCGGAACACCCAGGTGTTCGGCCTGGCCTCGCCCAGCGGCGCGATCGCAGGATTGTTCGCCAGCCAATAGCGGTGGCCGTAGGCCTTGTGCACGTCGACGTGCTCGAGCTGGG
Organism: Pseudomonadota bacterium; assembly: GCA_021805805.1. GTDB lineage: Bacteria > Pseudomonadota > Gammaproteobacteria > Burkholderiales > Burkholderiaceae_C > Thiomonas_A. The sequence goes on along the minus strand of JAJZEB010000074.1, from coordinate 3,302 downwards.
TGGTCGCGGGGAGCACGTAGTCGGCGTAATCGGCGGTATCGGTCTGGAACTGCTCGAGCACCACCGTGAACAGGTCTTCGCGCGCCAGTCCGCGCGACACGCGCGCCGAATCGGGCGCCACCGCCATCGGGTTGCTGTTGTAGACCACCAGTGCGTCGACGCGCGGGCCGAACGTGGCGTCGCCCGGGTGCAGCAGCGCGTCGCCGAGCGCCGACATGTTGATGCTGCGCGGGCGACGCGCGCCGAGCAGGTCGGGGCGCTCGAGCGCCGCCTGGTCGACGCCGAAATGCCCCGAGCTCGACAGCAGCAATCCTCCTGCCGGATCGCGCCAGGCGCCGGTCAACGCAGGCAGGCAGGCGATGGCGCGCATCGCGTTGCCGCCTCCGCGCACCCGCTGCAGCCCGTAGTTGGCGCGGATCGCCGCCGGCGCGATGTGCGCGTAGTCGTGCGCCAGCTCGGCGATCTGCGCCGCCGGCACCCCGCACAGCGCAGCGGCGCGTTCGGGCGGCCATTGCTCCGCGCGCGCGCGCAACTGGTCGAAGCCCACCGTATGGCGCGCGATGTAGTCGTGGTCGAGCCAGTCGTGGCGAATCAGCTCGTGCATCAGCGCGTAGGCCAGCGCGGCATCGGTTCCGGGGCGCAGCTGGATGTGCGCGTGGCATTTCTCGGCGGTGTCGTTGCGCCACGGGTCGATGCACCAGAGTTTCGCTCCGGCGCGCTTGGCCTGTTGCGCGATGCTCCAGAAATGCAGGTTGCTGGTGATGCTGTTGCTGCCCCAGACGACGATCAGCCGGCTGTTCGCGAACTGCTCGACGTCGGTTCCGCGGGCGCCGCCGAGCACCAGGCGCAGCCCGCTGGCTCCCGCGGTGGCGCAGATGGTGCGGTCGAGCAGACTGGCGCCCAGGCGATGGAAAAAACGCGCAGCCATGCTCTCGCCCTGCACCAGCCCCATGGTTCCGGCGTAGCTGTACGGGAGCACGGCCTGCGCATCGATCGCGGCCACCGCGCGCAGCCGCGCTGCGATGGCGTCGAGCGCTTCGCTCCAGCCGACGCGCTCGAAACGCCCGCTCCCCTTTGGGCCGACGCGCTTGAGCGGATGCAGCAGCCGATCGCGGTGATAGGTCCGCTCGGTGTAGCGCGCCACTTTCGCGCACAGCGCTCCGGCCGTGGTCGGATGGTGGGGATCGCCACGCACCGCTTCGGCGACGCCGTCACGGACCGTGACCAGCATCGCGCAGGTGTCGGGGCAGTCGTGCGGGCAAGCGGCGCGCACCGTGAGGGTCGGCATCGGGATTCGGCGCGCGACGGCACGCGGCGGGTCAGGGGCCACAGGATACCAGCGCGCAATCGCCATCGCGCAGGCTGCAGCGGATTGGCGCACAATCGACCTCGGAGAGACTGCAAGCCCGTGCACGGGCTCATGACCATGCCGATTCTGGAGGCCATCGCGCAGCGGGCTGCGCAATTCGGCGACATCCGTCGCGATCTGCACGCCCATCCGGAGCTGTGTTTCGACGAAACGCGCACCGCGCAGCGCGTCGCCGGGCTGTTGCGCGGCTGGGGCGTGGAGGTGCACGAGGGGCTCGGCCGCACCGGTGTCGTCGGTGTCATCGACGGCAGCCTGGGCGGCGGGCGCAGCGTCGGGCTGCGCGCCGACATGGACGCGCTGCCGATCACCGAGAAGAACACCTTCGCCCACGCCAGCCGCAATCCCGGCCGCATGCACGCCTGCGGCCACGACGGCCACACCACCATGCTGCTGGCCGCGGTCGAGCACCTGGCGCATCACCGCGATTTCTCCGGGCGGGTGGTCTGCATTTTCCAGCCCGCCGAGGAAGGCGGCGGCGGCGCGCGCGAAATGATCAAGGACGGCCTGTTCACGCGGTTCGCGGTCGACGCGGTGTTCGGCATGCACAACTGGCCGGGTATTCCGGCCGGGCATATCGCGCTGCGCAGCGGCCCGGTGATGGCGTCGAGCAACGAGTTCCGCATCGTCGTGCGCGGCAAGGGCAGCCACGCCGCGATGCCGCACCTGGCACAGGACCCGATCCCGGTCGCGTGCCAGATCGTGCAGGCGTTCCAGACCATCATCAGCCGCAACGCCAACCCGCAGGACGCCGGGGTCGTTTCGGTGACCATGATCCACGCCGGCGAAGCGACCAACGTCGTTCCCGACAGCGTCGAGATCGAGGGCACCGTGCGCACGTTCAGCGACACGCTGCTCGACCTGATCGAGGCCCGCATGCGCGCGCTGGCCACGCATACCGCGGCGGCCTTCGGCATGCACTGCGAGATCGATTTCGTGCGCAATTACCCGCCGACGGTCAACCATGCCGCCGAGACCGAGTTCGCGCGCCACGTCGCGGTCGACGTCGTCGGCGAGGCCGCGGTGCACGATTTCGAGCCGTCGATGGGCGCCGAGGATTTCGCCTACATGCTGCAGCAGCGCCCTGGCGCCTACCTGGCGATCGGCAACGGCGCCGGCGACCACCGCAGCGCGGGTCACGGCGCCGGGCCCTGCACCCTGCACAACGCCAGCTACGACTTCAACGACGACATCATCGCCACCGGCGCCAGTTTCTGGGTCGAACTGGCGCTGCGCTGGCTGCAGCAGCCCTGATCAAGGCAGGCAGGGCGCCGGCGTGCGCTGGCGCAGCACGGAACGGCCGAGCCGGTGCAGCCGCTCGGCTGCGGCAGCGTCGAGTCCGTCGAGCACCCAGTACTGCGCGTCGACTCCGTCGTTGCGCTGCACCACGCGCGCGTGCTGCACCCCGTGATGCCGCATCAGCGCCAGTTGCGCCTCGGCCGCGGCGCGGGCGCTGAACACCCCGAGCGAGATTCCCGGCTCGTAGCGCGGGCGGTCGAGCACCGGCGCGTAGCTGCCTGGAGACAGTCCCAGCTTGCGCAAGGCGCCGAGCTTGCGATGCAGCGCCGCGTCGTCGGCGTACGGGCCGAGCAGCACCATCCACTGCGGCGGCAGCGCGCGGCTGCGCGCCACCGGGTGCAGGCCCGCGGCGCGCAACGCGGCGCCGACGGCCTGCGTGGCGTCGGTATAGGGGCCGAGCTGCAGGCAGACCGTGCTGTGCGGCGCAGCGGCGGCAGCGGTCGTCGCGCCCGCCGCAGGCTTGCCGGTCGTCGCGCCCGCCGTGCGCGACGAAGCCGCTGCGCTCGCCGCAGGCGTCGCGCTGGCCACGCCGGCCGCAGCGGTGGCGCCGGCCGCTGAGGCCGCAGGAGTCGCGTGCGCTGCGCTCGCCGAGGGCGCTGCGGCTGCCGAAGACGCCGCGCGTGCGCGCGGCGCCGAA
>JAJZEB010000073.1 GCA_021805805.1 Pseudomonadota bacterium | reverse complement strand
CAATGCCTAGTCTTGTCCAACGAGGGATGAGCCTGGAGACAGGGCCACGATTCCAACGAGGCTCAAGGGCGGCGGCCCGGGTGATCTGCAGTTCAGCGCGTGCTCGTGATCAAGCGCGGTGGCAACACGCGATGTCCATGACAGGCCGCAAGCTGCGACCGCAGCGCTCATGAAAACCCGAGATGGCGAATGTACTGCGCCAATCCTGGAGCCAATTGATCAACGCGCGCTGACTATGCGTCTGGGCCTCACGACGTAGAAGGACTTACAGCCTATTCACGGCGCGACCGCTGTAAGGCAACGTCGATGCGCCGCAAAGCCTCCTGCGCCCCCTGTCGCCCATGTCGAAATGAACCGCCCCGGATTTGAAGGTGTCTCCAAGTCTTAAGTAACCTAAACCCGGCGCACCGGGTTGATGCTTGCGATGACCGTTGCCTGCTGCAACCGGCCATCGCCAGAGACCAAGGGCAGTGACCGTTCTGGCCGAGGACCAGACAGCACACACCATTGCGCGAAGAAGCGCGGACGCCAGCCGCGGCGCCCTCGCTGGAAAACGTCACGCCGAATCAGGCACCAGCCACGTCCTCGCGTGAAGCTCCAGCCAAGCAACAGCGCTTGGATCTGCTGCTTGCCGCCAGACATCGTTCCGACGAGCTGATCGCGACGCTTTCGGGCGTGTCGGGCGCCGCGTGGTGCAGGCCTCGTTTGACGGCGGCGACATCGTTTGTGTTCGACGACAAACGGGACTGACCTAACGCGGCTCGTCGAGGCCGGCTCCCCGACCATATCGACCAATTTCCATGCATCTTCGCCGAAGCGGTAGCGACACATTGCATCAGGGATCGATCAAACCAGCACGGATGGCAATCACGGCCAGCTCCGCGGAGTTGGCCGCACGGAGCTTCTGCTTGACATGGTAGAGATGAGTGCCGATGGTGCTGGGGCTGAGATGAAGATCATCGGCGATCCGCCGCACCGAGCGGCCGCGTGCCAATTGCAGGAACACGGTAAACTCCTTGGCCGTCAGGACCTCCGCCGGGTTGGCCGTCGACTCCAGCTGTGCTAGGGCGACCTGCTCGGCGAGGCCGGGATCCAGATAGCGCTGGCGGCGCGCCACCCGCAGCGTGGCCCGGACCAATTCCTCCGGCTGGCAGCGCTTGCAGAGATAGCCGAGGGCACCGGCCTGCAACGCGCGAACCGGAATCATGGCGTCGTCATGCGCGGAGACCACCAGTACCCTGGCATGCGGGTCGCGCGCGAGCAGCCGCCACGTCGCCATGATGCCGTCTGCGCGCGGCATCGACACGTCCAGCACCAGCACGTCGGGCGCATGCTCGGCGCATTGCCGCAAGGCGTCCTCGCTGCTGTCCGCCTCAGCGACAACCGTCGCTCCGGCGGCTTCGAGCAGCATACGGAACCCCATGCGCACCACCGCATGGTCATCGGCCAGCACAATGCGAAGTCCGGCCAGGGGCGTTCTCATCCTCACATCCTTTCAGGTCCTCCGGGGCCGTGCCCGGCAGCCGGACGCGGAGCCGCGTGCCGCGGCCGGCTGCCGCGTCGATGCTGAATTCCCCGCCCAGCGAGTGCACCCGCTCGCGCATGCCGATCAGCCCCATGCCTCCGCGTTCCGCGGCATCTTTGAGCCCGCGGCCGTCGTCGGCGACAACGAATTCGAGCCGGCCGTCCGACAGCCGGCGCAGGACGACGTCGACGCGCGTCGCTCCGGCATGCCGGGCGACGTTCGTCAGCCCCTCCTGCGCGATGCGCCGCAGCGCGTGCGCGAGCTCGCTATCGAGTGGGTCGAGCGGGTCCGGCCCGCCGGCGAGATCCCATCGCAGGGTGACGCCGGGATTGTCCCGACGCCAAGCCTCGAGGTCGCGCCGCAGCAAATCGTCGACTGCCTGCTGCCGAGGTACATGCCGTAGTTGCTGCAGGATCGCCCGCACCCCGTCCTGCATCTGACCGGCCACCGCGATGATGCGCCGTGCCTGCTCAGCCGCGGCGACGTCCCCCTGAGCCCGCAGCGCGATAGCCGCGGCGATGGCGCGCACCGCTGTGATGCATTGCGCCAGCTCGTCGTGCAGTTCGCGCGCGATGCCACGACGCTCCGCTTCCAGCGCGCCTTGCAGGCGCGTCGCGATTACCTGCTCGCTGTGCAGCCGGACGTTCTCGTCGACTGCCCTGTGCAAACCGTCGATCATGCCGTTGAATGACCGTGCCAGACGGTCGAGCTCGGGAACCGGCAACACCGGCAGCCGCATGTCGAAACTCCCTTCGCCGGTGCGGTCCAGCGCCCTCACCACGACCTCCAGGGGCTGCAGCGAATGCCGCAGCGCCCAGTAGGTCAGCAACAGCGACGCCACCAGGATCACCAGGGCACGGCCCGCCATCGCCCGCAGCTCGACCCACGCCCGCTCGGTCGCCGGCGCCGGGTCGGGCGCGACGATGAAGGTCAGCTGCCCCGCGGTCGTGCGCCACGACTCGACCCGCGGCTCGACCAGAGCGGCAAACCATCGCGGCACCGTCGCATCCTGCGGCCGATGCGCGTCCGGCGCGCGGTAGACCCAGCCTTGGGCCCGGTCGATCACTTCCAGCCGGTTGTCGCGGATGGCGCCGAGCGCGTAAATGCGCGTGATCTCTTGCGCCCGCTGCGTCGCCGACGCCCGCGCCAGAAGCTCGCTGGAAATCACCCGCAGCCATTGCTCGGTAACGTCGCCCGCCGCCTGCACCTGCAGAGCGATGACTCGCCTGGTGCTGTGGACCCACAGATCGCCGAGGCCGACCAGCAGCACGCCGACGAGTGCGACGAACGTCAGGCCGACGCGCATCTGCAGACTCAATCTTCGGGTGCGCTTGGCCATGCCCCTGATTCCTACAAATGTAATATGGATATTCTTCGAGCCGAAGGCAATTCTCGGCAAGATCTCGTATCATAAATGAGCAATTCACTGTCGAACTACCGTTCGAGCAACGCGTCGCGCAACCGGCGTGCGATGTCGTTCGGCTGGCCGAGGCAGTCGCGCGCGTATCGTGCGACGCTGCAATGTCGGGCCGCCACCGCGTCGAACATGGCGCTTAGATACAGCGGATCGGCCATCAGCAGAGGCAGCCAACGGTCGCGCGGCGTCGCTTGGGCGACGTCGCCCCAGGCGCCAACGCTGAAGTTCGCTTCGTTCTGCGCCAACGCCTCCCGGCTGGCCGCGTAATCAGCGGCGATGGCCTCACGCCCGGCGCCAAGCAGGGCCAGCAGCAAGGCCGCGGCCACACCGGTGCGATCCTTGCCCGCCGAACAGTGAAACAACACCGGACCACCCGCTGCGGCGGCTTGCACGAGCGTGGCCAACGCCCCCGCCTGCGCGAACGGAAGGCGGCGATACAGGTCGCACATCACGCCGACCGTGCGGCGCGGCGACGCGAAGCAGCGCCCGACCACTGTCCGCGGGTCGATCTCGGGGGCGACCTCCCCGCCCTCCCAGCGCGGCACCTCGGCCAGGGCTGCCGCCGTGGTTGGCGCACGCCAGCGCTCTGCCGGCGAACGCAGGTCGATGATTCGGGTTAGGTGCAGCGCGGCCAGCCGCTGCGCGCCGGCCGCGCTCAGTCTCGACAGTTCGCCGCTGCGCAGCAGGCGCCGTGCACGCAGAGGTCGGCCATCCGCGCAGGTGATGCCGCCGAGATCGCGCAGGTTGCGGCTGCCCTCAATGGCCAGCGCTGCGAGAGCGTCCAGGTCCGGCATCGGCGGCGCGCCCTCAGCGATAGCTGCCGCTGGCGTTCAGCGCCAGGTTGCCGCCGTCCACCGGCAACAACACGCCGTTGACCCCGGCCGAAGCGTCCGAGGCCAGGAACACCGCCGTGCCAACCAGATCCTCCGGCACCATCAAGCGCCCCAAGGGCAGGCCCGCGATGATGCGCGGCAGAACCCCCGCGCGAAATTCCGGGTTCTGAAGATGCGCCTCCAGGCCGGGCGTCATGGTCTGCGCCGGCAGGATGGCGTTGGTTCGGATGCCGGCGCCCGCATACTCCACCGCGAGCTCCCGAGTCATCATGTTGATCGCCCCTTTCGTGCAACTGTAGACAAAGGCACCCCGGCCGAGCGCGCTGACCCCGGCGTTGGAGCCGATGTTGATGATGCTTCCCCCGCGCTCCAGCATGCGCGGCAGCGCCTGCCGGATGCAGAGAAAATAACCAGTGACGTTGACGGCGAACATGGCGTCCCAAGTCGCGAGCGTGACCTCGTGCGGCCGCGCGCGACCGGGAAAGACGAAGGGCACGTTGACCAGAACGTCGATTCCGCCGCCCCAGGCGTCGACCGCCGCGAATAGCGCCTCGACCTCGGGCGGAGCCGCGATGTCGCACAGCACGCTGATGTGCTCGCCGCCCGACGCCTTCAACTCTTCGCCGGTGTGGCGCAGCCCTGCGGCGTCGATGTCGGCGATCGCCAGCCGCGCTCCGGCTCGCGCCAGGCCAAGCGCGATGGCGTGGCCGATGCCGCCGTTGGCGCCAGCGCCGGTCACCACCGCAGTCTTGCCGCGTAGGCTGAACGGATCCCGGCTCACGCTCGATCCCTCAGCACCGTGACGGTGCCGCGGGCGCCGTCGATACGCACCGTGGCGCCCTCGCGCAACGAAGCGGTTGCGCCGTCCAGCACCACCGCGGGGATGCCTGCTTCGCGCGCCTGGCAGGCGCCATGGGCCAGAATGCCGCCGACCTCGACGATCAGGCCGGCGACGACGCGCAGCCACGGCGCGAGGCCGAGGCCGGCGGCGCGCGCCACCAGGATCTCGTCGCCGTTGAAACATCCGCGCCCGGCGGCGTCTGCGTCGACGATACGCACCACGCCGACGGCGACACCCGGCGCCACCGCGCGCCCGGCGAGCGACGGCGACGCGCCGGGCGCCACGCGTCGCTGGCCCAGCTGATCAAGCCGGCTGGCGATGACCACCGGGGGCATGCGGTGCTCGTGAGCCAGTTGCAAGGCCCATCGCCTGCGCTGCCGCCGTCGCTCGACGGTTCCGCGCAACGCGCCTGGAGCGGCGGCCACGCACCGCGCGAGTTCGCCCGGGACGAGATAGAACATGTCGTCCAGCTCCAGACCCACGCGCGGCGCCAGCTCCAGCAGCGCGGCGCGGATTGACGCGTATTCAACCGCATAGTGGTATTTGAGGGTCTCGCGCAGCGGCAGGAAGCGCTGCGCCAGGCGCAGTTCGTCGAACAGGCGAACGGCCTCGCCGCAGCCGCGCAGGCGCGGCTCGAGTGCGTCCTCGAGCGCCTTCCGGTTGTCGACCTGGCGCCGGAACTCGTCTCCCGGGCATCGCCCGGACGCAGCCAGATCCCGCAGCATGCCATCGACCGCGGCCGGGTCCTCGGCGATACGGGGCAGCGACAGCTCCAGCTCGTTCACCGCCAGATGGCCGTAGGCGTGGAGAAAGTCGCCACGGCTCGACCGTCCCGCTGCGACCCGCTCCAGATCGATCATCTGCTCCGTCACAGTGCTGCCCGGCAGTCCCTGCAACAGCTGCGGCCACAGGCTCCGGGCCTCGTCACCGAACAGTTCGTCGAGGGTCAACCGCACCATATCGGCGAAGTAGAACCCGATGCGCGCGGCGACGACGAACTCGACGCAGACGCCGCGCCGCAACCGATCGATGCTCCCAGCGATCCCGCGCAGCAGCTCCGCCGCCGAGCCCGCCCGGCGCACCGCGTGCAGCGGCCGCGCCAGGCGGGCGCGCAGCGCCGGCTCCAAGTCCTTGGCGTAGCGCCCGAGGAAGGCCGCGGCGTGCCGGGCCATGCCCAGGCGAAAGTTCTCGGCCAGTCGGTGATGGCGCTCGCCGTCGGTGCCGAAGCGCGCGAGCGCCTCGGCCCGCGAGAGGCGCTGCGTGTACAACCCGGTCTCCGGATAGTTGGCCAGCCGTGGGTCCGCGACGACGCGCGCGATCTGCCCGGCGCAGTCGAGCGGAATTCCGATGTCGAAGGTCGCGGCATCGACTTCGACGTTGAAATACGCCTGGCCGCAGATCAACTCGTAGAGCGGCCGCGCGACGTCGTCACCGAGCCGATAGCCCAAGCGCCTGCGGCCGGTGACGATGGCCCCGCCGCGGGCGGCGAACACCTGCCGGAACAGGTCGAAACTCATCGGCGTCGGCGTCGGCAGCAGCTCTCCGATGTTGCCGTTGCTGAACACCGCCTCCGGGGCTTGGAGCGCCCCGGACGTTCTCAGCCGCGCGACCCGCCGCGCCAGCCGGCGTCGCTCCCGCCTCAGCTCTGCGTCGTCGTCGGGCGGCGCGCCGGCGGCGCCGCGGCGCGGAATCGGTCGCGACTGCAGCAGATGGATGCGCCCGTCGGCGATCGCGAACTCGACATCCTGCGGCGCGCCGAACAGCCGCTCGAGGGCCCCGCCGAGCCGGGCCAGCTCGGACAGCTGGGTCCGGTCGAGCGCGGGCTGCGAGGCCCGATGCGGCGGCAGCTGGATCTCGCGGCCGCCACGCAGCATGCTGCGCTTGACTCCGATCTGCTCGGCGAGAATTCGGCCGGCCGGATCGATGACGAAACTGTCGCCGCTGACGCGGCCCGCGGCGAGCGGTTCGCCCAGGCCCGGCACGGCGTTGACCAGCAGCGCCCGCGGCGCGCGCGCCAACGGATCCGCGGTGAACAAGACTCCGGCGGCATCGGCGTCGACCATCTCCTGCACCAGAACCGCCATTGCCTCGTCGTCGTGCGGCCGACCGCGCCCGCGGCGGTAGGCCCGGGCCAGCGGGCTGCGCGCCGACTCGTAGCAGACCGCGACGGCGTCGATCAGCGCCTTTTCGCCGCGGACGTCGAGCACGCTGGTGAAGATTCCCGCCCAGCTGGCGTCCTCGCCGTCTTCGACTGCCGCCGAGCTGCGCACCGCCGCGGCGCGCATGCCGCAGGCACGGTAGGCGTCCAGCAGCGCATCGCGCAGCGGCGCATGGCCCAGCGGCGTAGCTCGCCACGCCTCGGGCAGGCCTCGCCAGGCACTGGTGGTCATGCAAAAGCCCGGAGCCACGGCAAACCCCGCCTGCAGCAGCATGCCCAGCCGGAAGGCCTTGGCGCCGACCAGCGGAAGATCTCCGGGGCGGATGTCGGCCAGCGCGATGATCGAGCGCGCCGGCCGACGCCCGCCGGTGGCGACGTCGGCGTCCTCCGCGCACCGACCCGGCAGTGTGACGTCCATCGGACCGCGCTCAGGCCGCTGCCGCGCTCACGCGCCCGTCGTCGCGCCGGCTGCGTTCGCCAACCCAGCGGTCCTTGAGCTCGCCCCACTCGGGCAGGAAGGCGCTCAAGTCGCGGGATCCGGCCAGCACGTGGTCGAGCGCCCGGCGATAAAACGCCGTGATCGCGCAGACCAGCTCGACCGAACGCTCGCGCCCCGGAATCTTGAAGCGCGACACGCCGACCTCGACGTACTCGGGCAACTCCCTCAGCAGGAGCTCCGGGCTGCTCTTGAGCGCGCGCCTGTCGTCGAGTTGCTCGGTGCCGGCCTGATAGGTCCAGCGCCCCTGGCAGATGCGGTGGCAGCTGCCGCCGCGGCTGGCGCTGCCGACGAAGTGATCCTTGCCCTGGGCATCGTGGGCGTGTTCGACCCTGAAATAGCTGCTCGAGTAGCAACGCCCGGGACAGACCCAGGTGCGTTGCGGCGTCTCGAACAGGAAAGCCTCGAGCGCGATCCCGCTACGCTGCCTGGCCTGCGCGACTTCGGACGCGCCCCAGCGGTAGGGCAACACGACGTGGTCCGCGCCGAGTTGCCGATACATCTGGATGTCCTCGTTGTTGAAGAGACCGGCCGTCACGCTGACGTGGATCTCGATGCCCGGCACGTGCTCGCGCACCAGACGGATGCAGCCGGGATCGCAGATCATCACGCCGCCGGCGCCCCAGGCGGCGTAACGCGCGACCTTGTCCAGGAAGCGCCCGATCTCGCACGGCGCCGGCATGACGTTGATCGCGATGCGCACGTCCTTCGCACCGGCACGACCATGCTCGATCAGCTCGCGGATCTCGGCGTCGCTCAATTCGTCACTCGCCGGCCGGCGACTCCAGCCGTGCGGGCCCACGTAGACCGAGTCGGCGCCATGATCGAGCGCCTGCGTCGCCATCCGCAGGGTGCCCCCCGGGGCCATCAGTACAGCCATCGTCTTCTCCCGAAAGTGCTCACGGATTGCGCCAGCCGCAATCGCGCATGAAGGTGCCGGGGGGCATGCGCTCCAGCCCGGCGGCGTCGGCGCCACAACGCGCCACGATCGTCTCGAGCAGCCGCTCGAGGTCGGCGGCGCGGTTGCCGCCACCCCAGCCGCACACCCGCCGCAGCCACTTCCGCCGCAGCGCGCGGACAACCTGCGGCGCGGCTGCGTGTCCGGCGGCGCCGGCCCCGATGACCGCCGCGAGCCAGGCATCCGCGTCGTCGCGCAACAGCGCCACGGCGTCGGCCAGCGACGCGGCGAACGCCTGCACCAGGCGCGGCCGCTCTGTGCATAGGGAGTCGTGGCAGGCGAAGAAACTGGTCGGCGCGCGATCGGCGCCGAGCTCGGTCGGCAGATCGGCCAGATCGAGAATCTCCGTGAACTCCCCGGACGCGAGCACCTGCGGGATCAACTGCCAGTGCAGCACAGCGGCGTCGACGAGGCCGCGTCGCAGGTCGTCGCGCAGTTGCGTCTTCGAGCCGCTTTCGACGACGATCGCACTTGCCTGGAGATCGAAGCCGTGGCGCCCCGCGCACGCCGCGCGCAGCAGGGCCCAGTTCTTGTCGAGCCGCCGCACCACCCCGATGCGGCGCCGCCGCAGATCGTCGAGGCCGCAGATGCCGCAGCCCCGGGCCGCCACGAGTCCGCCGAGAATTGTGCCGTAAGGCGCCACGGCGCAGAGCGGCAGGCCGCCGGCGCGAGCGCGGGCGATCGAGATCCAGTCGGTGTCGATCAGATCGACCAGGCCCTGCGCCAGCGCCGCCTCGGTCGACTGCCAGGCGCCGCGGACCCGATCGCCGAGCAATTCCAGCTCCAGACGCCACCCGTGCCTGGCGTCCAGACCATGATGCTTGATCGTCTGCATCATCCAGCGCGTGCTTCCCGTGTTCTCGAACGCCGCGCGCAGGGTCGCCGCGGGCGTCCGGGGCGCGACACCGGCGCGCGGCGGCGCCGCGCTCAGCACGGTGCGCGACATGGCTGGACGTCGGGCGCTTCGCCCGCGCGCGACATCAGGGCGTCGACCCGCTTGCGCTTCTCGTTGACCCAGCGCAGGCGCAGCACCGCCATCTCGTCCGCATACTCAGCCATGTCGCGGCAGCCATCGTGTAGCACGCCGTCGATGACCTTGCGGTAGAAGCGCACCAGGTCCACAATCAGCGGCGCAGGGCGCTCCCGGCCCGACAGCTTGAAGTACTGCACGCCGTGGGCGATGTATGCAGGGATCTGTTCGAGCATCAGGCGCGCGTCGCGTCGCAGTCTGATGTCCATCGCCTCGGCGTCTGGGGCCTCGAACGCCCAGGGCGTCTGGCAGACCCGATAGCACTCCTTGGAGCCGCGATTGGCGCTGCCGTGGAAGTCCTCGCGCTTCTCGACCTCGAGCCAGTCGCGGAACTTCAGGTAGCTGCTCATGATGCACTTGCCTGGGCAGATCATCCCGGTCTGCACCGTCTCGAACAGGAAGACCTCCAGGGCGATGTTGCTCGTCAGCTGCGCCGCTGCGATTTCCTCCGTCCCCCACCGATACGGAAGAATGATGGCGTCGGCGCCGAGCGCACGATAGAACGCCGTGTCGTAGCGGTTGGTGATTCCCCCGCCGATGCTGACGTGGACGGCGGCTTCGGGCACCATGCGCCGCATGCGCGCGATCGCGCCGACCTCGGTGACGACGAAGCCCTGGGCACCCCATGCCGCGTAGTCCCGTACCTTGCTCAGGAAGTGCTCGACCTCGAACGTGCTGGGGCAGGTGTTCATCGCCACCCAGGTCTGCTTGCCGGCGCGCGTCGCGTAGTCGATCACCGTGCGGATGTCGTCGTCGCCGAGTTCCGACTCGGACGGCCTTCGGCTCCAGCCAAGCGGGCCGACATACACCACGTCGGCCCCTTCGTCGATGGCGCCGACAGCCATCTCCACGGTCCCCGCGGGAGCGAGCAGCTTGGCCATCGCCTAGGTCCCCGCGACGTAGCGCTGCCCCGCGCTTTCGAAGTAGTAGCCGTTGCACAGCCCCATCCTCGTCAGCCCGCCGAGCTCGTTGACCCAGTCCCCCGTGTCGGTGGCCGCCTGGCCAGCAAAGGCGCGTTCCAGCGCCTCGCGGTAGATGCGCCCGACCGTCGCGACGTAGTCGCGCTCCTCGCCATGGCTTTGCACGTAGAAGTTGCGCAGGCCGGCCTCGGCCAGCGAACCCACATGCTCGATCATGCACAGGTCCTTGCCGCTAAGGGTCATGCGGCCGGCGTCCTTCAGCGACCAGCCGCCTTGCTCGCGGGTCAGCCAGTGGGCCTTGGAGCAGAAGAACTTGCAGTCCGAGCCCGGGGCCACCGCGTTCTCCATGATGAAGCAGGTTTCCGAGATGACCAACGGGATCTTGCCGTGCACCGGCACCAGCACGTCGATCGGCGTGTGGTCGCGGATGTAGATGATTTCCTTGAGACTGAGCTCGGGATTCGGGTGGACTCGCGTGACTCCATAATCCTTCAGCACCTTCGCCGTCTCGTGCGTGTAGAGATTACCGAACACACCGAGATGCACCGGGATGTCGCAACCCATGTCCTTGAGCACGCGGAGCAACCCCAGGTTGTGCACCTCCAGGGCGTCGACCGACAAGCTCATCGCGGCCTCGATCGACTCCCGCACCCAGGGTATGTCATGGTTGCTCGGCACCGCGTACAGGCGCACATAGCATTTCTTGCCGATGTCCTTGACCCGCTCGACGCCCTCGCGCAGCAGGCGCGGGTGCGAGCAGAAGTTGTTCGGATATTCGGGGCAGGAGAAATCCCCCAGATACAGCGCGTCGTAAGACGAGAAATCGCCTTGCCGTAACTGCTTCAGGTTGGCCACGTTGGTCGACAGTTCAAACATGCACTTGCTCCCTGGCGGGTCATGAACAAGGCCGTCCGGGCGGGCGGCCGGACGATTCAGTCGGCGATCAACGACATGACGCGCCGCGACTCGGCTTCGGCCTCCGAGATCAGGCGGTCGTCACGTGCGCCGCGCTCACTACCCCAGCGCTGGCGCAGCGACTCGAGTTCGGGGACGAACTCCTGGAGATCAGGCTGGTCGGTCTCCAGGATTCGGTCGACCGCGCGGCGATACATGCGCACGATGTCCCGCACCAGCGCCGTCGACCTGTCGCGCCCCGGGACCTTCAGGCAGCCCACACCCGCCCGCAGGTACTCGGGCAGCTCCGTAAGCCAAAGGGCGGGATTGGTCTTGGTCGTCAGGCGCGTGCGCGATACCGCGGCGCCGGCCTTGAAATCCCAGTTGCCCTGGCAGACCCGCAGGCAATCGCCGCCGCGGCTGGCGCTGCCGAAGAAGTAGTCCTTGCCGTCCTCGTCAAGCCAGCGCCGAAAACTGAAGAAACTGCTCATCATGCATTTGCCCGGGCAGATCTTGCCGCCGGAAGGCGTCTTGAACAGGAACACCTCGATACCGACGTCGATCTGGCTCCGGATCTGCGCGATCTCCGCAACGCTCATCCGGTAGGGCAGCACAACATAAGTCGCGCCGATACTGCGCAGGAACCCGACGTCCTCATAATTCGTGATTCCGCAGCCGACGCTGGTGTGGATGTCGGCCTGCGGCAGGTTCTCGTGCACCAGACGCATGCACCCGAGATCGCTGATCATGAAGCCGCGGGCGCCCCATTCCGTGTACTTGCGCACCCGTTCCAGGAACATCGGAATCTCGATCGAGCTCGGCTGGGTGTTGACCACCACCCGGACTTCCTTGCCCTGACGCGCCGCATAGTCGATCACGTGACGGATGTCGTCGTCGTCGAGCTCATTCTCGGCACCGCGCCGGCTCCAGCCGCGCACACCGACATAGGTCGCCTCCGCTCCCTCGTCGAGCACCGTCATCGCCATTTCCCTGGTCCCACCGGGGGCCATCATCATCACCATCTCGCGTCACCTCCGACCTAGATTGAATTCGGCAGCTCTGCCAGCCGCTCTGCAGACATGCGACGTTCGCCCGATGCGTCCGATTGGCCCAAAATCACGCCGAGCGCCGCGATGAAGCTCCGGTTGTCCTCGTCGCTCCCGACGCTGACCCGGATCGCGTCCGGGAGGCCGAAGCCGGTCATGTCCTTGACCCGCACGCCGCGCTGTTCGAGCCGCCGACACAGCGCCGCACCGTCACGAACGCGCACCAAAATGAAATTCGCCCTGGACTCGACGCATGCCAACCCCAGGCGGCCGATGTCCCGGTGCAGCGATCGCCGGGCCGCGGTGTTGTGCTCGACACTGCGGCGCAGATGCTCCGGGTCGTCGAGCGCGGCGACCGCAGCCACTTGGGCCAGGGCATTGACGTTGTAGTGCTGGCGCAAGGCATGGATGGCGCGCACCGTTGAGGCTGCGCCGACGCCGTAGCCGAAGCGCAGGCCAGCGAGGCCGTAGGCCTTGGACAGCGAGCGCGTCGCCAGCACCGCCCGCCCCTCGCGCACGAACGCCACGGCGTCGGCAAAGTCCTCGCCCCCGGCATAGTCGACATATGCCTCGTCGAGGATCACCGTCACCGCCTCGGGGAGCCGATCAAGAAAGCGCTCGATCTCTGCCCGGGCGACGACCGTCCCGGTCGGGTTGTGCGGATTGCCGAGGATCACAAGGCGAGTGCGGTCGCCGACCCGATCGAGCATCGCCGCCAGGTCGTGGCGATCGCGCCGCAGCGGAAGCGCGACCTCGCAGCCGCGCGAGCGCGCGATCGCCGCGTGATAAGGCGCGAAGCCGGGCCGGCTCAAGATGGCCTCATCGCCCGGAGCGAGGTGGGCACGCACCGCCAGTTCGAGCACCTCGCAAGAGCCGTTACCCAGGACGATCCAGGACGCGTCCACGCCCAGCCGCCGCGCCAGCGCGGCGGTCACCGCACGGCCGTCCTTGTCCGGATAGCGGTGCAGCGCGGGCAAAGCGGCAACGATGGCCCTGGCGACCCTCGGGCAGGGTCCCAGCGGATTCTCGTTAGCCGACAGATCGATCATGAACGGTTCCAGGGGGATACGGACAACGGTGCTCGACACCGTGAATGCGCTCCGGCGTGGCAACCCGCCACACCAGCCGCATCCATGGCGTTCATTCTCGGGACCGCGGACTCGCGTCGAGTGCATGAAATCTCCGGACGACCCTCATGATTTTCATGAGCCTGGCCGCGGCGGCCGCGCGCCACCTCACCGCGACCATGACCGACGCAACCGCGGTCGGGCGATGGGCCTCGGCGACACACGCCAGACCTCCGGGATGCCGCCCTCCGAGCGCTTCTGGCCCGGAGCCACCGGAACCACTGCGGCAGCACGAACCATTCGTGTCGACCCAAGTACGGCGATGGCCTGGGCAACAAGCCGTGGGCTCACCACAACGAAGCGACCGAATCGATTGCTCGGGCAAGCGCGCTTGAATTGATTGCCGCCCTGTGCTCCGCCATTCCAGAGCTTCGAGCCAAGATTAGAAAGCTCTCGCAAGCCATCCTCGAGACCATCGCGCAGGCCACCGTTGCGCCGGCTGCGTGTTGGCTCGCACCGTCTCGTGGCACGCCGGGACTTCGAGGCCTGGAGGGCCCCGCGAGCATGCCGGTCGGGCGAGCGGCTGAGGGCCTGTCCGACGAGCAGCCAAGTGCAAGCGCGACGACGCCGAACGCCAGGGTCAGGCCGCCGCGGAACTTCGGGCTCTGGAGGACAGCGCGACTGCCGCCGACAACACCGGGACGGGCGAGGAGGCCGAGCAGTAAACTTCCCGGCCGTCTTCGGCGCGAAGCAGAGCGTTCAGCCCTCGATCGTCAGGAACACCGACGTCTGGTTCAGCAACTGGTAGGCGACTTCACCGAAGGTCACCGGACCGCGCAGCGTCCCGGCGCCCCTGCCCTCGAGTCCGTGATACAGGTCGTTCAGCACGCAGCTGCAGCTGAACGCCGCGGTGCCCGGGGTGTGCGGTTTCGCCGTCATCAGCTCGGCGCCCGCGGCCGGTGCCGCGACCCGATAACCCACGCCCTCGAACACCGGAGCGTAGAAC
>JAJZEB010000002.1 GCA_021805805.1 Pseudomonadota bacterium | reverse complement strand
AGCCCTTCGCCCCGGAGCGTGTAGATCCGGCCGGTGGCCGCCTGACGCAGAAAGCCGGAGCGTGTCACCCGTGCCAGCCATTCTTGCCGGAGCGTGTAGATCCATCCGGTGGCCGCCTGACGCAGAAAGCCGGAGCGTGTCACCCGTGCCAGCCATTCGTGCCGGAGCGTGTAGATCCATCCGGTGGCCGCCTGACGCAGAAAGCCGGAGCGTGTCACCCGTGCCAGCTCGGCACGCGAGCGCCCGCAGGGCCGCCCCAAGGGGGCGAGCAGTCCCCCCTCGGGGGGGAAGCAAGGCGGCTCGCGCCGCCTTGCTCAGGGGGGCCCTCACCCCCCTTCGACGATCAGCTCGATCTCCACCGCAGCGCCCATCGGCAGTTGCGCCACGCCGAAGGCGCTGCGCGCATGCTGCCCGGTTTCGCCGAATACCTCGCCAAGCAGCTCGGAGGCACCGTTGATGACCAGGTGTTGCTCGGTGAAGTCCGGCGTCGAATTGACCAGCCCGAGCAGCTTGACGATGCGCTTGACCCGCATCAGGTCGCCGCAGGCCGCCTGCAGGGTGCCGAGCAGGTCGATCGCCACGTCGCGCGCCGCGGCCTTGCCCTGCGCGGTGTCGAGGTCGCGGCCGAGCTGGCCTTTGAACACCGCGCCGTCGCGCTTGCTGATGTGCCCGGAGGCGAACAGCAGATTGCCGCTGCGCACGTACGGCACGTAGGCTGCGGCCGGCACGGCGAGCGCGGGCAGCGTGATGCCGAGTTGCTTGAGTCTGGCTTCGATGGGGGTCATTGGCGAATGCTCCGCGGGATCTAGTCGTAAACGCATAGCATAAGGAGCTTCGCTTGCCCGCTCGAGAATGACCACAGATCCATCACCGGCCCGGCTGCGCGCCGGCATCGCGCTGGCCAGCGCGGGCGCGATCGCGTTCTCCGGCAAGGCGATCATCGCCAAGCTGATCTACCGCTGGCCGATCGACGCCACCACGCTGATTTTCTTCCGCATGGTGTTCGCGCTGCCGCTGTTCGCAGCGCTGGCCTGGTGGCGCGGCCGTGGCCGCGCGCCGCTGACGCGCGCGCAGTTCGGGCGCCTGGTGGTGCTGGGCTTCACCGGCTATTACGCCGCGAGCATGCTCGACTTCATGGGGCTGGAGCGCATCACGGCGAGCCTCGAGCGGCTGATCCTGTACCTGAACCCGACCATCGTGCTGCTGTTCGGAGCGCTGTTCTTCGGCCGCCGCATCGGCTCGCGCCAGCTGCTCGCGATGCTGCTGAGCTACGCCGGCGTGCTGGTCGTGTTCGTGCGCGAAATCGACCTGCAGGGCGCGCACGCGGCGCTCGGCGCGGCGCTGGTGCTGGCCAGCGCGATGTCGTACGCGGCCTACCTGGTGCTGGGCGGCGCGCTGGTCGGCGAGCTCGGCGCGCTGCGTCTGGCGGCTTGGGCCGGCTGCGTCGCCAGCGTGCTGTGCATCGCCCAGTTCGTGCTGCTCAAGCCGCTGTCGGCGGCGCTGGTCCCGGCGCCGGTGGTCTGGCTGTCGGTGCTCAACGCCACCGCGTGCACGGTGATGCCGATCGTGATGGTGATGATGGCCGTCGAGCGCATCGGCGCTGCGCTGACCGCGGTCACCGGAATGCTCGGCCCCTTGTCGACCATCGCGCTGTCGGTCTGGCTGTTGCACGAGCCGTTCACGCCGTGGCTGCTGCTGGGCACCGTGCTGGTGCTGTCAGGCATCTACGCGCTGGCGCGCACACGCAACTGAGCGCAATCGGCGGCTGCGCACGCTCCAGCGCCGCGCACCCAATGCTGTTACGATTGCGCTCTGCCGCGCGGCGCCCAGTTCGTCGCGCGCTGTCGAATCCGACTCCTGCCGGCGCCGCCGGCTCTCAGGACCTGCGACAAGCTGGTGCGCATACCGACGGTTGCGCGAGCGCAGGTCCACGCCGTGTGTCTGACGCGCGGCAGTCAACACCTCCATGACCTTTGATCAAATGGGGCTCAGCGAGCCCATTCTGCGTGCGATCGCCGCGCAGGGATACACCACGCCCACGCCGATCCAGGCGCAGGGCATTCCGGCAGTGCTCGCCGGTGGCGACCTGCTTGCCGCGGCGCAGACCGGGACCGGCAAGACCGCCGCGTTCACGCTGCCGCTGCTGCAGCGGCTGGCGCATGCGCCGCAGGCGCGCGATGCGCAGCGCCGCGTGATTCCGCGCGTGCTGGTGCTGGTGCCCACGCGTGAACTTGCGGCGCAGGTCGCCGACAGCGTGCGCGACTACGGCCAGTTCCTGACTCTGCGCTGCATGGTGATGTACGGCGGCGTCGGCATGCAGCCGCAGATCGACGCGCTCAAGCGCGGCGTCGACATCGTCGTGGCGACGCCCGGGCGCATGCTCGACCATCAGGCGCAGGGCTACCTGAACCTGTCGGGAATCGACACCCTGGTGCTCGACGAAGCCGACCGCATGCTCGACATGGGCTTCATCCACGATATCAAGAAGGTGCTGGCGATGCTGCCGAAGAAGCGGCAGAACCTGCTGTTCTCGGCGACCTTCTCCGACGAGATCAAGACCCTGGCGCAGGGCCTGCTCGACAAGCCGGCGGTGATCGAAGTCGCGCGCCGCAACACCGCAGCGCAGACCGTGCGCCAGACCGTGCATCCGGTCGGACGCGAACGCAAGCGCGAGTTGCTGTCGCATTTGATCCAGCAGCACAACTGGTTCCAGGTGCTCGTGTTCATGCGCACCAAGCACGGTGCCAACCGCCTCGCCGAGCAGCTCGCGCGCGACGGCATCGGCGCCGATGCGATCCACGGCAACAAGAGTCAGGGCGCACGCACCCGTGCCCTCGGCGCGTTCAAGTCGGGCAAGCTGCAGGTGCTGGTGGCGACCGACATTGCCGCGCGCGGCATCGACATCGACCAGCTTCCGCTGGTGGTCAATTACGAGCTGCCGAACGTTCCCGAGGACTACGTGCACCGCATCGGTCGGACCGGCCGCGCCGGTGCCGAGGGCGAGGCGATCTCGCTGGTCTGCGTCGACGAGCTGCGCTTCCTGCGCGACATCGAGACGCTGATCGGCAAGTCGATCGAGCGCCGGCTGATCCAGGGTTTCGAGCCCGATCCGAAGGAGCGCGCGCAGCCGATCAAGGTCGGCCGCACCGTGATCGGCGGACCGCGCCCGGCCTCGCGCGGCAACGCTCCGCGACAGGCGCAGGCACGGCCGCGCGGCGATGCGCCGGCGCGTCACGGCCAGGGGCATGGCCAGGGTCAGGGCCATGGCGGCCAGCCGCGGGGCGACCGCGGGCGAGGCGGAGCGCAGAGCCGCCGCGGCTGAGCGGCGTCAGCGCTGTGCGATGAGCTCGCGCAGCGTGTCCCATGCCTGCTGCGGCGCGATGCCGCGCAGGCAGGCCAGCGTTCCCAGCGGGCATTCGCGCGCGAAACACGGACTGCAGTCCAGTTGCAGCCAGATGGTCGCGCTGCGATGCCGCGCCGGCGGCGTGTGCCGCGGGTCGGTCGAGCCATACAGCCCCACCGTCGGCCGGCCGAGCGCGGCGGCCACGTGCATCAGCCCGGAATCGTTGCTCAATACCCCGCGGGCCGACGCCAGCAGCGCGATGGCTTGCTCCATGTCGGTGCGCCCGCACAGATTGCGCACACCCGGCGCCGCGCTGGCGATCGCCTCGCCGGCTGCGGCGTCGCGCGGCGCGCCGAGCACCATGACCTCGGCGCCGTCGGCCTGGGCCAGTCGCGCGAAGGCAGCGAAATGCTCCAGCGGCCAGCGCTTGGCATCGCCGTATTCGGCACCGGGGCACAGTGCGATGGCGCCGGCGCGCAACGCAAAACGCCGCAGCGCTGAGTCGATTGCCGCTTCGGTCACCTTCAGCCGCGGTTGTGGCGGCGAAGGTTCTCCGGCCAGCGCTGAATAGCGCGCGCGCATGTCGCTGCGCGGCGGAGGCTCGGCCAGCGCGCGCGTCAGCAGCAGCCCGGCGGCTTCACCGCGGTAACCGACGCGCTCGGGAATTCGCGCCAGCCACGGGATCAGCCTGGACTTGACGTTGTTGCCGAGCACATACGCGCTGCGCAAGCGGGCACCGCGCAGCCGGGCGGCCACGCGCAGCCGCGTGCCGAGGTCGAGCCGGCCGTGCGCCAGCGCAACCTCGATCACCTCGGCGACGCCCGGCATCGCGCGCAGCACCGGCGCCACGGCCGGCAGGCCGAGCGCGACCACGCTGTGGCCGCGCTCGGCCAGCAGCGCGGCCAGCGGCTGCGCCATCACCGCGTCGCCGATCCATTGCGGCGCGACCAGCAGGGTCGCGCTAGGCTGCGCGTCCGTTTCAGTGACCGTGCGCAACTTCACCTGCGGCCAGGCGGTAGCGGGTGCCGCAATACGGGCACGCCGCTTCGCCGTGGCTGACGTCGATGAAGACCCGCGGGTGGCTGCTCCACGCGGTCATCGACGGGTTCGGGCAGTACGCGGGCAAATCCTTGGCCTTGAGTTCGACCACGGGCATTTCGGATTGGGGCAGGGCGCTCATCGTGCAGGGCTTGCGGATCGGGTTGGACGGGACGGCGGCATCAGACGGCGCTGAGCCAGTCGCTGTACTTGGCGTTGCGTCCGCCGACGATGTCGAAGAACGCGCTCTGGATGCGTTCGGTCACCGGGCCGCGGCGACCGGCGCCGATGCGCACGCCGTCGAGCTCGCGGATCGGCGTGACTTCGGCCGCGGTGCCGGTGAAGAACGCTTCGTCGCTGATGTAGACCTCGTCGCGGGTGATGCGCTTTTCGCGCACGCTCAGGCCGAGGTCGGCGCAGATCGCCATCACCGTCTTGCGGGTGATGCCGTTGAGCGATCCCGACGAAAGGTCCGGCGTGGAAAGGGCGCCGTCGCGAACGACGAAGATGTTCTCGCCCGCGCCCTCGGACACGAATCCTTGCGGATCGAGCAGCAGCGCCTCGTCGTAGCCGTCGGCGGTGACTTCGAGATTGGCCAGGATCGAGTTGGTGTAGTTGCTGACCGCCTTGGCGTTGCACATCGTGATGTTGACGTGGTGCCGCGTGTAGCTGCTGGTCTTGACCCGGATGCCTTGCGCCAGACCCTCCTCGCCGAGATAGGCGCCCCACGGCCAGGCTGCGACCATCAGGTGGATGGTGTTGCCGCGCGGTGATACGCCGAGTTTCTTGTCGCCGATCCAAACCAGCGGTCGGATATAGCACGAGTCGAAGCCGTTGACGCGGACCACCTCGCGCTGCGCCTCCATGACCTGCTCGATGCTGAACGGAATGTCCATGCGCAGGATCTTGGCGCTGTCGAAAAGCCGCTGGGTGTGTTCGCGCAGGCGGAAGATCGCCGGGCCCTGCGAGGTCTTGTACGCGCGCACGCCTTCGAACGCGCCGCAGCCGTAATGCAGGGTATGCGTCAGCACGTGGATCTTGGCGTCGCGCCAATCGACGAGCTGGCCGTCCATCCAGATCTTGCCGTCACGGTCTGACATGGACTGGGGCATCGGCATGGCCATGGGGGTCTCCAGAACGAAATGTTGGAAAAACCACCATTCTAGGATCGCGCGCCGCAGCCCTGCGAGCCGTCGGCGCAAGATTCTTAATCCTCGATTCATGTTCGCGGGTGGCGCTCGTTGCACAATCGCTCCTAGCCGAACGAGTTGAGGCGGCACCCAGGGATTCCATTTTCCAATGCGATCGAACAAGCAAAGCACCGGATATCAATTTTCCGCGAGGCACTTCATCGAACTCGCGAAGCCGTACTGGGTGTCCGATGAGAAGGGGATGGGCTGGCTTCTGCTGGTGACGATCCTGGCGATGAATCTGGCCATCGTGTGGGTCAACGTGCGGCTCAACTACTGGAACAACAGCTTCTTCAACGCGCTGCAGGCGCACGACTACAAGTCCTTCAAGCACCTGCTGCTGGTGTTCACCGGCTACGCCTTCGGCTACATCGTGCTGGCGGTGTACTCCCAGTATCTGCTGCAGATGCTGCAGATCCGTTGGCGGCGCTGGATGACCACCGCATTCATGCGCGACTGGCTCGGCGGCGCGACGCACTACCGCATCGCGCTGCAGCGCGGTCCGGACGACAACCCCGACCAGCGGATCGCCGACGACCTGCGCGGCTTCGTCAACGGGTCGCTGAACCTGTTCTTCGGTTTCATTTCGTCGCTCGTCACCTTGCTGTCGTTCCTGTCGGTGCTGTGGGTGCTTTCGGGCGCCTTCACGCTGTGGGGCTGGCGCATTCCCGGCTATATGGTCTGGGTGGCGCTGGTCTATGCCGGGGTCGGCAGCTATTTCGCGCATCGCGTCGGGCGGCCGCTGATCCGGTTGAACTTCGACCAGCAGCGCTACGAGGCGGATTTCCGCTTCGGCCTGGCGCGCACGCGCGAGCACAACGAGGGCATCGCGCTGTACGGTGGCGAAATGCGCGAACTCGAGTCGCACGACCGCCGTTTCGCCAACGTATGGTCGAACTGGTGGGGCATCATGAAACGGCAGAAGCTGTTCACCTGGTACAGCTCTTTCTACGGCCAGCTGGCGATCATTTTTCCGTTCCTCGTCGCCGCGCCGCGTTATTTCGCCGGGCAGATCAAGCTCGGCGGTCTGACGCAGACCACCGGTGCGTTCGGCCAGGTGCAAGGCGCGTTGTCGTGGTTCATCAGCGCGTACGGCGACATCGTCGCGTGGCGTGCGACCCTCGAGCGTCTGCATACCTTCGTCCAGTCCGTGCGCCGCGAACGCACCGAGCCGCCGGCCACGCCAGCCACGCCGGCGCCCGGCGCGATCGCGTTCGGCGACTTGCGCCTCGAGACGCCCGACGGGCGCGTGCTGCTGCAGTGCGACGGCCAGGCCGTCGCTCCGGGCCAGCACACGGTGCTGGTCGGCGCCTCGGGACTGGGCAAGAGCACCCTGCTGCGCTGGCTGGCAGGAATCTGGCCGTACGCGCACGGCGACCACTGGAGGCTGCCGGCCGGAACGACCCTTTTCCTGCCGCAAAAGCCCTACCTGCCGCTGGGCACGTTGCGCGAAGCGCTCAGCTATCCGTTGCCGGTGCAGCGCTTCGACGATGCGCAGCTGCAGCACGCGCTGCAGCAGGTCGGGCTCGGCGCGCTGGCTGCGCTGCTCGACGAGGCCGACAACTGGATGCAGCGGCTTTCGCCCGGCGAGCAGCAGCGGCTGGGCTTCGCGCGCGCGCTGCTGGCTGCGCCCGACTGGCTGTTCCTCGACGAGGCCAGCAGCGCGCTGGATTCCGCGGCCGAGGCGCGCTTGTACGAGCTGGTGCTGCATGCGCTGCCGAGGACGACCTTGGTCAGCGTCGCGCATCGGGCTGCGGTGGTGCGCCACCATGCGCAGATCATCGAACTGCGGCCCGGCGCGGACGGTGGCACCGCGACCCTGCACGCCAGCGCGGCGCCCCGGCTGCAGGCGGCGTGACGCTGCGCGGCGGCCGCACCGGCCGAGGTCAGACCTGCAGGCTGCGCAGCACGTCGAGCGCCTGTTCGATGCGTTGCACCGGGTGCAGTTCCAGCCCCTCGAAGCCGCCGCCCTTCGGGGCGTTGGCCGCCGGAATGATGGCGCCGGAGAAACCGAGCTTGGCGGCCTCGCGCAAGCGCTCCTGGCCACGCGGTGCCGGGCGGATCTCGCCGGCCAGGCCGACTTCGCCGAACGCCAGCAGGCCGCGCGGGAGCGCGCGGCTCTTCAGCGACGAGTGGATCGCGAGCAGCACTGCCAGGTCGGCTGCCGGCTCGGTGATGCGCACGCCGCCGACCGCGTTGACGAACACGTCCTGGTCGCCGCAGCCGATCCCGGCATGGCGGTGGAGCACGGCCAGCAGCATCGCCAGCCTGGCCGGCTCGAGCCCGACGCTCAGGCGCCGCGGGCTCGGCGCCGCCGCGGTGTCGGCCAGCGCCTGCACCTCGACCAGCAGCGGGCGCGTGCCTTCGAGCGTGGCCAGCACGCAGCTGCCAGGCACCGGTGCGCCGTGCTGCGAGAGGAAGATCGCCGACGGGTTCGCCACCCCGCGCAGGCCGCGCTCGGTCATCGCGAAGACGCCGAGTTCGTTGACCGCACCGTAGCGGTTCTTGATCGCCCGGATGAGCCGGTAGCTGCTGTGGGTGTCGCCCTCGAAATACAGCACGGTGTCGACCATGTGCTCGAGCACCCGCGGACCCGCCAGCGCGCCTTCCTTGGTCACGTGGCCGACCATGATGACGCAGGTGCCTGCGGCTTTCGCATGGCGCGTGAGCTGGGCGGCGCATTCGCGCACCTGCGCCACCGACCCCGGCGCCGAAGCGATGGCCTCGGTATAGACGGTCTGGATCGAATCGACCACGCAGATTCGCGGGCGTTCGGCGTCGAGCGCGCCGACGATGCGTTCGAGCTGGGTCTCGGCCAGCAGCCGCAGCGGGCTGTCGCGAAGTCCCAGGCGTTGCGCGCGCAGCCCGACCTGGGCGGCCGATTCCTCGCCGCTGACATACAGCGAGGCCTCGCGCCCGGCCAGTTCGGCCAGCACTTGCAGCAGCAATGTGGACTTGCCGATTCCTGGGTCGCCGCCGAGCAGCACCACGCTGCCCGGGACCAGCCCGCCACCGAGCACGCGGTCGAGCTCGGCGATTCCGCTGGGCAGCTGCGGCAGCTGCTGTGCACGCACGGCGCCGAGGGTCTGCACCGGCGACGAGGGCGCCAGCGCGGCGGCGCGGCGCGCAGGCGGCGGCGCACTTTCCTGCAGCGTGTTCCAGGCCGCGCAATGCGGGCAGCGGCCGAGCCACTTGGCCGACTGGCCGCCGCAAGCCGAGCAGACGAAGGTGCTGCGCGCCATCGCGTCGTGCCGGCGCGTCAGGCGACGCGCACCGGAACTCGCGGCGCCAGCGCACACATCAGCTCGTAGCCCACGGTTCCGGCAGCCTCGGCGACATCGTCGATCGGCAGTTCGGCGCCGCCGTGGCGGCCCCAGCACAGAACCGGGCTGCCGACGTCGGCAGCGCGGCCGGCGGCGCGCACCGGGTCGAGGTCGACCGTGACCATGTCCATCGACACCCGTCCGAGCAGCCGCGTGCGCACGCCGTCGACGATGATCGGGGTGCCGCTGGGGGCGTGGCGCGGGTAACCGTCGGCGTAGCCGACCGCTGCCACCCCGACGCGCATCGCGCGCTCGGCGCGGAACGTCGCGCCGTAGCCGACGCTCGCGCCGGCGGCCAGCTGCTGCACGCCGATGATGCGGGTGCACAGGCTCATCGCCGGGCGCAGGTCCCAGGCTCGCGCGTCGGGCTGCGCCCCGGTCGGCGAGCTGCCGTACAGCATGATTCCAGGGCGAACCCAGTCGCCGAGCATCGCGTCGTTTCCGGCGTGACGCAGCAGCGCTGCCGAATTGCATGTCGTGCGTTCTCCGGGCAGCGCGTCGACGGTGCGCGCGAAAAGTTCGCGCGCGTCGGCGTCGCCTCCGGCCAGGTCGGCGCTGGCGAAGTGGGTCATGTGTCCGACGTCGCCGACCGCCGGCAGTTGCGCCAGCCGCTGCCACGCCGCACGGTAGTGCTCGGGAGCGAAACCCAGCCGGTTCATGCCGGTATTGAGCTTGGCGAACACGCGATGCGCGCGAGGCTTGCTGCGCGTGGCCAGCCAGTTGATCTGCGCCGCGTCATGCACGGTATGCCACAGGTTCAGGCGTTCGCAGCGCGCCAGATCGTCGGCACCGAACGTGCCTTCGAGCAGCAGGATCGGTCCGCCCCAGCCGAGGCCGCGCAGCGTCTCGGCCTCGGCCAGGTCGAGCAGCGCGAAGCCGTCGGCGCTGCGCAGCGCCGAGAACACGCGTGTCAGGCCGTGGCCGTAGGCGTTGGCCTTGACCACGGCCCAGACCTTCGCGCCCGCGGCGGCGCGGCGCGCGCGCGCCAGGTTGTGGCCGAGGGCGTCGAGATGGATGCAGGCGTGGATCGGACGGGGCATGTGAGGGGCTTGGAATCAGTCAGCAGTGTAGTTTGTCGCGCCCCTTGGCGGCCGCGGCGCTGTGCTATAAAGCCCCAGCCCGACTCGGGCGTCATGCGCAGGAGCGAATGAAACGAGGTTTTTACTGGATCATGGCGGCGCAGTTCTTCTCGTCGCTGGCCGACAATGCACTGCTGATCGCAGCCATCGCCTTGCTGCTGCAGCTGCAGGCGCCGAGCTGGATGACTCCGCTGCTGAAGTTCTTCTTCACCGTCTCGTACGTGCTGCTGGCGCCATTCGTCGGCTCGTTCGCCGACGCACTGCCCAAGGGGCTCGTCATGTTCCTGACGAACGTGCTGAAGCTCGTTGGCCTGCTCCTGATGCTGTTCGGTGCGCATCCTCTGCTCGCGTACGGAGTCGTCGGGCTGGGCGCGGCCGCGTATTCGCCGGCCAAGTACGGAATCCTGACCGAACTGCTGCCGCCGCAGCAACTGGTCGCGGCCAACGGATGGATCGAGGGCACGACGGTCGGCTCGATCATCCTGGGTACGGTGCTCGGCGGCTTCCTGGTCAGCCCGGCGGTGGGTGACTGGCTGCTGAAACTGCTGCCGTCGGCCGCCACCAGCGCGCACGGCGCGGCCAGTGCCGCGCTGGCGGTCATCGCGCTCGTCTATGTCGTCGCCGCGCTGTGCAATTTGCGCATTCCGGACACCGGTGCCCGCTACGCGAGCCAGACGCTGAATCCGCTGCGTCAGCTGGCCGATTTCGCGCATTGCACTCGGGTGCTGTGGAAGGATCGCCTGGGCCAGATCTCGATGGCGGTGACGACGCTGTTCTGGGGCGCAGGCGCAACGCTGCAGTTCATCGTCATCAAATGGGCCGAGGCCGTTCTGGGCCTCGACCTCAGCCGGGCCGCGGCGCTGCAGGCCACGGTCGCCTTCGGTGTCGCGGTCGGCGCGGTGGCCGCGGCAGCGCGGGTTCCGCTCAAGCGCAGCCTGAGCGTGTTGCCGGTCGGCCTGGCGATGGGCGTGGCGTGCCTGGCGCTGGCGCTGTACGCGCGCGGCGCCATGCCGGACGTTCAGGTGGCGGTCGGTCACGCGCACATCGATCTGCAATTGCTCGCGGCTGGCGCGTACATGATCCTGATCGGTGCGATGGCCGGATATTTCGTGGTTCCGATGAATGCCCTGCTGCAGCATCGAGGTTATGTGTTGTTGTCGGCCGGTCATTCGATCGCGGTGCAGAACTTCAACGAGAACGTCAGCGTGCTGGCGATGCTCGCCATGTACGCGCTGCTGATCCGGCTCGATCTCCCGGTGCGCGTGACCATCGCGCTGTTCGGCGTTTTCCTGATCGCCAGCATGTGGGCCGTGATGCGCTGGAACGCGCGCAATATGCGCGAGCGCGACTGGACCCGGCTGATCGGCGAGCCACGCCACGAGCTGGCACCCTGAGCGCGTCCTGCACCGATGCTGCGCCTGGGCCCCTTGCTTCTGCCATGGACGCCATTGCTGCTGGCGCTGGGCTACGCGCTGGCCGAAGCGGTCGCAGCACTGGCGCGGGCGCGCGGCGCCGGCGACGCGCGCCCGTCGCTGCTGTGGCTGCTGCTGCTGGCGCTGCTGGCTTCGCGCGCCGGCTTCGTGCTGCAGCATCGCGCCGATTACGCGACGATCGGGGCGATGCTCGACGTGCGCGATCGCGGCTTCGACGCGGGTGTGGCCTGGGCTGTCGGCGCGCTGGGCGTGGCGTTGCTCGTCTGGCGCCGTGCGGGATTGCGCCGCAGCCTGCCTGCCGCGGCAGGCGCCGGTGCGCTGCTGGTGTTGTGCGGCCAGGCCATGGTGCGGCTCGCAACCCCGCCGGGGCCGCCGCTGCCGGCGTGGGTTCTGCCCTCTCCGGCAGGCACGCCGCTGCGGCTGCAGTCGCTGCGCGGCACACCGCTGGTGATCAATCTGTGGGCGACCTGGTGCCCGCCGTGCAGGCGCGAGCTGCCGATGCTGGTCGATGCGGCGCGACAGATGCGCGGCGTGCACATCGTGCTCGTCGACCAGCGCGAGCCGGCGCCCCGGGTGCAGGCCTACCTGCGCGCGGCCGGATTGCAGCCGCCGCTGCTGGCGATCGACCCGCACGGCGAGCTGGCCGCGCGCTATCGCTCGCCCGGCTTGCCGACGACGCTGTTCTTCAACGCCGATGGAACCCTGCAGCGCATGTACGTCGGAGAAATGTCGGCGGCCACATTGCGTGACGGAGTCGGCACCTTGCTGGACGCGGCGGGCGCTGCGCGGTGATGCGCGCGCACGCTGTGGTTTCGATGGTAGCCTTGTGCGCACCCCGCGACCGTCATGGCGCGATCGCTGGTGCGGTGGTTTCGGCATGCAGGGCGCGCGTGGCGCGCGGAGGGCACGGCGATGACGACAAACGCGGACCGGAACGGCCCGGCGCGCTCGGTGTACGACTTCAGCGTCCGCGATGCCGCAGGGCAGACGCGCGACCTGGCGCAATGGCGCGGCCAGGTCCTGTTGATCGTCAACACCGCCAGCGCATGCGGCTTCACGCCGCAGTACGCGGGGCTGCAGGCGCTGTTTCATGCCTACCGCGACCGCGGTTTTGTCGTGCTGGCGTTTCCATGCAATCAGTTCGGAGCCCAGGAACCCGGCAGCGAGGACGCCATCGTGCGTTTCTGCAGCGTCCAATACGGTGTTGAATTCCCGATCATGGCGAAGATCCATGTCAACGGAGCGCATACCGATCCGCTGTGGCGCTGGTTGAAAGACGAGGCCAGCGGA
Organism: Pseudomonadota bacterium; assembly: GCA_021805805.1. Classification (GTDB taxonomy): domain Bacteria; phylum Pseudomonadota; class Gammaproteobacteria; order Burkholderiales; family Burkholderiaceae_C; genus Thiomonas_A. Next base: position 71,205 of record JAJZEB010000002.1, on the reverse strand, counting down.
GTGCTCGGCACCGAAGCGATCAAGTGGAACTTCACCAAGTTCCTGGTCGGCCGCGACGGTCAGGTGATCCGGCGCTACGCGCCGCAGACGCAGCCGGACGCGCTGCGCGCCGACATCGAGATGGCGCTGGACAATCCGGCCGGCTGAGGCGCGCGCGGCGCGTCAGCCGTGCAGCGCTTCGTCGACGTATTCGAGCCAGTGCTGCACCGGCATCGTGGTGCCGGCCTGCAGGTGCTGGATGCAGCCGATGTTGGCCGACAGCACGCGCTGCGGCGCGTCGGCGGTCAGGTTCTTCAGCTTGCGCTCGCGCAGTTGCTTGGAAAGCGCTTCCTGCAGCACCGAGTACGTTCCTGCCGAGCCACAGCACAGATGGGCTTCGGCCGGCAGTCGTACGTCGACGCCGAGCGCGCCGAGCAGCGATTCGACGCGCCCGCCCAGGCGCAATCCGTGCTGCAGCGTGCAGGGACCGTGCCAGGCCACGCGCTGCACCGGCAGGCGCGGCGCCAGCGCGGCCAGTCGTGCGGCGTCGATGAGCTCGATCGGATCGCGCACCAGTTCCGCGACGCGCGCCGCGCGCTCGGCGTAAGCGGCGTCGCCGGCAAGCTCGCGCCCGTAGTCCTTGACCTGCACGCCGCAACCCGAGGCGTTGACGACGATGGCCTCGACGCTGCCGTCGGCGATCAGCGGCCACCAGGCATCGACATTGCGGCGCATGTCGGCCAGCGCGCCGGCGTGGTCGGACAGGTGCTGGCGGATCGCGCCGCAGCAGCCCGCGCCTTCGGGCACGACGACTTCGATGCCCAGCGCGTCGAGCACGCGCGCGGTGGCGGCGTTGATGTTCGGCGCCATGGCAGGCTGCACGCAGCCGGCCAGCATCAGCACGCGGCGCGCGTGGCTGCGCCGTGGCCAGGCGCCGGCCGGGCGCACCGGGGCGAGCTTGTCCTGCAGCGACGCCGGGGCCAGCGCGCGCAGCGCGCGCCCGAGCCGCAGCAGCGGTCCGAACAGCGGCGACGACAGGCCCTCGCGCAACAGCCAGCGCTGGGCGCGCTGGCCCAGCGGGCGCGGCACCCGGGCCTCGACCACGCGGCGGCCGATGTCGACCAGCTGGCCATAGCGCACGCCCGAGGGGCACGTGGTCTCGCAGCTGCGGCAGGTCAGGCAGCGGTCCAGGTGCAGCTGGGTGCTGCGCGTCGGCGGCGCGCCCTCGAGCACCTGCTTGATCTGGTAGATGCGCCCGCGCGGGCCGTCGAGCTCGTCGCCGAGCAGCTGGTAGGTCGGGCAGGTCGCGGTGCAGAAGCCGCAGTGCACGCAAGCGCGCAGGATCGACTCGGCGATGCGCCCGTCGGCGCTGGCCGCGAACTCGGGGGTCAGACGGGTTTCCATGCGCGCTTTTTCTTTTTCAGTGGTGGCTGGCGAACAGCTGGGGGTATATTCCGCTCGGGTCGAAGGCCTGCTTGACGCGGGCATGCAGCCGTTCGAGTACCGGGGACGGCGGCGGCAGTACCGGAGCCGACAGGTCGCCGCCGCGCACGCGGATGGCTTGACCGCCGGCCGCGGCTGCGGCTTCGCGCATCACCGCAGCGGGCAGCGCGGTCTTCAACCAGCGCTGGGTTCCGCCCCATTCGACCAGCAGCTCGCCCTGCAGCTTCAACGGCGGGGTGGTCGGCGGCACGACCAGACGCCACAGCGCCTCGCCGGCAGCGCCGGGCTGGGCCCAGGTCGGCGCGAACCACGGATGCGTCTGCTCACGCAACTGTTGCCAGAACGTGTCGGCTTGCGTGTCGGGCAAGCGCTCGCCGCCCAGCCGCTGCACCGCGGCTTCGACCGCGGCGCGCGCGCCGCGCAGCCGCAGCTGCAGCAACTGGCGGCCGTCGTCGTCGCGCCACCAAGCGCTGGCCGAGATCGGCAGCGGCTGCGCGCACCAGGCGTTGACCTGTTCGATGGCGCGTTCCTTGCTCATCTCGAAACGCAGCGTGGCCTCGGCAGGCGCTTGCGGAACGACCTTCAGCGTGACCTCGACAATCGCGCCCAACGAGCCCAGCGAACCCACCAGCAGGCGCGAGACGTCGAAACCCGCGACGTTCTTCATCACCTGGCCGCCGAATGCGAGCAGCTCTCCGCGGCCGTTCAGCAGCGAGGCGCCAAGCACGTAGTCGCGCACTGCGCCGGCTCCCAGGCGACCCGGCCCGGACAGCCCGGCGGCGACCATGCCGCCGACCGTGGCCTGCACGCCGTCACGGGCGAAGCGTGGCGGGTCGAAGGGCAGGCACTGGCCGTGCTCGGCCAGCGCCGCCTCGAGCTCGGCCAGCGGCGTTCCGGCGCGCGCGCTGACGAACAGTTCGGTCGGCTCGTAGCTGAGGATTCCGCGCAGCGGGCGCAGATCGAGGGCGTCGCCTTGCGCCGTCGGCGCCAGCCAGATCTTGCTGCCGCCGGCGCGCACATGCAGCCGGGCGCCGTCGGCGGCGGCTGCGCGTACCTGTTCTTGCAGCGCGGTGAGGATTGCGTTGGAGTTCACGACGATGTTCGCAGGTCGGGAGCGCGCGGCGCGCTCAGAAGCGGGGCAGATCGGGGAACGGCAGCCGGCCGCCGCGCACGTGCATCTTGCCGTATTCGGCACAACGCGCCTGGGTCGGAATGTTCTTGCCCGGATTGAGTTTCTCCGCAGGGTCGAAAGCACGGCGCAGCGCACGGAATTGTTCGAGCTCGGTCGGGCTGAACTGAACGCACATCGAATTGATCTTCTCGAGGCCCACGCCGTGCTCGCCGGTGATCGACCCGCCCATTTCGACGCACGCTTCGAGAATTTTCGCGCCGAACGATTCGGCCCGCTCCAGTTCGCCGGGTTTGTTGGCGTCGAACAGGATCAGCGGGTGCAGGTTGCCGTCTCCGGCGTGGAAGACGTTGACGCAGCGCAGGCCGAATTCGCGTTCCATCTCCTGGATCGCCAGCAGCATGTCGGCGACGCGGCGGCGTGGAATGGTTCCGTCCATGCAGTAGTAGTCGGCTGAAATGCGCCCGCTGGCAGGAAAGGCGTTCTTGCGCCCGCTCCAGAAACGCAGCCGCTCGGCCTCGTCGCTGCTGACGCGCATCGCGGTCGCGCCGCATTGCTCCAGCACCGCGCGCATGCGGTCGATTTCCTCGCCGACCTCCTCGGGCGTTCCATCCGACTCGCACAGCAGGATGGCCTCGGCGTCGAGGTCGTAGCCGGCGTGCACGAAGTCCTCGACTGCCGCGGTCATCGGCTTGTCCATCATTTCGAGCCCGGCCGGAATGATTCCTGCCGCAATCAAGCTGGCGACAGCATTGCCTGCTCGCCTGAGATCGTCGAAACTGGCCATGATGCAGCGCGCCAGCTGCGGCTTGGGGATCAGCCGTACCGTGACCTCGGTGACCACCACCAGCATGCCTTCGCTGCCGATCACGGCCGCGAGCAGATCCGGGCCTGCGCAGTCGCCGGCCAGGCTGCCCAATGTGATCGCCTCGCCTTCGACCGTATAGCCGCGCACCTGCAGCACGTTGTGCACGGTCAGGCCGTATTTCAGGCAATGCACTCCGCCCGAGTTCTCGGCCACGTTGCCGCCGATGGTGCAGGCGATCTGGCTCGACGGATCCGGCGCGTAATACAGCCCGTGGCGCGCCGCGGCTTCGGAGATCGCCAGGTTGCGGACGCCGCATTCGACGGTCGCGGTGCGCGCCAGCGGATCGATGTGCTTGATGCGGTTGAAGCGTGCCAGCCCCAGCAGGACGCCGTCGGTGGCCGGCAGAGCGCCTCCCGACAGTCCGGTCCCGGCCCCGCGCGCGACCACCGGCACGCCCAGGTGGTGGCAAACGCGCAACACCGCGGCGACCTGCGCCTCGGTTTCCGGAAGCGCCACCAGCAGAGGGCGGCGGCGGTACGCGGCCAAGCCGTCGCATTCGTACGGCGTGACGTCCTCGCGCTGCCACAACAGGCACGATGCGGGCAGCACCTCGGACAACGCGGCGAGCACTTCGGCCTGGCGCGCGGCGTCGGGTGCAATCGGGTCGTTCATGGTCGTCGGACAGGAATGTTCAAACACAGGGACGCACGCAGCCGCAGCGGCATGGCGAAAGCTGGTCAAACCATAGCGCACAGCTCGCGATTGCGGCATCGGGTCCGCCCCGAGCCTGCGCAACCCGTCATTGTCGCAGGTTGCCTGTCAACTCGGCAGCAATGCGTCTGTCGTTTCGGGCTGCAGCGCGGCCATTCCGGTGTAGAAGGCGTCGCGCACTTGCAGGTAGGCCGCGCCGTGCACCCCTTCGGCGCGCGCGAGTCGGTGCAGCTCGGCGTGCTGCTCGGCCAGGCGGCCATCCTGCAGCTCGTGCAGCGCGAGGAACTGGCCGACCGCGCAGCGCAGATGCGCGCGCTCGGGGTCCGGCGCCGCAGCGTCGTGATCGTCCTGCTCCCACAGCCAGTGCGCGGCCAGCGCGCCCATGCGGGTGGTCACCGCGCGTGGCCTGGCATGCGCCTGGCCCTGGGCACCGAGCCAGGCTGCGAGTTCGCCCAGCGGCATCGGGCGTGCCAACGCGTAGCCCTGAGCGAGTTCCGCGCCGAGTACTTCGGCCATTTCGAGCAGTTCGTCGCTTTCCAGGCCCTCGATCGCGACCCGCAGGTCGAGTCCGCGGGCGAGCCGCACCAGTGCGCCGACCAAGGCGATGGCGCGCTGCGGCGAGCGTTCGGCGGCGTGCATCAGACCCTGATCGATTTTCACCAGATCGAAAGGAAGCGTGCGCAGCCGCAACAGGCTGCTGTAGCCCGAGCCCAGATCGTCCATCGCCAGCTGCACGCCGAGCGCGTGCAGCTCGAGAATGGCGTGGCTGTAGGCAGCCTGGTCGGCGATGTCTTCGTTTTCGAGCAACTCGAAGGTCACGCGCTGCGGCGCGATGTGGCGCCGCGCCAGCGCGGCGCGGACCCACTGCATGCAGTCGGCGTGGCGCAAGGTCACCGGTGGCAGGTTGAACGACAGATCCAGCTCGATGTCGTCGCGCTGCAGCTGTTCGAGCTGATCGAGCGATTGATCGAGACCTTCGATGAACAGCCGGTTCAGCTCCTGGTCGCTGAGCACAGGCAGGAATTGCCCCGGCGTCACGATGCGGCCGTCCGCGAGCCGCAGCCGGGCCAGGGTCTCGACCTTGCCGCAGCGCCGGCCTGGAAGCTGCACGATCGGCTGCAGGTACATCGTCAGACCACCGTGGAACAGACGGTTGCGCCACAACGCGCGGTCACTGGCGCTGACCCGCGACGCCGCAGCCAGCCGCATCGTCTGCAGCGCCTGCGAAAGCGCCTGGCGGAGATTCAGCAGCAGATCGTTCATCCATGGGGTATCGAACTGGTTCGGCAGCCTTCCATGCAGCACGATCACGGCCTGGATCCGCGCCTGACCGTCGACGATCGGAACCGCCGCCACGCTGCGCTGGCCGACGCGTTCCAGCGCCAGCGCCAGCTTCGGTGCCGACGTCTGCAACGGTGCCAGGCTGGACAGGGTCTCCAGCCGGCCGCTGGCCCAGCAGCGCTGCAGCATCGGCAGCAGCATGGCATCACCGCCGAGCGCGTGCAGCGCCTGCGCGAAAGCGTCGTAGCCGGTGGTCTGCGCCTCGAGCAGAAAGCGCCCATGCGCGTCCTGCGCATAGACTGCGCAGAAGCCGACGAAAGGCCAGGCCCGCAGCATGTCCAGCGTCGCGTCCAGCGCCTCGGTCCAGCGCTGCACGCCGTGCAGGGCGCCGGTGAGCTGTTGCAGCTGCTTTTGCAGGTCGAGCTGCAGAGCCTGCGCGGCCTCGGTCTGCAGCGTCCGCTCGATTTCCAGGCGCCGGTTGATGGTGCGCAGCAGCAGCTGGCGCTGGCTCAGGCGCCCGGGAATGCGCTGGCAAAGATCGGTCAGCGCTTCCTGGTACCAGCCGATCGCGGACACCAGAGCGCGTGCGGGAACTCCGAGCATCGCGTGCAGATGACCCAGATGGGTGGCCTGCCTGGCGTGTCGCGCCTGATCGAGTCCGGAGTCGAGCAGGCGCAGCAGGTAGCTCTCCTGCTTGCCGTGCAGGTGCCGCAGCGCGTCGGCGTCAAGCAGCCCCAGCAGCCGTGCGCTCGATGCGTCGGCGTTGAGGTGGCGATAGAAGGCCTCGACCAGATGCGCGCCGCGCCGGCGCAGGAAGCGACTCGCCCAGCCCAGCAGCTCGGCGCTGAGTTCGCCATACGGGTCGAGATCGGTGGTGACGTCGCCCAGCAGCCGCTGCGCCCGGTTGAACAGCGCGGCCTCGGCAAGCCCGAGCAGCGCGGCGACCTGTGCGGTGTCGGCCGGATAGAGTGCGCAACCAAGCGCTGCGGTGACTTGCACGCGCTTGCCATCGGCCAGGTCGAAAGGCGCGCGCAGCGTGCCCAGGACCTGGGCCATGCGCGCTTCGACCACGTCGAGCTTGATCGGGTCGAAGGCCAGCGCGAAGGCATCGGCGCCCACGCGTGCGAGCAGTGGTTGGCCGGCCAGCCCGGCGAGCCGCGCAGCGAGTTGTTGCAACAGGCGATCGGCGACGTCGCGACCCCAGCGCTGGTTGAAGGCGCCGAACTGGTACAGGTCGAGCACCATGACGGCCAGCTGGCTGCCGTCCGGCAACTGCGCGCCACGTCCTGCCAGCGCGGACTCGAACGCTTCGCGGCGCAACAGGTCGGTGAGTGCGTCGCGCTGCGCATCGTCGGCCGCCGCGGCGGCGGCCGCGGCTGGCGCGTCGGTGTTCGGGCGCCCGAACACGCGCCAAGCGACGACGACGCCGCCGAGCAGCGCGGCGTCCAGCGGCAGCCTCCACGCCGGAGCGCGCAGCCAGCGCGCGAGCCACGCGTCGAGCGCGACCAGAACGAGCGCGACCAGCGCGGCGTACGGCGGCCGCCTGCGCGTCGGTGCGGGATCCGGAGGCGGGGGCGATGACGGCATCGGGTTTTGGACTGGCGGATGTGACAAGCGCAACTCTACCGCGCGCGCCAGCGCCGTCAACGCCGGGGGCTATGCAATGCGTGTTCGGGCGGTCCGACGAGCTGCCACGCGCGTGCCGCGAACCCGTCGGCGCGCGCGGCGTCGCGCAGCATCGCGCGCCATTCATGGAACGTCAGTGTCAGCGGATCGTGGGTGACGATCGGGTGTACGAGACCGTAGGCGCATGGCTCGCGCTCGGGAACGAACGTTCCGAACAACCGGTCCCAGACGATGAAGATGCCAGCGTAGTTGCGGTCCAGATAACCGGCATTGCAGGCATGATGCACGCGGTGGTGCGACGGTGTGTTCATCACCGACTCGAGCCAGCCGAGCTTGCCGACGACCTCGGTGTGGACGAAGAACTGGTACGCCAGGTTCAGTGCCCCCATGGTGATGACCTGGGCCGGAGTGAATCCCAGCCAGACCAGCGGCAGGCTGAACAGCCACACGCCCGACAACGGATAGGTCAGGCTCTGGCGGAATGCTGTCGACAGGTTCAGTCTTGGCGACGAATGGTGCGTCACGTGCGACGCCCACATCCAGCGGATGCGGTGGTTCGCCCGGTGCTGCCAGTAGTACGCCAGGTCTTGTGCGACCACCAGCAGCGCAATGCTGGCCCAGCCGGGTGGAAAATCGAACAGGCGATGGGCATGCACGCGCTGCATCAGCCAAAGCAGCGGCGCCGCGACGAGCAGCGCACCGGCCTGCTGCATCAGTGCCAGGGTCGCGTTGGAGACCACATCGGCCCAGCTGTAGCTGCGCACTCGCCTGCGGCGCAGGTACCACGCTTCCAGCGCGATGAAGCCGAGGAACAGCGGCGCCAGGCCGAGCAGGATCTCATTTTCCATCGGGCAGTGCTTCAGAATGGCGGATGCCGCGCGGCCTCGAGCTCGAGCGCGAGCAGGCAGCGCCGCATCGCCGGGCGCATCTGTGTCTGCAGCAGCGCGGCAACCAGCGCAGCCGCCCAGCGCCCGCGCGGCGCGAACGCATAGCGCCAGCTCACCCGGCAGCCGTCGGTCAGCGGCGTGAACGTCCAGCAGGCGTCGGCGCTGCGCACCAGCCAGCGCAGCGGAGGGGCGAGATCGCGCAACAGATACGCGTGCCAGCCGGGACCCGGCAGCGGCCGCCGCGCCGACGTGACCCATTCGTCGAACGCACCGCCGCGCACCTCGACGTGGCGCAGCCACTTGCCGCGGGAATGGATCGCTCGGATCGGCGGCACCAGGCCGAAGCCCTGAAAAAGCGCAGGGAAGCGCGCGGTGTCGAACGTCAGGTCGTACGCCGCATCGGCGCGGCAGCGCAGCTCGATGCGCACAGTGCAACTGGCAAGCATCGCGCCAGTGTGCGCGTCGCTCGAGAATTTGTCCAGCGATCCCGTACAGGAAGTGCAGGAATTGGCGTCAATTAGTTGAACTTGAAGATATTTTGCATGTTGTTAGGAGAAGATCTTTCCTGGATTCAGAATCCGCATGGGATCCAGCGCATGCTTGAGCGCGCGCATCAGCGCGATCGCGTCGTCGCCCGCTTCCTCGCGCAAGAACTCCTGCTTGTGCAGTCCGACGCCGTGTTCGCCGGTGCAGGTGCCTCCGAGCGCGAGGGCGCGGCGGACCAGCCGGGCATTCAGCGCTTCGGCCAGTTCGCGCTCGTCGGGCTGCAGCGGATCGATCAGGTAGCCGACGTGGAAGTTGCCGTCGCCGACGTGGCCGACGAGAAAGTAAGGCAGCCCGGCGGCGTCGGCCTCGGCCACCGTGGCGCTGATCGATTCGGCAAGGCGGGAAATCGGCACGCAGGTGTCGGTGGTCACGCAGCGGCAGCCGGGCCGCGTCTGCAGCGCCGACAGGTACGCGTGGTGGCGCGCGCGCCACAACCGGCTGCGTTCCTCCGGGGTGTCGGCCCAGGCGAAATCGGAGCCGCCGTGGTCGCTGGCCAGCGCCTGCACCGCTTCGGCCTGCTCGCGGACTCCTGCGGCGGAGCCGTGGAACTCCATCAGCAGCAGCGGCTGCTCGGGCAGACCCAGATGGTCGTGGGCGTTGACCGCGCGCACCGCGTGCACGTCCATCAGCTCGCAGCGCGCGATCGGGATCGCGCCCTGGATGATCGCGATGGTGCATTCGACGGCCTGAGCCACGTCGGGGAACGAACACACCGCTGCGGCCACCGCAGCCGGCTGCGGATGCAGCCGCACCGTGACTTCGGTGACGATTCCCAGCGTGCCCTCGCTGCCGACGAACAGCCGCGCGAGGTCGTAGCCTGCGCTGCTCTTGCGCGCGCGCGTTCCGGTGCGCACGACGCGGCCATCGGCCAGCACCACGGTCAGCGCGAGCACGTTCTCGCGCATGGTGCCGTAGCGCACGGCATTGGTGCCGCTGGCGCGGGTCGCGGTCATTCCGCCGAGGGTGGCGTCGGCGCCCGGATCGATCGGGAAGAACAACCCGCTGTGGCGCAGTTCGTCGTTGAGCTGCAACCGGGTGACGCCTGCCTGCACGGTGGCCAGCATGTCGTCGGCGGCAATCTCGAGCACCCGGTTCATTCGCGACAAGTCCAGCGTGATTCCACCGTGCACGGCAAGCAGCTGGCCCTCGAGCGAAGAGCCGGCCCCGAACGCGATCACCGGAACCGCGTGCGCGGCGCACAGTGCGACCGCGTCGGCCACCTCGGCGGTGTCGGTGCAGAACACCACGCCGTCGGGAGGCGCCGGATCGAACGCAGACTCGTCGCGTCCGTGCTGCGCGCGCACCGCATCTGCGGTACTGAAATCGTCGCCGAAGCGCGCGCGCAGCGCGTCGACGAGCTCGGCGGGTACCGGCACGATCCCGGTCGCTTTTTGTCCTGCATTCACGGTGGTCTCTCTCCCGTTTTCGAAGCCGCGTCGCTAAGCTGCAGCGAGAATACACAGTCGCGCGCGATCGCGCAGCAATGAATCGACACGCGCGCAACATGCCGGGTTCATCCAGTTCCGCGATCATTTCGCGGTCGCCCGCCCGTTTCCGTTCCTGCTGCGCCCAGCCGCCAAGGTTTTTTCCATGCCTTTTTCGCTTGCCCAATCGTCGGCGACCGCACGGCGCGTCGGCATTCTCGGCGCACTGCTCGGCACCGCGCTGCTCGTCTACGCCGTCTCCGGGCACGCGCAGCGCATGCCGCGCCACGGCGGCATGGCAGTGCCTCCGCAACCGGTCACTGCGGCGGTGGCGCGGCGCGCGAACCTGCCGGTATGGCTCAGCGCGCTGGGCACGGTCACGCCACGCGCGCTGGTCAACGTGATGCCGCGCGTCGGCGGCCTGCTGCAAAGCGTCGATTACCACCAGGGCGAGCTGGTGCGGCGCGGCCAGCTGCTGGCGCGGATCGACCCGGCGCCGCTGCGCATCGCGCTCGAGCAGGCGCGTGCGCAGCTGGCGCAGGCGCGCGCCCAGCTCGCCGGCGCGCGCGGCGACCTCGCGCGCTACGAGACGCTGCTGGCGCAGAACTCGATCGCCGCGCAGCAGGTCGCCGACCAGCGCGCCACCGTCGCGCAGCTGGCGGCCACCGTGCAGGCCGACCAGGCCGCGGTCGACGCCGCCGCACTGCAGTTGAGCTGGACGCGAATCACCGCGCCGGTGTCCGGGCTGGCCGGGCTGCGCCCGGTCGACGCCGGCAACATGCTGTCGACCGGCGGCGCGATCGGCGCGACCAACGCTGCCGCGGCGGCGAACGCGACCGCGGGCGCTGCGACCGGATCGACCCCGGTGGCGGTGATCGCCCAGGTGCAGCCGATCGACGTTGCGTTCGCGCTGCCGCAGCAGCAGGTGCAGGCGGTGCTCGAGCAATTGCGTGCCGCACGGCGCCCGACGGTGCAGGCGTGGGATTCGACGCGCAGTCGCGAGCTCGCCGCGGGTAGCCTGTACGCCGCCGACAACCGCATCGACACCTCGACCGGAACGCTGATGCTGCGCGCCGAGTTCGCCAACCGCGATCTGGCGCTGTACCCGAACCAGTTCGTCGACGTCCGCGTGCTGCTGCGCACCATCGAAGGCGCCGTCGTCGTGCCGACGACCGCGGTGGGGGTCGGCGCTCCGGGAACCTACGTCTATGTCATCGGCGCGGCAGGCAAGGTCGCACTGCGCCGGGTCACCACCGGTGCCGCCGACGCCGGGCTGACGCAGATCACCTCCGGGCTGGCCGCCGGCGAACGGGTCGTCACCGACGGACTCGACCGGCTGCACGACGGCTCCGTGGTCCGGGTGGTGCAGGCGGCGGGGGCGGGCGGCGCAGCCGCGCGCGCCGCGCCTGCGGCGGCGTCGTCGCGCGCGCACCGGTCCGGCGACAGGTCGTGAGCCTCGACCGCGACCAGGCGTCCGCGCAAGCGGGCGCGGGACACGACGCGCACCCGACGGACGACGAGGCGCAGCGGCCGAGTCCGTCGCGGCTGTTCATCCTGCGCCCGATCGCGACCACGCTGCTGATGATCGCGGTGCTGGTCGCCGGCTACGTCGGCTGGAAGCTGCTGCCGCAGGCTCCGCTGCCCGAAGTCGACTACCCGACGATCCAGGTCACCACCCTGTACCCGGGAGCGAGCCCGGACGTGATGGGCTCGGCAGTGACTTCGCCGCTGGAGCGCCAGTTCGGCCAGATGCCGGGGCTGGCGCAGATGTGGTCGGTCAGCTCGGGCGGCGCATCGGTCATCACCCTGCGCTTCGACCTCGCGCTGCCGCTGGACGTGGCCGAGCAGGAAGTGCAGGCGGCGATCAACGCCGCCTCCAGTGTGCTGCCGACCGATCTGCCGCAGCCGCCGATCTACGCCAAGGTCAATCCGGCCGACGCGCCGGTGATCAGCCTCGGGCTGACCTCGTCCAGCCTGCCGCTGACCCAGCTCTACGACCTGGCCGACACCCGGCTGTCGCAGAAGCTGTCGCAGGTCGACGGAGTCGGCCTGGTCACGCTGGCCGGGGGCCACAAGCCGGCGGTGCGCATCACCGTCGACCCGCGCCGGCTCGCCGCGCTGGGGCTGGGCCTCGACGCGGTGCGCAGTGCCATCGGCAGCGCCAACGTCAACGGCCCGAAGGGCAGCATCGACGGCGCGCAGCAGTCGTTCACGATCGACGCCGACGACCAGTTGCAGAGCCCGCAGGCCTACGCCGCGCTGATCATCGCCTGGGTCAACGGCGCGCCGGTGCGCCTGGGCGACGTCGCCAGCGTGCGCACCGCGGCGCAGAACGCGTGGCAGGGCGCGCTGGTCGACGGCCGCCCCGGCATCGTCATCAACGTGCAGCGCCAGCCCGGCGCCAATGTGATCCGGGTCGTCGATGCGATCCATGCGCTGCTGCCGGGGCTGCAGGCGCAGCTGCCCGCCGCAGCGCGGCTGCAGGTGCTGTCCGACCGTACGGTGACGATCCGCGCGGCGATCGCCGACGTCAGCTTCGAGCTGCTGCTCGCCGTCGTGCTCGTCGTGCTGGTGATCTTCGTCTTCCTGCGCAGCGCGCGCGCGACCTTCATTCCAGCCACCGCGGTGCCGGTGGCGCTGGTCGGCACCTTCGGCGCGATGTACCTGTTCGGGTTCTCGGTCAACACCCTGACGCTGATGGCGTTGACCATCGCCACCGGCTTCGTCGTCGACGACGCGATCGTCATGATCGAGAACATCTCGCGCCACATCGAGGACGGCGAGCCGCCGCTGCGCGCAGCGCTCAAGGGCGCGGCGCAGATCGGCTTCACGATCATTTCGCTGACCTTCTCGTTGATCGCGGTGCTGATCCCGCTGCTGTTCATGGGCGATGTGGTCGGCCGGTTGTTCCGCGAGTTCGCCATCACCCTGGCGGTGGCCATCGTGATCTCGGCCGGGGTGTCGCTGACCTTCACCCCGATGCTGTCGGCGCGCCTGCTGCGCCACGTTCCCGAATCCCGCCAGGGACGCCTGTTCCGCGCCAGCGGGCGCGCGTTCGATCGCCTGGCCAGCCGCTACGCTGCGGCGCTGCGCTGGGTGTTGCGCCACCAGCCCGCCGTGCTCGTCGCCGCGCTGGGCACGCTGGCGCTGACCGTGGCGCTGTACGCCTGGATCCCGAAGGGATTCTTCCCGCTGCAGGATACCGGGTTGATCCAGGGCACGACGCTGACTGCGCAATCGGCTTCGTTCGCCGCCATGCAGGCGCGCCAGCGCGCGCTGGTGCAGGCGCTGGCGCGCGACCCGGCGGTGGCCAGCGTGGCGGCGGTGGCGGGAATCGACGGCAGCAACGTGACGATGAACAGCGGCCGGCTGCTGATCAGCCTCAAGCCGCTGGCGCAGCGCGGCGTGCGCGTCGGCGCGGTCATCGCGCGGTTGCGGCGGCTGGCAGCGCAGGTCCCGGGAATCGAGCTGTTCATGCAGCCGGTGCAGGACCTGAACATCGACGACATCGCCAGCCGCTACCCCTACCAGTTCACGTTGAGCGCGACCAGCCAGGCCGACCTGGAGCGGGCGGTGGCCACGCTGCTGCCGCGGCTGCGCCGGCTGCCGCAACTGCGCGCGGTGACCAGTGATCTGCAGGCGAACGGCCTGCAGGCCTTCGTCGTCGTCGACCGCGACGCCGCGGCGCGCCTGGGCATCACCATGGCGGCGATCGACGCCGCGCTGTACGACGCCTTCGGTCAGCGCCAGGTGTCGACCGTGTTCACGCAGTCGGCACAGTACCGCGTGGTGCTCGGCGTGCGCCTGGGCGCGTCGCCCGGGCTGGCCAGCTTCGACCGCATCTACCTGAGCGCGGCCAATGGACGCGCGATTCCGCTGGCGGCGATCGCGCGCATCGAACAGCGCACCACCCCGCTGGCGCTCGACCATCTCGGCCAGTTCCCGGCCGCGCTGCTGTCGTTCGACCTCGCGCCGGGGGCTTCGCTGGGTGCCGCGGTGAGCGCAATCGAGCGCACCGTGCACGACACTGCGCTGCCGCCGGCCACCAGCATCGCCTTCCAGGGTGCCGCCAGCGCGTTCCAGGCCGCGTTGCGCAACGAGCTGTGGCTGCTGCTCGCCGCGGTGGCGACGATGTACATCGTGCTGGGGGTGCTGTACGAGAGCTACATCCACCCGGTGACGATTCTGTCGACGCTGCCTTCGGCCGGAATCGGGGCGTTGCTGGCGCTGATCGCCAGCGGCCATCAGCTGACGGTGATCGCCATCATCGGCATCATCCTGCTCATCGGCATCGTGCAGAAGAACGCCATCCTGATGGTCGACTTCGCGCTCGACGCGCAGCGTCGGCAGGGGCTCGACGCCGAGTCGGCGATGCTGCAGGCCGCGCACCTGCGCTTGCGCCCGATCCTGATGACGACCTTCGCCGCGCTGTTCGGCGCCGTGCCTCTGGTGGTCGGCGGCGGCATGGGCGCCGAGCTGCGCCAGCCGCTGGGCATCAGCCTGATCGGCGGCCTGGCGCTGTCGCAGCTGCTGACGCTGTTCACCACGCCGGTGATCTACCTGGCCTTCGACCGCGTCGCGCGGCGCAGCGCGGCGTGGCGTGCGCGGCTGTTCGGCAGCGCCGCAGGCGGTGAGGAAGGCGCGTGAACTTTTCGGCGCTGTTCATCCGCCGCGCGGTCGGCACCAGCCTGCTCGCGCTGGCGGTGCTCGCCGCCGGCTTCATCGCCTTGCGCCAGCTGCCGGTGGCGCCGCTGCCGCAGGTCGATTTCCCGACCATCACGGTGCAGGCGCAGCTCGCCGGGGCGAGTCCGGCGGTGATGGCGGCGACCGTGGCCACGCCGCTGGAGCGCTCGCTGGGGACCATCGCCGGCGTCAGCCAGATGACGTCGAGCAGCACCCTGGGCTCGACGCGGATCATCCTGCAGTTCGCTTTGTCCAAAAACATCAACGACGCCGCGCGCGAGGTCCAGGCGGCGATCAACGCCGCCGAGCCGCTGCTGCCCAGCGGTCTGACCGGAAACCCGACCTACCGCAAGGTCAACCCGGCCGACGCTCCGGTGATGATCATCGCGCTGACCTCGAAGAGCCAGACGCGGGCGCAGATGTACGACGCGGCGTCGACCATCCTGGCGCAGAAGATTTCTCAGCTGCCTGGAATCGGCCAGGTCAACGTCGGCGGCTCGGCGCTGCCCGCGGTGCGCGTCGAGCTCGACCTGCCGCGCGTCAACGGCATGGGGCTGGGACTGGAGCAGGTGCGCCAGGCGATCGCCGCGGCCAACGTCGACGCACCGCTGGGCGCGATCGACGGCGCGCGCCGGCGCTGGCAGATCGGCAGCAACGGCAGCCTGAGTCTGCCGGCGCAGTACCGCCAGGTGATCGTCGGCTGGAAGAACGGCGCGCCGATCCGGCTGGCGCAGATCGCCGACGTGCAGCAGGGCCTGCAGGACATCCACAACACCGGCCTGGCCAACGGCAAGCCGGCGGTGCTGCTGATCGTGTTCCGCCAGCCCGGGGCCAACATCATCGATGCGGTCGACGGCGTCAAGGCCGCGCTGCCGGCGCTCGAGCAGGCGATACCGGCCGGCATCGACGTGCGCGTGGTGTCGGACCGCACGACGACGATCCGCGCCTCGCTGCGCGACGTCGGGACCACGCTGGTGCTCGCCGTGCTGCTGGTCGTCGGCGTCGTCTGGCTGTTCCTGCGCGACTGGCGCGCGACGCTGATTCCGGCGCTGGCGGTGCCGCTGTCGCTGGTCGGCACCTTTGCCGCAATGTGGCTGCTCGGCTATTCGCTCGACAACCTGTCGCTGATGGCGCTGATCGTCGCCACCGGCTTCGTCGTCGACGATGCCATCGTCGTGCTCGAGAACATCATGCGCCACGTCGAGGCCGGCATGGCGCCGCTGGACGCGGCGCTGCGTGGCGCGCGCGAAGTCGGCTTCACCGTATTGTCGATGAGCCTGTCGCTGGTCGCGGTGTTCGTTCCGGTGCTGTTCATGGGCGGAATCGTCGGCCGTCTGTTCCACGAATTCGCCGTCACGCTGTCGGTGGCGATCGGCATTTCGCTGCTGGTCTCGCTGACCGTGACGCCGATGCTGGCATCGCGCTGGCTGCGCGTGCAAGCGCCGCTGCAGCCGCAGGGGCGGGCGTCGCTGGCGGCGCGCGCGTGGCAGCGGCTGCACGCCGCGTACGCGCGCAGCCTGCGCCGCGCTGTGCGGCACCCGCTGCTGATGCTGGCCGTGTTCTTCGCCACCGTGGGCCTGAACGTCTACCTCTACGCCATCGTGCCCAAGGGATTCTTCCCGCTGCAGGACACCGGGCTGCTGGTCGGCAGCGTGCAGGCCGACCAGTCGGTGTCGTTCAGCCGCATGCGCTCCGACCTGCAGCGCATCGTCGCCATCGTGCGGCGCAACAAGGCCGTTCAGGCGGTCATGGGCTTCAGCGGCGGCGGCACCAGCAACAGTGCCTTTCTGTTCATGCAGCTCAAGCCGATCGCGCAGCGCGACGGCGTGCTGGAAGTCATGGCCCAGCTGCGACAGGCGCTCGGCCATTTGCCCGGGCTGCGCGTGTTCACCTTCCCGGTGCAGGACATCCGCGCCGGCGGCCGGCCATCGGCGGCGATGTACGAATACACCCTGCAAGCCAGCGACCTGCAGACCCTGCTGCAGTGGGAGCCGCGCGTGCTGGCGGCGTTCAAGCGCATTCCCGGCATGACCGACGTCAACACCGACCAGCAGGCCGCCGGCCTGGAGCTGCGGCTGGCGATCGACCGTGCCGCGGCGGCGCGCTACGGCGTTCCGGTGTCGGCCATCGATGCCACCCTCAACGACGCCTTCGGCCAGCGCCTGGTGTCGACCATCTACGCGCCGCTGAACCAGTACAAGGTGGTCATGGAGGCGGCGCCGCGCTACCAGCACGACCGCGCGGCGCTGAGCGACATTTTCCTGGTCGGCGCGTCCGGCCAGCGCGTTCCGCTTTCGGCGCTGACGCACGAAGTGCTGGCCAACACGCCGCTGGCGGTCAACCACCAGGGCCTGTTCGTGTCGGCGACGATTTCGTTCAACCTCGCCGACGAGGTCTCGCTGAGCCAGGCGCAGCAGCGCATCGACCAGGCGATGGCCGAAATCGGCCTGCCGTCGGACGTGCACGGCGGTTTCCAGGGCACGGCCAAGCTGTTCAGCGACACCCTGAAGAACCAGCCGCTGTTCATCCTCGCCGCGGTGTTCGCGATCTACATCGTGCTCGGCGTGCTCTACGAGAGCACGCTGCACCCCTTGACGATCCTGTCGACGCTGCCGCCTGCCGGAGTCGGCGCGGTACTCGCGCTGCTGGTCTTTCACAGCGAGTTCTCGATCATCGCGCTGATCGGCGTCTTCCTGCTCATCGGCATCGTCAAGAAGAACGCGATCCTGATGGTCGACTTCGCCTTGAGCGCCGAACGCGAGCGCGCGCTGGAACCTGCCGAGGCGATCGTCGAGGCGGCCACGCTGCGCCTGCGCCCGATCCTGATGACCACCCTGGCCGCGCTGTTCACCGCGCTGCCGCTTGCGCTGGTGCACGGTGACGGCGCCGAACTGCGCCAGCCGCTGGGAATTTCGATCGCCGGCGGCCTGGTCGTCAGTCAGGCGTTGACGCTGTACACCACGCCGGTGATCTATCTCGAACTCGACCGCCTGCGCCGCTGGGTGCTGCGCCGCTTCGGCCGCAGCGGCCGCCCGTTGCCGCTGGACTCGGCGGTCTGACCTGCTCTGGATCCAACCACCATGCGCACCACGCCGATCCTGTCCATCGCGCGCCCCTTGCTGGCTGCGACTGCCATCCTCGCGCTGGCCGCGTGCGCGGCGCAGCCGCCGCGGCCTGCGTTGCGCACGCCGCTGCCGTCGGGCTGGGGCAACGCAGGCGGCTGGGCGCGCATGGCCTCGCCGCCGCCGCAGCACGCCTGGTGGCGGGTGTTCGGCGACGCGCGGCTCGACGCGCTGGCGCCGCAGGTCGGCGCGCGCAATGCGCAGCTGGCCGCGCAGCTGGCGGTGTACGAGCAGGCCCGCGCCGCGCTGCGCCAGGCCGGTGCCGCGCTGTGGCCGACGGCCAGCGCAACGCTCGGGGCGACGCGGCAGAAGGTCGGTGCGACGGGCAATTTCGCCGGCCAGGTCGGCAACGACGTCGCCGCCAGCGCCGCGGCCAGCTGGGCGCCCGACCTGTGGGGCAAGGTCAGGCTGCAGGTGCGCGCCAGCGGCGACGCTGCGCGCGCCGACGCGGCGACGCTGCGCGGCATGCGCCTGAGCCTGCAGGCGCAGCTGGCGCAGGCCGTGCTGCAACTGCACGTGGCCGATGCGCAGATCGTGCTCGCGCGGCGAATCGCCGACGCCGACGCGCAGTCGCTGCGCCTGACGCAACGACGCTTCGCTGCCGGCGTGGTCACCGCGGCCGACGTCGCCGCGGCGCGCACGCTGCAGCTGCAGTCGCGCACCGCATTGACCGACCTGCAGGTCGGCAGGGCTCAGCTGGTCGACGCCATCGCGGTGCTGGTCGGCAAGCCTGCGTCCAACTTCCACCTGGCTGCCGAGCCGCAACTGCCCGACGTACCGCGGGTACCGCCGGGGTTGCCGTCGGCGCTGCTGCAGCGCCGTCCGGACCTGATCGCGGCGGCCGCGCAGGTCGACGCTGCCAATGCGCAGATCGGCATCGCCGAACGTGCCTGGTTCCCCGACCTGACGCTGGGTGTGCAGGGCGGTGCGCAGGCGCTGACCGCAGCCGGGCTGTTCAGCGCGCCGGTGTTGACCTGGTCGCTGGGGCCGCAGCTGGCCGCGACGCTGTTCGACGGCGGCGCGCGCGCGGCGCAGCTGGCAGCCAGCCGCGCCGCCTACCGCGGCAGCGTGGCGAACTACCGGCAGGCCGTGCTGGTCGCGCTGCAGCAAGTCGAGGACCAGCTCGCCGCGCAGCGTCTGCTGGCGCTCGAGCAGCGCCAGCAGACCGCCGTCGTGGGCGCCGCCGAGGTTTCGCTCAGACTGGCGCAGGACCAGTATCGCGCCGGTACCGCACCGTACCTGAACGTGCTCAGCGCGAGCAATGTCGCGGCGCAGGCACGCGTTGCGCTGTTGACGCTGCAGCAGCGGCGCTACGTCGCCGCGGTGTCCCTCGTACAGGCGCTGGGCGGAGGCTGGGGCGAGGTGAGCCGCGGCGCTGCGGCACATTGAAGTCCCGCACTGCGCGCAGGCCGCCACGGCGGCCTGCGGCGTTTCGATCTACGCTGCGGTTCTGACGCGCGCCACGCGACCCGAAACACGACGATGCAAACCCAGTCCGCTCCTGCCGAGACCCCGGTCCCGCTGCGCGTGTTCGCGCGGCTGTTCGGCGCCGTGGTGCTGCCGATGTTCCTGGCCGCGGTCGACCAGACGCTGCTGGCCACCGCGACCCCGGCGATCGCGCGCGACCTCGGCGACCTGCACGACAGCGCGTGGATCGCGGTCGGCTATCTGCTGGCATCGACGATCATGGCGCCGCTGTACGGCCGCCTCGGCGACCGCTACGGCCGGCGCGACACCCTGGTCGGCGCGCTGGCGCTGTTCGCGCTGGGTTCGCTGGCGTGCACCGCGGCCGGCGGCATGTGGTGGCTGATCGCGGCGCGGGTGCTGCAGGGGCTGGGCGGCGGCGGGCTGATGGTGATGAGCCAGGCGCTGATCGGGCAGATCGTTCCGGCGCGGCAGCGGCCGCGCTTCCAGGCCTGGTTCGGCATGGTGTTCGTGTTCGCCAGCGTCGTCGGGCCGGTGCTCGGCGGCCTGGTCGTCAGCCGCTGGAGCTGGCGCTGGCTGTTCGCCGTCAATCTGCCGCTGGCGGCGCTGGCGGCCTGGCGGGTGCGCACCCTGCCGCGCGGCGACGCGGCCGACGCGGCGGCCGCGCACGGGCACGACGCGCCCGGGGTGGTGCTGTTCGCGCTGACCGCGGCGCTGAGCCTGCTGTGGCTGACGCTGGCCGGGCACCGCTTCGGCTGGACGTCGACGACCAGCCTGGCGATGGTCGCCGTCGCGCTGGTGCTCGGCGCCGTGCTGTTGCGCCGCGAGCGCGCGCTGCAGCACCCGTTCCTGCCGCTGGAGCTGCTGCGCCTGCCGGCGGTGGCCTGGTGCGGCGCCACCGTGGTGCTGTTCGCCGCGGCGATGTTCGCGCTGGTGTTCTTCCTGCCGGTGTACCTGCAGCTCGGCCGCCACGGCAGTGCGGCGCACGCCGGCCTGCTGCTGCTGCCGCTGACCGTCGGCCTGGTGGTCGGCGCCAACGCCACCGGGCGGCTGGTGGCGCGCAGCGGACGGCCCGACCAGCCGCCGCGCTATGGCCTGAGCCTGGCCGCGGTCGCGCTGCTGACGCTGGGCTGGGCGCCGGCCGGCACCTGGCTGGTCGCCAGCCTAGGGCTGATCGCCGGGCTGGGCTTCGGCAGCGTCATGCCGACTTCGCAGTTGCTGGTGCAGGCAGTGGCCGGGCCCAGCCGCCTCGGCGCGGCCGCGGCGACGGTGTCGCTGGCGCGCTCGAGCGGCGCCTCGCTGGGTACCGCGGTGTTCGGTGCGCTGGTCTTCGGCCTGGTCTCCACTGCCGACCTGCAGGCCGCGCTGCATGGCGGCGACGCGGCCGCGGTCGGCCGCGTCACCCACGCCTTCCATCTCGCGTTCGGCGCCGCCGGCGCGCTGACGCTGCTGGCCGCCTGGGTGTCGACCCGGGTGCCGCGCGTCGACCTGTGACCCATTGCCACTTTCCGGGAGTTCCGATCCGATGCAATCCCTCGATTCCCTGCAGGCCTTCGCGATCGACGGCCATGTCGCGTTCCGTACGGGCCCTGGCGGGCTGCCGTGGATCGACCTCGACGGCGCCGACGGCAGCGCCAGCCTGTGCCTGCAAGGCGCGCACCTGACCCGCTTCCAGCCGCGCGCCCAGGCGCATCCGCTGCTGTGGCTGTCGCCGCAGGCACGGCATGCGCGCGGGCGCTCGATCCGCGGCGGCGTGCCGGTGTGCTGGCCGTGGTTCGGCGCGCACCCGGCAGACGGCGCGTTGCCGGCGCACGGTTTCGCGCGCACGGTGCCGTGGGAAGTGGTCGACAGCGGCGTGGCCGACGGCGTCGCGCAGTTGACGCTGCGGCTTTGCGCCGACGACGCAACCCGGCTGATGTGGCCGCACGACACCCCGCTGGAGCTGTACATCGAGGTCGGCGACGCGCTGGTGCTGGAGCTGACCACGCTGAACGCCGGCGATGCCGCGGTGCGCATCGGCGAGGCGCTGCACGCGTATTTCACGGTCGGCGACATCGCCGAGGTCGAGGTGCTCGGCCTCGACGGCTGTCGCTACCTCGACAAGACGCAGGGTTTCGCCGCGGCGCAGCAACAAGGGCCGGTGCGCTTCACGGCCGAGACCGACCGTATCTACGTCGACACCGAGACCAGCTGCACGATCGTCGACCCGCAGCTGCTGCGGCGCATCGTCATCGACAAAAGCGGGTCGCGCAGCACCGTGGTGTGGAACCCGTGGCAGCAGCGCGCGCAGGCGATGGGCGATCTGGGCGACGACGGCTGGCGGCGGATGCTGTGCGTGGAGTCTGCGAATGCTGCCGACAACACCGTCGAGCTGCAGCCTGGCGACCTGCACACCCTGCGCGTGCGCTACGCCGCGCAGGCGCTGTAGCCGCGCGTCAGCGCGCGGCGTGGTCGAGGTCGGGGCGGCGCCACGGGTCGACGTGGATCATCACGTCGAGCACTCGGTGGCGCTGCATGACCTGCGTGCGCGCCACGACCGCGATGTCGTGGCCGGCCTCGACGCTCAGGCCCGCATCGACTTCGAGGTGGGCGTCGACGACGATCATGTCGCCCATTTTGCGCGTGCGCACGTCGTGCACGCCGCGCGCGCCGGGCGTGGCCGCCAGGGTCGTGCGGATCGACTCCACCTCGGCGTCGTCGACTGCGCGGTCCATCAGGTCGTGCAGCGCGTCCCAACCGAACTCCCAGCCCATTTTCGCCACCATGGCACCGACGATCAGCGCCGCGATCGGATCCAGCAGCGGCCAGCCGAGCAGGTTGCCGACGACGCCGACGCCGACCACCAGCGACGACGCCGCATCGGAGCGGGCGTGCCAGGCGTTGGCCACCAGCATGCTCGACTTGACCCGCTTGGCCACCGCCAGCATGTAGCGGAACAGCCCTTCCTTGGCCAGCAGCGCGGCTGCGGCGACCCACAGCGCGACGACATGGACGTGCGGGATCGAGGCCGGGTCCTCGAGCTTGCGCAGCGCCGCCACCAGCATTCCGGCGCCGACCGCCAGCAGCAGCACGCCCAGCGCCAGCGAGGCCCCGGTCTCGAAGCGCTGGTGGCCGTACGGATGGTCGGCGTCGGCGTCCTTGGCGGCGTGGCGGCTGGCCAGCAGCACGATGAAATCGGCGACCAGGTCGGACAGCGAATGGATGCCGTCGGCGATCAGGCCCTGCGAGCGCGCCAGCACGCCGACCACGACCTGGGTGATGCTCAGCCCCAGGTTGACGGCGACGCTGACCCAGGTGCTGCGTCGCGCCGCCGCGGATCGTTCGGCGGGGGTGTGCTGCGGGTTTTCGGTGTCGTCGAGGGGCTGGAACATCGGTCGGGAAGCTGAGCGAGGCTCCCGGCAGTCTAGCGGCACGGCACGGCGCCGCGCGTGCCATGCGTGCGCTGCGCTGCGCTGGCTCAAGTGCCGGCAGCGATCCAGCGCGCGGCTTTTTCCGCGATCATCAGCGTCGGGCTGTTGATGTTGCCGCTGGGGATGGTCGGCATCACGCCGGCGTCGACCACGCGCAGCCCGCGCAGGCAGCCGCCGCGGCCGTCGAGCACGCGCAGGTGGCTGTCGACCACGGCGCGCGGATCGTCGGCGCGGCCCATCGCGGTGGTTCCGGCAGGGTGGAAGATGGTGGTGGCGATGTCGCCGGCCAGTCGCGCCAGGTCGGCGTCGCTGGTCCACTGCGCGCCGGGCTTGACCTCCTGCGGCGCGAAGCTCGCCAGCGCCGGCTGCTGCACGATGTGCCGCGCCAGCCGCAGGCTGTCGGCGGCGACCTGGCGGTCTTCGTCGGTGGCCAGATAGTTCGGCGCGATCGCCGGCGCGGCGCGGAAGTCCGCGCTGCGCAGCGTCACGCTGCCTCGGCTGCCCGGGTTCAGGTTGCAGACACTGGCGGTGAAGGCGTCGAAGCGGTGCAGCGGCTCGCCGAAGGCGTCCAGGCTCAGCGGCTGGACATGGAACTGCACGTTGGGGTGCGCGTAGGCCGGGCTGCTGCGGGTGAACACGCCGAGCTGGCTCGGCGCCATGCTCATCGGCCCGCTGCGGTTGAGGGCGTATTGCAGCCCGATGCGCGCCTTGCCCCAGGTGCTGGCGGCCAGGGTGTTCAGGGTGCGCGTGCCGCGGACCTGGAACACGGCGCGGATCTGCAGGTGGTCCTGCAGGTTGGCGCCGACACCGGCCAGATCGACGCGGGTGGCGATTCCGTGGCGCTGCAGCAGCGCGTGCGGCCCGACTCCGGACAGCTGCAGGATCTGCGGCGAGCCGATCGCGCCGGCGGCCAGCACCACCTCGCGCGCCGCGGCCACGCGCAGCAGCGCGCCGTCCTTCAGCAGTTCGACGCCGCTGCAGCGCTGCGCGCCGTCGGCGTCGCTGTCGAACAGCAGCCGCGCCACCTGCGCGCCGGTCCACAGCGTCAGATTCGGCCGCCCCAGCACCGGGCGCAGGAAGGCCTTGGCCGTGTTCCAGCGCCAGCCGCGGCGCTGGTTGACCTCGAAATAGCTCACGCCCTCGTTGCTGCCGCGGTTGAAGTCGTCGGTGGCGGCGATGCCGGCCTGCTGCGCGGCCTGCGCGAAGGCGTCGAGGATGTCCCAGCGCAGCCGCTGGCGCTCGATGCGCCACTCGCCGCCGTGGCCGTGCAGCGCGGCGAACGCCGCGTCGGCGCCGTGGTCGCCGCGCCAGTGGTTCTCGTGCGCCTTGAAGTCGGCCAGGCAGGCGTCCCAGCGCCAGGCGTCGTCGCCGGTGGCGTCGGCCCAGGCCTCGTAGTCGCGCGCCTGGCCGCGCATGTAGATCATGCCGTTGATGCTGCTGCAGCCGCCCAGCACCTTGCCGCGCGGGTAGCGCAGGGTACGGCCGTTGAGCCCGGGATCGGGCTCGGTCTGGAACATCCAGTCGGTGCGCGGATTGCCGATGCAGTACAGGTAGCCGACCGGGATGTGGATCCAGTGGTAGTCGTCGCGCCCGCCGGCCTCGAGCAGCAGCACCCGGCGCGTCGGGTCGGCGCTGAGGCGGTTGGCCAGCAGGCTGCCGGCGGTGCCGGCGCCGACGATGATGGTGTCGAACTCCGGCTGCTCGGTGGTCATGGTCACTTCGCCGTCGGCATGGCGAACTCGGCCCCCTTGGGCGTGCTCTCGGGCCAGCGCTGCATCACGCTCTTCTGCCGCGTGTAGAAGCGCACCCCCTCGGTGCCGTAGGCGTGCATGTCGCCGAACAGGCTGGCCTTCCAGCCGCCGAAGCCGTGCCAGGCCATCGGCACCGGGATCGGCACGTTGATGCCGACCATGCCGGCCTGCACGCGGCGCGCGAACTCGCGCGCGACATGGCCGTCGCGGGTGAAGCAGGCGGTGCCGTTGCCGTAGGCGTGGTCGTTGACCAGCTGCAGCGCGGCGGCGAAGTCGGGCACGCGCACGCAGCCGAGCACCGGGCCGAAGATTTCGTCGCGGTAGATGCTCATGTCGGCGCGCACGTGGTCGAACAGGCTGCCGCCGAGCCAGAAGCCGCCGTCGCGGCCCGGCACGCGCAGGTCGCGGCCGTCGACCAGCAGCTGGGCGCCTTCGCGCACCCCGGCGTCGATGTAGCCGGCGATGCGCGCGCGCGCCGCGGCGGTGACGATCGGGCCCATTTCGGCGTCGGCCTGCAGGCCGTCGGCGACCTTCAGCGCGCGGGTGCGCTCGACCAGCCGCGGCATCAGCTGCTCGGCGACGTCGCCGACCAGCACGGCGACCGAAATCGCCATGCAGCGCTCGCCGGCCGAGCCGAAGGCGCTGCCGATCAGCGCGTCGACCGCCTGCTCCAGGTCGGCGTCGGGCATCACCACCATGTGGTTCTTCGCCCCGCCCAGCGCCTGCACCCGCTTGCCGTGGCGAGCCGCTTCCTGCGCGATGTGGTGCGCCACCGGCGTGGAGCCGACGAAGCTGACGGCCTTGACTTCCGGGTGGACGAGCAGCGCGTCGACCGCGTCCTTGTCTCCCTGCACGACGTTGAACACGCCGTCGGGCAGCCCGGCCTCGCGCAGCAGTTCGGCCATCAGCAGGCTGGCCGACGGATCCAGCGGGCTGGGCTTGAGCACGAAGGTGTTGCCGGCGGCGATCGCCACCGGGAACATCCAGCACGGCACCATGCACGGGAAGTTGAACGGCGTCACCCCGGCCACGACCCCCAGCGGCTGGCGCATGGTCCAGTTGTCGATTCCGGTGGAGACCTGCTCGGTGTAGTCGCCCTTGAGCAGTTGCGGGATGCCGCAGGCGAACTCGACGATCTCGATGCCGCGCGTGACCTCGCCCTGCGCGTCGCTGAACACCTTGCCGTGCTCGGCGGTGATCAGCCTCGCCAGGTCGTCGCGGTGGCGGTTCATCAGCTCCAGGAAGCGGAACATCACGCGCGCCCGGCGCAGCGGCGCCGTCTGCGCCCAGGCCGGGAACGCGGCAGCCGCGGCGGCCACCGCGGCGTCGACATCGGCCGCGTCGGCCAGCAGCACCTCGCGCGCGACCTCGCCGGTGGCCGGGTTGTAGACCGGCTGGCGGCGGGTGCCGTGGCCGGCGGTGGCGCGGCCGCCGATGTGGTGGCCGACCGTGGTGCTCGGGATGGCTGCGGCATTCATTCGGGAACTCCTGCGGAAAATCGCGTGATTCGACGAGTCTAGGCTTGGATCTGTTCGCTGAACAGCGCGCATGGCTGGCAACATCGTTCAGTTTTATGAACAATCGGGAACTGACCAAGCCCTGCGAAAGCGCGATGCACGCCGACCTTCCTCCCCGCGACGACCTGCTGTGGCAGCAGGTGCACTGGCTCGGCGCGATCGCTGCCGCAGGCAGTCTCAGCGCTGCTGCGCAGCGCCTGGGGGTGTCGAAGGCCGCGGTCAGCCAGCAGCTCGCCGCGCTGGAGCGGCGCATCGGGCTGCCTTTGGTGCGCCGCACCACACGGGCGCTGCGGCTGACCGAGGCCGGGCAGCAGCTGGTCGACGACACCTCGGCGGCGTTCGCGCAGATCGCGCACAGCGTGGCCGCGCTGCACGACATGGCCGGAGCGCCTCGCGGGCTGGTGCGCGTCAGCGCGCCGGTGGCGCTGGGCCGCCAGCACCTCGCACCGGCGCTGGTCGGCTTCCTGCGGCGTTACCCGGAGATCCGCGTCGAACTCGAGCTGTCGGACCGGCTGGTCAACCTGGCGCACGAGGGTTTCGATCTGGCGGTGCGGCATGTCGCCGCGCCGCCCGAAAGCCACGTGGCGTGGAAGCTGTGCGCCAGCCGCGCGCTGCTCGTCGCATCGGCCGCCTATCTGCGGCGCCGCGGAGTTCCGCGCGCACCGCAGGAGCTGGCCGCGCACGACTGCCTGGCGTACCTGCGCGCCGGCGCCGCGGTGTGGCATTTCGAGCGCGCGTGCGCAGGCGCCGAGGCGCAGCGCGTGCGTGTGACGGTGCGCGGCGCGCTGCGTGCGAACACCAGCGAGGTGCTGCGCGAGGCCGTGCTCGGCGGCCTGGGCATCGCGCTGCTGCCCGACTTCAGCGTCTCCGGGCGCAGCGCGCACGCCGCGCTGCGCAGGCTGCTGCCCGAGTGGAACCCGGTCGGATTCTTCGGCGACGCCGTCTACGCCATCCGGCCGTGGACTCCCGGAACTCCGCGCGCCGTGCACCTGTTGATCGAGCACCTGCGCGAACAGTTTGCCGACGGATTCACTGCGAGCTTGCTATCCTGACCGTGAAAGGGGAAACGATGGACCGTTGGGCAGTGGTCACCGGAGCGTCGGGCGGAATCGGCCTGGAAATCGCGCGCGAACTCGCGCGCCGCGGCTACGCGCTGGCATTGAGCGCGCGCAGCCGCGACGCGCTCGAGGCGCTGGCCGCCGATCTGCGTGCCGCGCACGAGGTGCGCTGCGTGGTCTGCGCGCTCGATCTGGGCGCGCCCGGCGGCGCCGACGCGCTGGCGCGCGCGCTGCACGAAGCCAGCGTGGTCCCCGAAGTGCTGGTCAACAACGCCGGAATCGGCGTCTACGGTCCGTTCGCCGAGGCCGACGCCGATCGCGTGCAGGCCATGCTCGAACTCAACATGGTGGCGCTGACCCGGCTGACCCGCCAGCTGCTCCCGGGCATGCTGGGGCTCGGGCGGGCGCGGATCCTCAACGTGGCCAGCACCGCGGCGTTCCAGCCCGGTCCCGGCATGGCGGCGTATTTCGCCAGCAAGGCGTATGTGTTGTCGCTGAGCGAAGCGCTCGATGCCGAGTTGCGCCGCCGCGGGGTCACGGTCACCGCGCTGTGTCCGGGGCCGACGCGCACCGGCTTCGTCGCGCGTGCCGCGGCCGAGCGCGCCGCGATGCTGCGCGGTGGTCTGGCCGACGCGCGCGGCGTGGCGCGCGCCGGAGTCGCCGGCATGCTGCGCGGCAGGCGGGTGGTGATCGCCGGCTGGGGCAACCGGATGATGGTGCGCGCCGGGCGCTGGGCGCCGCGGCGCCTGGTGACCTGGATCGCCGGGCGCATGACGCGCGAGGTCTGACCGGCGCGCCGGCCTCAGGCCGCCGCCGGCACGCCGCAGACCGGGCACGCCGGGTCGCGCGCCAGCGTGATGGTGCGCAGTTCCATGTCGAAGGCGTCGATCAGCAGCAGACGGCCGGCCAGACTGCGCCCGGCGCCGGCGAGCAGCTTCAGCGCTTCGGCTGCCTGCATGCTGCCGACGATCCCGACCAGCGGCGCGAGCACGCCCATCAGCGCGCAGCGCACCTCTTCGACCGCCGCGTGCGGCGGGAACAGGCAGGCGTAGCAGGGCCCGCGGCTGCCATCTGCGCGTGGCCGGCTGTCGAACACCGCGACCTGACCATCGCCGCGGATCGCAGCGCCGCTGACCAGCGGCACGTGGTGCGCGACGCAGGCGCGGTTCAGCGCCTGGCGGGTGGCGAAATTGTCGCTGCAGTCCAGCGCCACGTCGCAACGCGCGAGCGCGGCGTCGAGCAGTGCGTCGTCGGCGCGGCGCGCGATGGCGTCGACCCGCAGCCGTGGGTTCAGCGCCAGCATCGCGGCCCGCGCCGATTCGACTTTCGGCTGACCCACGCGCGCCTCGGTGTGCGCGATCTGGCGCTGCAGGTTGGTCAGGTCGACGGTGTCGTCGTCGATCAGGGTGATGTGGCCGACTCCGGCGCCGGCCAGGTACAGCGCCACCGGCGAGCCCAGCCCGCCGGCGCCGACGATGAGCGCGCGTGCATCGACGATGCGCTGCTGGCCTTCGATGCCGATGGCGTCGAGCAGGATGTGGCGCGAGTAGCGCAGCAGCTCGTCGTCGTTCACCGCTTCGGTGTCGAAGCCGGCTTGGCCGCGGGTGCGTGCGGCGCGGCCGGCTGCGACGCCGCAGGCTTGGGCGGCACCTTTGCGGTGACGACGGGTTTACCTTGCAGCTCGTTCAAAGCCTGTTGCAACTGCCAGTCTTCCTTCGAACCGTACTGAGGCAGCTTCGGGAACTTGTTCGGATCCTTCTCGATCTGCAATTCAAGTTCCCGGCGCGCCGCGGTTTCGCGCGCTTCGCGCTGCGCCGCTGCGGCGCTGGCCGCGGCCGACGCCGGGCCTCCGGTGCCGATCTGATTGCTGTAGTCGGCTTCGCGCATGCGCAGCGCCGCGTACGGATCGCCGCTGGGAAGCGGGTCGACGATGAAGTTCGGCGTGATTCCCTTGGCCTGGATCGACTCGCCGTTGGGCGTGTAGTAGCGCGCGGTGGTCAGCTTCAGCGCCGTGTCCGGACCGAGCGGCAGCACGGTCTGCACCGATCCCTTGCCGAAGGTCGGGGTGCCCATGATTTTCGCGCGGCCGTAATCCTGCAGCGCACCGGTGACGATTTCCGAGGCCGATGCCGAGCCGCCGTTGACGAGCACGACCAGCGGAACTTTCTTGATTCCGTCGGGCAGCGATTGCAGCGGATTGACTCCGGGTTCGCGAGAATAGTCGCTGGGCGTGTTGCGGTAGCTCACGTTGGCTTCCGGGATCTGGCCTCGCGTCGACACGATGACCGCGTCCGCGGGCAGGAACACCGACGCGACGCCGACCGCGCTTTCGAGCAGACCACCCGGGTTGTTGCGCAAATCCAGCACGATGCCCTTGAGCTTGGGGTCGTGCTTGTACAGGGCGTCGACCTCGTTGACGAAATCGGGCAGGGTGTCGGACTGGAACTGGCTGATTCGCACCCACGCGTAGCCGGGCGAGACGACTTTGCCGCGCACGCTGCGCACGTGGATCTCGGCGCGCGTCACGGTGATGTTCAGCGTGCGTCCCTGGCTCTTGCGCAGCACCGTCAAAGTGACCTGGGTTCCGGGTTTGCCGCGCATGCGCTTGACCGCCTGGTCCAGAGTCATGCCCTTGACCGGAACGTTGTCGATGGCCGTGATCAGGTCCCCGGCCTCGATTCCGGCATGCGCCGCCGGCGAGCCTTCGATCGGCGAGACGACCTTGATCAGGCCGTCTTCGGCAGTGATCTCGATTCCCACGCCGACGAACTGGCCGCTGGTGCTTTCGCGGAACTCCTTGTAGTCCTTCGCGTCCAGGTATTCGGAATGGGGGTCGAGGCTGTTGACCATGCCGTTGATCGCGTCATGGACCAGTTTCTTGCCCGCGACCGGCTCGAAGTAGTCGGCCTTGATCAGGCCATAGACCGCTGCGAACTGCTGCAGTTCGTCCAGCGGAAGCGAAGTCTGCGCGTTGTGCGCAACGGCCTGCAGCTGCAGCGTGGCCAGAGCGCCGGTGAGCACGCCGACACCGATCCAAGCCGCGATCTTGAATTTCCCAGCCATGCCTGATCCCTCGAATATCCGTCAGTATATAGATAGCGTAGGGCTCGAGTAGGGCGGCCGCCCCGATTCGAGGCGCCTGCGCGGTGCTCAGCGCGCGGCGTCGGCTTCGAGGTAGTAGCGCCGGATCGGCTTGAGCGCAGCGTCGAGTTCGTAGACCAGCGGTGTTCCGTTCGGCACGTTCAGGCCGACGATGTCGGCGTCGGAAATTCCGTCCAGATGCTTGATCAGCGCGCGCATCGAATTGCCGTGCGAAACCACCAGCAGGCGGCGTCCGGCGCGGATCGCCGGCGCCAGCGACTCCTCCCACAGCGGCAGCACGCGGTGCACGGTGTCCTTGAGGCATTCGCTCAGCGGCAGGTCGAGCGGGTTGGCGCGGGCGTAGCGCGGGTCGGCGGCGAGTTCTTGGCGGTGGTTCTCGTCCATCGCCGGCGGCGGAACGTCGTAGCTGCGGCGCCATTGCATCACCTGCTCGTCGCCGAACTTGGCCGCGGTCTCGGCCTTGTTCAGCCCCTGCAGCGCGCCGTAATGGCGCTCGTTCAGGCGCCAGCTGTGCACCGTGGGCAGCCACATCCGGTCCATCGAGTCCAGGCACAGCCACAGCGTGCGCACCGCGCGCTTGAGCACCGAGGTGTACGCGACGTCGAAATCCAGTCCGTGGGCCTTGAGCAGGCTGCCCGCGCGACGCGCTTCGTCGGCGCCTTGCGTGGTCAGATCGACGTCGACCCAGCCGGTGAAGCGGTTTTCCTTGTTCCAGAGTGATTCGCCATGGCGAATCATGACCAATTTGTGCATGTTCGGTGGAGCAGACGAAGTTGGGATCCGATTTCGATTCGACATGGTAGTGCACCGTGCGCGCGCCGCACGCGACGCGCTGCGCGCGACGCATCTCCGACGCGTCGCCGCCGAAGTTCCTAGAATCCGGTCTTTCGCTGCGTTGCCGGAGTGCGCATCTTGAAATTCATCATCGACAACCTCGCGCTGGTCGCGATTGCCGTGCTGTCGGGCGGCATGCTGCTGTGGTCCAGCTTTTCACGCGGTGGCGGCGGCGTCGCGCCGGCCGAGGCAGTGCGGCAGATCAACCGGGAAAAGGGCGTGCTGATCGACGTCTGCGAGCCCGGCGAGCACGCTGCCGGGCACGGCGTGGGCGCGCGCAACATTCCGCTCGGACAGATCGAACAGCGCCTGGCCGAACTGCCGAAGAACAAGGATCTGCCGGTGCTCGTGCTGTGCCAGAGCGGCGCGCGTGCCGGACGCGCCGCGACCACGCTGCGCAAGCACGGCTACGGTCGTGCGGTCGCGGTGGCCGGCGGGCTGCGTGCCTGGCGCGAAGCCGGACTGCCGGTGGAAAAGAGCTGAACGGGAGACGACCATGCTGTCCAGAGTGCGCATGTACACGACCGCGGTATGCCCGTATTGCCAGCGCGCCAAGGCCTTGCTGCACAAGCGTGGCGTGACCGAGATCGACGAGATCCGCATCGACCTCGACGCGCAGGCGCGCGCGGCGATGATGCGCGACACCGGGCGCAGGACGGTGCCGCAGATCTACATCGGCGACACCCACGTCGGCGGTTGCGACGACCTGTATGCGCTGGATGCGCGCGGCGAGCTCGAAGCGATGCTGCACGCCGGGTGAGTCCGCAGCCGAGGCCGGGCTCTGCGGCGTGCTCCTACAATGCCGGATTCCCGCTCGCGCACGACGCATCGCGCGCGACCCAACGTAGTCATGGAGCCCACGCATGAGCACCCCACCGAATCCCGCCGCCGATGACCAGCAGCCGGTCTTCGCGCTGCAGCGCTGCTATCTGAAGGACATGTCGCTGGAGCAGCCGAATTCGCCGCGCATCCTGCTCGAGCAGGTGCAGCCGACCGTCGACGTGCAGATGAACCTGGCCAGCGAAGCGATCGCCGAAGGGGTGTACGAAGTCGCGGTCACCGCGACGATCACCGCGCGCGTCAACGAACAGACGCTGTTCCTGGTCGAGGGCAAGCAGGCCGGCATTTTCGAACTGCGCAACATCCCGACCGAACACACCGACATGTTGCTGGGAATCGCGTGCCCGCAGACCGTCTACCCGTATCTGCGGGCGAATCTGGCCGACGCGATCACCCGTGCTGGTTTCCCGCCGGTGCACCTTGCGGAAATCAATTTCCAGGCGATGTACGAAAGCCAGCGCGCGCAACAGGCCGGACAGCAACCCGGCGACCTGATCGGTCCCGATGGGGCGGCGCTGAACTGATGCTGTCGGCATGAGGGTCAGCGTGCTCGGCGCCGGCGCCTGGGGCACGGCGATGGCCGCGCACGCCGCGGCCCGTCAAGACACGGTGCTGTGGGGACGCGACCCGCAGCAGGTCGATGCACTGCAGCGCACGCGCGAGAACCGGCGCTACCTGCCCGGTGTCGCACTGCCTGCTGCGCTGCAGTGCACGGCCGACCTGCAGCAGGCCGTCGCGCATGCAACGCCCGACGGGTTGCTGGTGCTCGCGGTGCCGCTGGCGGCATTGCGTGCGCTGGCCCGGCAGCTCGCCGCGCAGCGTGCGCCCGCGGTCGGGGTGCTGGTGCTGTGCAAGGGGTTCGAGCGCGAAACCGCGGCTTTGCCGCACCAGGTCGTCGAGCAGGTCTTCGCCGACTGGCCGCAGCATCCCGCAGTGGGCCTGCTGTCGGGGCCGAGCTTCGCCGACGAGGTCGCGCGCGGACTGCCGTCGGCGCTGACCGTGGCCAGCCGCGACGCGTCGCTGCTGCGTGCCAGCGTGGGCGCGCTGCATCACGACGGCATGCGCGTGTACGCCAGCGACGACCTTTGCGGAGTGGCGGTCGGCGGCGCGGTGAAGAACGTGCTGGCGATCGCTTGCGGGGTCAGCGACGGCCTCGAGCAGGGGCACAACGCGCGCGCCGCGCTGATCACCCGAGGCCTGGCCGAAATGAGCCGCCTGGGTCTGGTGCTGGGCGCGCAACGCGAGACGTTCACTGGTCTGAGCGGGCTCGGCGACCTGGTGCTGACCTGCACCGGAAAACTCTCGCGCAATCGGCGCGTCGGTCTGCAGCTGGCCGCCGGCAAGCCGCTGGACGCCATCGTGCGCGAGCTCGGCCATGTTGCCGAAGGGGTGTACACGGCGCGCACGCTGCTCGAGTTGGCCGAGCGGCACGCAATCGACATGCCGATCGCAGCCGCGGTCGGCGCGCTGCTCGACGGGACCTGCACCGCAGCCGAAGCCGTTCAGGCCCTGCTGGCGCGCGAACCGCAGCCGGAGACGCGGCCTTGATCCGCCTCGTCGTCGGGCTCGGCAACCCAGGGCCCGAACACGCCCAGCAGCGACACAACGCCGGTTTCTGGTGGCTCGACCAGCTGGCGCTGCGCGAGCGGCTGCAATTGCGCCCGCAGCGCGGTTTCTTCGGTGACCTGGCGCGCTGGCACACCGGTGACGGCGAGGTCTGGCTGCTCGAGCCGACGACGTACATGAACCGGTCAGGGCAGGCGGTGGCGGCGCTGGCGCGCTTCTACAAGATCGCTCCGGAGCAGATCCTGGTCGCGCACGACGAACTCGACCTGCCCCCTGGGCAAGCCAGGATCAAGCTCGGCGGCGGGCACGCCGGACACAACGGCCTGCGCGACATCGCCGCACAGCTGGGCACGCCGCAGTTCTGGCGCCTGCGGCTGGGGATCGGGCATCCTGGCGAACGTGGCGCGGTGATCGGTTTCGTTCTCGGCCGTCCGCAGCGCGGTGAACTCGACCTGATCGAGCAGGCGATGCAGCGTGCGCTCGACGTTCTTCCCGACTTGCTGCATGGCCGCGTCGATCAGGCGGTGATGCAACTGCACCGCGGCAACGCAGCCAAGGGCGATTCCCGCTCCGGCGATTCCCGCTCCGGCGATTCCCGCTCCGGATCCGGGAGCTGAACCGCGGCCCGCGCGCGTTGTTCGGCCGCGACGCGCCGCCGGCGTGCGCGTCAGGCCACCGGGGAACCCTGCAGGCGAAGGTAGCGCTGCATCAGGGTATCGCGCGACTCGACCCGATCCGGCCGCACCGGGATGCACGCCACCGGGCACAGCTGCACGCATTGCGGCTGATCGTGGTGGCCGACGCACTCGGTGCAACGATCAGGGTCGATCTCATAGATCTGCTCGCCCATCGAAATCGCCTGGTTCGGGCATTCGGGCTCGCACACGTCGCAGTTGATGCAATCGTCGGTGATCCATAGCGCCATCGTCGTCGTCCCTCACGCCTCGCGCCGGGCCGCGAGCTTGGCCGCCAGACGCTCGGTGACCAATGGAACCACGAATTTGCCGACGTCGCCTCCGAGCAGCGCGATTTCCCGTACGAACGTCCCGGATACGAACTGGTACTGGTCTGCCGGAGTCAGGAAAATGGTCTCGACCTCGGGCATCAGCTGGCGGTTCATTCCGGCCATCTGGAACTCATATTCGAAATCGCTGACCGCGCGAAGTCCGCGCACGACGACCTGCGCTTCGCATCCGACGACGAAGTCGCGCAGCAGCCCGGTGAAACCCTCGACCTCGACGTTGCGGTACGGCGACAGGATGGTGCGCGCCAGGTCCAGCCGTTCTTCGAGGCTGAACAGCGCGTTCTTGTGGTGTCCGGCGGCGACCGCGACGATCAATCGGTCGCACAGCTTGCAGGCGCGGCGCACCAGATCCTCGTGGCCGCGCGTGAATGGGTCGAAAGTGCCCGGATAGACTGCCGTCAGCATCGCGTGCTCCCGTCTTGTGCAACGCGCAAGTCTACCTTGCGCAGCAACGCGTAATGCACACCTCCGGCGTGGCCGCTGCGCCAGACGAGCCACTGCGTCGGGTCGATCGATTGCGCCAGTTGCGCCGCGTCCGCCGCCTCGACGTAGGCCAGGCCGTCGGCGGCCAGCAACGGCGCAGCGCGGTGCAGAGCCTCGCGCTGCAGCGCGCTGGCGTAAGGCGGATCGATGAACACCAGGTCGTAGCTGCCGGGCGCGGCCTGCGCGGCGAATTGCAGCGCGTCGCGCGCATGCACGCGAACGCCGTCCACGCCCAGGCGGGCGCAGGTCTGGCGCAGCGCGCGCAGCGCGGTCGGGTCGCATTCGACCAGATCGACGCGCGTGGCGCCTCGCGACGCGGCCTCCAGCCCCAGCGCTCCGCTGCCTGCGAACAGGTCCAGGCAACTCCAGCCCGGCAGCTCCTGGCCGAGCCAGTTGAACACGGTCTCGCGCACGCGGTCCGGGGTCGGGCGCAGCCCCGGCGCGGGCACCACCGGAAGTCGGCTGCGGCGCAGCCGACCGCCGATGATGCGCACATCGCCTCGTGCGGCAGGTCGGTTCGGTGTGCGTTCGGGCATCGATCGAAGACAGGGCAAATGGGTCTGGCCGCTCCGGGCGGCCATGGGGAGCGTACCGCATCATTCCCGCCAGGCGAGATAATGGCGTATTTTGGGCGCGGCCCGCGCCTTTGGGCGCAGCCTGCGCCGTCACGAGGTTCGTTCATGTTCCGTTTTTTCAAGCGCAAGTCTGCGGCGCCCGCGCCGACCCCCGCCACGCTGCCGCCGGTCGAAGCGGAGCCGGTCGAAGCGGAGCCGAGACAGTCCGACGCTGAAGCGGCGGCTTCGTCGCCCGAGCCCGCCGCGGGCGGCGCCTCGGGCTGGTTCGCGCGCCTGCGCAGCGGCTTGCGCAAGACCGGAGCCGGTCTGTCCGGACTGTTCGGCGGCAACCGCATCGACGAGGCGTTGTACGAGGAACTCGAAAGCGCGTTGATCATGGCCGACGCCGGCGTTGCGGCAACCCGCGATGTGCTCGACCAGCTCAGACGCAAGGTGCGCGCAAGCGGTGCGCAGACGCCGCAGCAGGTGCGCGAACTGCTGCGCGAAATCCTCGCCGAGCTGCTTGCGCCGCTGCAAAAGCCGCTCGACATCGGTCGCACCCAGCCGACGGTGATGATGATGGTCGGCGTCAATGGCGCCGGCAAGACGACCAGCATCGGCAAGCTCACGCGTCACCTGCAGCGCGCCGGGTGCAGTGTGCTGCTGGCCGCCGGCGACACCTTCCGCGCCGCCGCGCGCGAGCAGCTCGCGGCCTGGGGCGAGCGCAACGCGGTGCAGGTCATCGCGCAGCAGGGCGGCGACCCGGCCGCGGTGGCTTTCGATGCGGTCAGCGCCGGGCGCGCGCGCGGCAGCGACGTGGTCATCGTCGACACCGCCGGGCGCCTGCCGACGCAGCAGCATCTGATGGAGGAACTGAAAAAAATCCGGCGCGTCGTCGCCAAAGCGATGGACGGCGCGCCGCACGAGGTTTTGCTGGTCATCGACTCGACCAACGGGCAGAACGCGCTGGCGCAGTTGCGCGCGTTCGACGATGCGGTGGGACTGAGCGGAATCATTCTGACCAAGCTCGACGGCAGCGCCAAGGGCGGGGTGATCGCAGCGATCGCGCGCGAGCGTCCGATCCCGATCTATTTCGTCGGCGTCGGCGAGTCGCTCGACGACCTGCAGGTGTTCGACGCGCAGGCCTTCGCGCATGCGCTGCTCGACGCCTGAGCCGGGCCCGCGCCGCGCGCCACCGTGTTAGCACTCAAACGTGGAGAGTGCTAAAATGCGTGGTCATGGACGGAGGAGTATGCAGATGGCCGACACCAGCGTTCTGAATTACGGTTTGGCGCCGCGCAAGGCGAGTCCCGGTTTCGCGGTCGGGTTCCCGGCGCAGGTTCCGAGCCTGGGCAATCTCGAGTCGTACATCGCTGCGGTCAATCGCATGCCGATGCTCAGCGCCGACGAGGAGCAGGCGCTGGCCAGAGCTTGGCAGGAGCGCGAGGACCGCGATGCCGCCGGCAAGCTGGTGATGTCCCACCTGAGGGTCGTGGTTTCGGTCGCGCGCCACTATCTGGGCTACGGACTGCCGCACGCCGATCTGATCCAGGAAGGCAACGTCGGGCTGATGAAGGCCGTGCGGCGCTTCGATCCGGCGCAGGGTGTGCGTCTGGTCAGCTACGCGCTGCACTGGATCAAGGCCGAGATCCACGAATACATTTTGCGCAACTGGCGCATGGTCAAGGTTGCGACGACCAAGGCGCAACGCAAGCTGTTCTTCAATCTGCGCTCGATGAAGCAGGGCATGGAGGGGTTTCGCGACGCCGAAATCGATGCGGTGGCACGCGAGCTCGACGTCAAGCGCAGCGACGTGATCGAGATGGAACAGCGCATGACCGGCGCGGATATCGCGCTGCAGCCGGGTGGAGACGACGGTGGCGAGGGTTTCGGCCCGATCGCCTACCTGTCCGAGCGCAGCGATGAACCCGATGCCGTGCTCGAAGCGCGTGGCCGCGAGCGGCTGCAGCAGCAGGGCCTGTCGCAGGCACTCGAGCGGCTCGATGCGCGCAGCCGGCGAATCGTCGAGCAGCGCTGGCTGGCGGTCAACGACGACGGCAGCGGCGGCAAGACCTTGCACGAGCTGGCTGCCGAGTACGGCGTGTCTGCCGAGCGCATCCGGCAGATCGAAGTGCAGGCGATGAAGAAGATGCGCCAGAACCTTGCCGAGTACGTCTGAGGCGGCTGCCAAGTTCTGGAAATCACTATATATGTCTAAATAAATACAGACGGATACTCCATGGTTGCGGCGCCTTCGTGGCGCTTTTTCCCGCCACCCGAGGAGTTCCGTCGATGTCTGTTCGTTCATTCTTCCGTCCGCTGGCGTGCGCCGCCGTTGCGCTGGCGTCGCTTTCCGCGCTGCAATCCGCCGAGGCCGCGCCGGTGCTGATGTCGCCGCAGTGGGCGGCCGACTTCTGCACGGCGTGGAACTCCACGCCGCAACTCAGCCAGGGCCTGGCCGGGGAATGGCTCCACGACGACAAGGGGCGCGGCTACAAGATCGTCGAGATGTACCGCGATGACTGCGGCAAGGCCGGCATGGTCGAGTTGAAGATCGTTCCCAAGGATGCGAAGGCGTACTGCAGCTACGGCGGCGTGCCGAAGGCTGCCCCCGACTTCGACGTCGACTTCCTGATGCACGCCAAAACCGCCGACTGGCAGGCGATGGGCCACGGCGATCCAGGCCCGATGTGGGCGATGATGAGCGGGCGGCTGCAGTTCCAGGGCCCGAAGCTGGTCGCCATGCGCGCGATCAAGCCCTTCGCCAGCTTCCTGCTGCTGGTCGGCAAAGTTCCGGCCGACGACGCGACCTGCCCGTCGGCGCACTGAGTTCCGATGCTTGCGGCGGGCGGCCTTGCCGCCGCGTGCCGGGTGCGCTACAGCAGCACGATGTCGAACTGGTGCGGCGCGTAGCCGGCCTCGGCGCGCAGCGCGATCGGCTTGCCGATGAAATCGGACAGTTCGGCCAGGTGCGCGCTCTCTTCCTCGAGCAGCAGGTCGATCACCGCATTGGAAGCGACGATGCGGAATTCGCGCGGATTGAACTGCCTGGCCTCGCGAAGGATCTCGCGCAGGATGTCGTAGCAGGTCGTGCGCGCGGTCTTGATCTGGCCGCGCCCGTCGCAGGTCGGACACGTCTCGCACAGCAGGTGGGCGAGCGATTCGCGCGTGCGCTTGCGCGTCATCTCGACCAGGCCGAGTTGTGAGAAGCCATTGACCGTCACGCGCACGCGGTCGCGGCTCAGCGACTTCTTCAGCTCGTCGAGGACAGATGCGCGATGCTGCGCGCTGTGCATGTCGATGAAGTCGATCAGGATGATGCCGCCGAGGTTGCGCAGCCGCAGCTGGCGCGCGATGGCCTGCGCGGCTTCCAGATTGGTCTTGAAAATCGTATCGTCGAAATTGCGTGCGCCGACATAGCCGCCGGTGTTGACGTCGACGGTGGTCATCGCCTCGGTCTGGTCGATGATCAGGTAGCCGCCCGACTTCAGGTCGACGCGCCGGCCCAGCGCGCGTTCGATCTCGGCGTCGACGTTGTACAGCTCGAACAGCGGGCGCTCGCCGCGGTACAGCTGCAGCCGGTCGACGACGCCGGGCATGTACTCGGCGGCGAAGGCCCGGAGTCGCTCGAAGTTCTCGCGCGAGTCGACCTGGATCAGCCGTGTCGATTCGGTGACCAGATCGCGCAGCACCCGTTGCGCCAGGCTCAGCTCCTGGTACAGCAACGCCGGCGCCTGCACACCGCGCACCCGCCGCTGCAGCGCGTTCCAGGTCTTGCGCAGATACGCGATGTCGTCGTTCAGCTCGGCGTCGCTGGCATCCTCGGCATTGGTGCGCACGATGAATCCTGCGCCGGCGTCGGCGTCGTGCACGCGCGCCAGCTCGGTGAGTCGCTGGCGCAGCGCGTCGCGCTGCGCGGGGTCGTCGATCTTCTGCGACACGCCGACGCGATCGTCCTGCGGCAGGTGCACCAGCAGCCGACCGGCAAGGCCGATCTGGGTCGACAGCCGCGCGCCCTTGGCACCGATCGGATCCTTGATCACCTGCACCAGCAGCGGCTGGCCCTCGAACACCAGCTTCTCGATCGGCAGCGTGGCCGCGCGCTCGGCGCCGAGCATGCGTTGCCACAGATCGGCAACGTGCAGGAACGCTGCGCGCTCCAGGCCGATGTCGACGAATGCCGACTGCATTCCGGGCAGCACGCGCACGACCCGCCCGAGGTAGACGTTGCCGGCCATTCCCCGCTCGAGGGTTCGCTCGATGTGGATCTCCTGCACCGCGGCCTGAGCGATCAGCGCCACCCGCGTTTCCTGCGGCGTGATGTTGATCAGCAGATCTTCCTGAGTGCCCTGCGCGTGCATCACAGCGCTCCTGCGGCGCGCAGCAGCGCGGAGGTCTCGAACAGCGGCAGGCCCATGATTCCGGAGTGGCTGCCGCTGATGTGCGCGATGAACGCGGCCGCGCGCCCCTGCACGGCGTAGCCGCCGGCCTTGCCGAAGGGTTCCCCGCTGGCGATGTACGCCTGCAGCGCGGCCTCGTCGACCGCTGCCATGCGCACGCGGCTGACGTTGAGCGCGCTGTCGGTGTGGCTGCCGTGCGCCAGCGCCACCGCGGTCAGCACGCGGTGCGTGGTGCCGCCGAGCGCACGCAGCATCGCTGCGGCGTCGGCCGCGTCTTGCGGCTTGCCGAACAGTCTGCGGCCCAGCGCCACCGTGGTGTCGGCGCACAGGATCACGCCGTCGGGCAGGCTGCGGCGGCGCAGCCGCGCACGCGCGGCCTGCAGCTTCAGCGCGGTGACGCGCTGCACGTAGTGCGTCGGGGTCTCCGCGTGCAGCGGCTGCTCGAGGGCTTCGGCATCCTCGTCGGGTTCGGGTTCGAGCGGCGCGAACGCGACGCCGATCTGGCGCAGCAGTTCGCGTCGCCGTGGGCTCGAGGAAGCGAGATAAACGATGGTGTTGGACGACATGAGGCGCAGCGTTCGACAGGCTTCGATCATACCGGCAGCGGCGATGCACGGATTCGTGCGGCGGCATCCGCACCGCGCCGCGGGATGGAGGACAATGCGGATTTGACCGATCGTTGACGATGTCCCTGCTGAGTTGTACTGATTTGTGCCTTGCTTTCGGCCATCTGCCGCTGCTCGACCACGCCGCGTTCGCGCTCGAGCCGGGCGAGCGGGTCGGCCTGATCGGGCGTAACGGCAGCGGCAAATCGTCGTTGCTGCGGATCATCGCCGGGTTGCAGCAGCCTGACGACGGGCGTGTGGTGCTGCAGCAGGGGCTGCGCCAGGTCTACGTGGCGCAGGAGGCCGAGTTCGCCGCCGGCGCCAGCGTGTTCGACGGCGTTGCCGAAGGCGTGGCCGAGGCGCGCGCACTGTGCGAGCGCTTTGCTGAGCAGCCGCCCGACGAGGACCTGGACGCGCTGCTTGCGCGCATCGAGCTGCTCGACGGCTGGAACTGGCAGCAGCGCGTGGCGCAGGTTCTGGAACGCCTCGGGCTCGACGGCGGCGCGCGCATCGACGAGCTTTCCGGCGGCATGCGCAAGCGCGTCGCGCTGGGGCGTGCGCTGGTGGCCGATCCGGACCTGCTGCTGCTCGATGAACCGACCAACCACCTGGACCTCGATGCCATCATCTGGCTCGAGTCGCTGCTGCAGGGCTTTCGCGGCACGGTGGTCCTGGTGACCCACGATCGAGCCTTCCTCGATGCGGTGGTGACCCGCATCGTCGAGCTCGACCGCGGCGCGCTGCGCAGCTACCCGGGCAATTTCGCGGCATTCGAGGCACGCCGCGCGCAGGCCTTGGCCGACGAGGCTGCCGCGGCCGCGCGCGCCGACAAGCTGCTGGCGCTGGAGGAGGCGTGGATCCGCAAGGGCGTCGAAGCGCGGCGAACGCGCAGCGTCGGCCGCGTGCAGCGGCTGCAGCGGCTTCGCGCTGCGCGCGCGGCACGGCGCGAGACGCTCGGACGCGTGCGTCTGGAACTGGACGCTGCGGCAGCCGGCGGGCGCATCGTCGCCGACCTCGACGATGTGCACCTGGCGCTTGGCGGCAGGCAGCTGCTGCGCGGGGTCTCGACGACCATCCTGCGCGGCGACAAGGTCGGCGTGGTCGGGCCCAACGGCGCCGGCAAGACGTCGCTGCTCAAGCTGATCCTGGGCGAGATCGAGCCTGACGCCGGTCGCGTGCGGCGCGGCACGCGTCTGCAGGTGGCTTACTTCGACCAGATGCGTGCCGCGCTCGATCCGCAGGCGACGCTGGCGCAGACCATCAGCCCGGGCGGCGACTGGATCGAGATCGGCGGCGCGCGCAAGCACGTGATCGGCTATCTGGGCGATTTCCTGTTCTCGCCGCAGCGTGCGCTGTCGCCGGTCGGTTCGCTGTCGGGCGGCGAGCGCAACCGGCTGTTGCTCGCGCGACTGTTCGCGCGCCCGGCGAACCTGCTGGTGCTCGACGAGCCGACCAACGATCTCGACGTTGAGACCTTGGAGCTGCTCGAGCAGTTGCTGCAGGAGTTCGACGGCACGGTGTTTCTGGTCAGCCACGACCGCCGTTTTCTCGACCATGTCGTCACCAGCACGCTGGTCGCCGAGGGCGCGGGTTGCTGGCGTGAATACGAGGGCGGTGTCGACGACTGGCTGGCACAGGCACAGCGCCGGCGCGAGGTTGCGGCGGCAGCGACCTCCGCGCCGCCGGCGGCTGCGCCGGGGGCGGCACAGCCGCGGCAGCCGCAGCCGGCGCGCAAGCTCAGCTACAAGGAACAGCGCGAGCTCGAACAGCTGCCGCAGCGCATCGTCGAGCTGGAGGCCGAACAGGCGCGTATCGGCGAACGCCTGGGCGACGCTGCGCTGTACCGCGATGAACCGCATCAGATCGCGCCGCTGCAGGCCCGGCTGCAGGAGATCGACGACGCGCTGCTGGACTTGCTCGAACGCTGGGAAGCGCTCGAGCAGCGCTGACCGCGACCGCGACGCCCGCGCCGGCGTGCTCAGGCGCGGTGATACGGGTGCCCGGCGAGCAGGGTGTGGGCGCGGTACAACGCCTCGGCCAGCAGCACCCTGGCCAAGCCGTGCGGCAGCGTCAGATCCGACAGCCGCAGCAGACCGTCGGCGCCGGCCTTGAGCCGCGGCGCGAGTCCGTCGGCGCCGCCGATGAGCAACGCCACGTCGCGCCCATCCTGGCGCCAGCGCTGCAGCTCGTGCGCCAGCGAGGCCGATGTCTGGCGCGTGCCGTGCTCGTCCAGCGCGATGCGCAGGCAGCCCGGAGGCAGCGCGGCCTCGATGCGTTGCGCCTCACGCTCCATCGCCGCGTCGGCGCCGATGCCGCTGCCGCGCGCCTCCGGGCGGATCTCCTTGAGCCGCAGCGG
Source organism: Pseudomonadota bacterium (assembly GCA_021805805.1). Taxonomy (GTDB): domain Bacteria; phylum Pseudomonadota; class Gammaproteobacteria; order Burkholderiales; family Burkholderiaceae_C; genus Thiomonas_A. The sequence goes on along the minus strand of JAJZEB010000002.1, from coordinate 28,641 downwards.
AGTCTGCGCGGGGAGTCGGCGCGCGTACTCGGCGTAGGCCTCGTCGACCCAGCGCGGCATGCGCTGGCCGACTGCGATCAACCAGATGTTCACGCGTCGCGCGTACGCGCCGCAGCGGTCTTGCGCGGCGCCGCCCTGCTCGCAGCGGTCTTGCTCGCAGCGGTCTTGCTCGGCGCGGTCTTGCTCGCAGCGGTCTTGCTCGGCGCGGTCTTGCTCGCAGCTGTCTTGCCCGACGCGGTCTTGCCCGCAGCGCTCCTGCCCGCCGTCGTCTTGCGCGCAGTGGTGGCGGGCTTTGTCGGCGCCTGCGCGGCATCCTTGCCCTTGAGGTGCACCGTCTTGCCGCCCCAGATGTCTTCGAGCTTGTAATAGGCGCGAATCATCGGCTGCATCACGTGCACGACCGCGTCGCCGCAGTCGACCAGGACCCATTCCCCGCTGGTGTCGCCTTCCGGACTGCGCACCTGCCCGCCGGCGGCCTTGACGCGGTCGCGCACGCTGGCGGCCAGCGCGCGCGTTTGCCGGTTCGAGCTTCCGGTGGCGACGATCACGCGATCGAACAGGCTGGTCAGCGCCTCGGTATTGAAGACCTGGATGTCTTGGGCCTTGACGTCCTCGAGGGCGTCGACGATCGTGCGTTGCAGCTTACGGATGTCCATGCGGCGTTTCGGGGTCGGGATAAATGTGATGCTGTTCAATATAGCGCGCGACTGCCGGCGGCACGATGGTGCGCAGCGTGTTGCCGTGCGCGGCGCGGGCCTGGGTGGCCGACAGAGGCAGCGGTGGCAACGGCAGCAGCCGCAGCGCGTGGCCACCACGCTGCAGCGCCTGCAGCAAGCCGGCAGGCGGTTGCAGCGCGTGGCCGGGGCGGGCTGCTGCGGCGATGTCGACGGCGGCGGCCAACGCCTCCCAGTCGCGCCAGCTGCACAGATTGGCCAGCTGGTCGGAGCCGACGATCAGCGTGTACGCGGTGTGGGGATGGCGGCGCTGCAGTTCGCGCACGGTGTCGATGGTGTAGCTGGGGCCGTCGCGCATCAGTTCCAGGTCGCATGCGTGCAGCCCCGGCTCGCCGGCCAGCAGCAACTGCACCATGTCCCAGCGCTGCTGCGCGCTGGCGGCCAGCGGCGCGCGCTGCCACGGCTGGCCCGCAGGGATCAACCACACAGCATCGAGGCGCAGCGCGCGCAGCGCGCTGCGCGCGAGCGCCAGATGCGCGCGGTGCGGCGGGTCGAAACTGCCGCCGAGCAGGCCGATGCATGCGGCGTCCGTCACAGGGGATTCAGAGTTCAACCGCGGCCCAATCGCGTGGCGGGAGGAACGTGGTGTACAACGCCGCTTCGGCGCTGCCCGGCTCGGGCTGCCAGTCGTAGCGCCAGCTCGCTTGCGGCGGCATCGACATCAGGATCGACTCGGTGCGGCCGCCGGTCTGCAGCCCGAACAGCGTGCCGCGGTCCCAGACCAGGTTGAATTCGACGTAGCGGCCGCGCCGAAGCGACTGGAAGGCGCGTTCGCGCTCGCCGTAGGGCAGCGCGCGGCGGCGCTGCACGATCGGCAGGTAGGCGTCGAGGAAAGCGTCTCCGGTCGCCCGCATCAACGCGAAACCGCGCTCGAAGCCGCCTTCGGTGAAGTCGTCGAAGAACACCCCGCCGATGCCTCTGGGTTCGTCTCGGTGCTTGAGGAAGAAATAGCGGTCGCACCAAAGCTTGAAGCGCGGATGGTAGCTGGGGTCGACGGAATCGAGTGCGCGTTTGCAGCTGCGATGGAAGTGCACCGCATCCTCGACCTGGCCGTAGTAGGGTGTCAGGTCCATGCCTCCGCCGAACCACGCGCTCGGCGCGCCGCCAGCCGGATGCGCGACCAGCATGCGCACGTTCATGTGCACGGTGGGAACGTGGGGGTTGCGCGGATGCAGCACCAGCGACACGCCCATGGCCTCGAACGGTGCGCCCGCCAGCTCGGCGCGGTGGGCGCTCGCCGACGGCGGCAGGCTGGGGCCGCGCACCGACGAGAAGTTGCAGCCGCCGCGCTCGAACAACGCGCTGTCCTCGATCACGCTGCTGGCGCCGTCGCCCTGCAGCGGAGCTTCTGCCGGACGCGTCCACGCATCGCGCCGGAACCTGCCGCCGTCGGCGGTCTCCAGGGCGTCGAGGATGCGCGCCTGCAATCCGGTCAGATAGTCCCGCACGCGTGTTTGCATGGCCAAGTGTTCCGACCGCCGATCAGCGTTGCGCCAGCCTGATGTCCTGCGGCGTGGCGCCGCGCACGCGCGGTTCGCGGCGCGCGAGCTGCTCGGCGCGGCGGCGCGCTGCCAGGCGCTCTTCGCGGATGCGGCGGACCTCTTCGTCCCGGCGCAACGCTGCCAGGTGTTCCGCGCGGATGCGGCGCACGTATTCGTCGTGACGCAGCGCGGCCAGGTGTTCTTCGCGGATGCGGCGCTCGTATTCGTCATGACGCAGCGCGGCCAGCCTTGAACGATCGATGCGGTGCGCCCAGTGCGCGGCACGTTCGGGCGCGCGGTGCGGCAGGTAGACGACGAGCAGCGCGCGGGTGCGGAAGCGTTCGCTTTCGCGCATGTGGTTCCAGCGCGCGACCTCGAGCGGGCTCAGGTGGTAGCGGCGGGCCACCGTGCGCGGCGTGTCACCGCGCCAGGCGCGGATGCGCACCAGGCGCCCGCGCGGCGGGACCGGCGCCAGGGCCAGCATGGCGTGTTCGGCGACATGGGCGCTGACGTTGTGGTCGTCCTGCGGCGGTCTGGGCACCAGCAGAGTGGAGCCGGCGCGGATCAGGATGTGGTGCGGGAAGGTGTTGACGCTGCGCAGCGTGGCTTCGCTGAGGTGCAGCGCGCGCGCGATCCGTTGCGGGCTCTCGGTGCTGCGCACCGTGTACGTGGTCCAGGTCGCCAGAGGCCCGTCGTACGCCGCCAGCGCCTGCTCGAAGGCAGTGGCGTTGTCGTAGGGCAGCAGGATGCGGGGATGGGTCGCGGCCAGGATCACCGGTTTCTTGAACGCCGGATTCAGCGCGCGGAACTCCGGGATGCTGATTCCGGCGAGCCTGGCGGCCAGCGCCACGTCGATGTCCTGGGTGATCGTCACCGGCTTGAAATAGGGGTGATCAGGCACGTCGGGCAAGGTGATTCCGTACTTCGCAGGATCGGCGATGATGTCCTTCACCGCCTGCAGTTTCGGGTAGTAGTTGCGCGTTTCCGCGGGCATGCGCAGATGCGCGTAGTCGACCGGCAGATTGTGGGCTTCGTTGTACGCGATGGCGCGCTGCAGCCCGCCCTCGCCCCAGTTGTACGCGGCCAGCGCCAGCTGCCAGTTGCCGAACATGGCGTGCAGCTTGGTCAGGTAGTCCAGCGCAGCATTGGTCGACGCCAGCACGTCGCGGCGCCCGTCCTGGAAAATCGTCTGGCGCAGGTTGTAGTGCTTGCCGGTGCTCGGAATGAATTGCCACATGCCCGAGGCTTGCGCGCTCGACAGCGCGTCGGGATTGAACGCGCTCTCGACGAACGGGAGCAGCGCAAGCTCTGTGGGCAGGTGCCGCTTCTGCACTTCCTGCAGGATGTAGTAGAGATACTTGCGCGAGCGCTCAGTCATCCGCGCGACATATTCGGGCTTGGTTGTATACCACTGCACCGCTTGCTGCACGTAGCGCTGCATTCCGGGGCCGTCCATGTCCGGAATCCCGAAACCCGCACGCACCCGCTGCCAGATGTCGCGATAGTGCACCTGGGCGTGATCGGCCGCGTCGAGCGCGGCCTGCATTTCCATCGCTTCGTCGCTTTGCACCTGCGCTGCCGAAGCCGGATTGGCTTCCGGGGCATTGACGCTGAGCGTCAGCACCGGAGTGGTGCCTGCAACCTGAGCTGCGGGGCCTTGCTCCGCACTGCTGGATGGTGTGGACTGGGGAGCGAGCGCGCAACCGGCCGCGGTCAACATGAAGGCGGCCAGCGCCCAGAATCTCAGTCCACGCAATCCCTGCATCCCGTCACCCCCATCAAGCCGGCAAGCTGCCGGCGTCGTGCAATCAAGCTTCGTCTTTCCATCGCCGCAGCAACGCGAACGCGTCGACTGCGTCGCGCGGCGAACGGCCGCAGTGCCCGCTCAGCGAGGCGCGCAGTTCCGGCGCGTCCAGGCGCAGGAACGGATTGATGCGCAGCTCCTGACCGATGGTGCTCGGCAGAGTCGGCAGCTGCGCCGCGCGCTGTTGTGCGCACCACGCGGCGTGGTCGTGCAGCGCGGCGCTGCCGGGCTCGACCCGCGCGGCGAATTGTAGATTGCTCATCGTGTACTCATGCGCGCAATACACCCGCGTGGCCTCGGGCAGCGCGGCCAGTCGCTGCAGCGACGCGTGCATCTGCTGCGCCGTGCCCTCGAAAAGGCGGCCGCATCCGGCCGAGAAAAGCGTATCGCCGCACAGCAGCACAGGGGCTGAATCGGCCGGTTCGGCGTAGTAGGCGATGTGTCCGCGGGTGTGCCCCGGAACCGCCAGCACCGTGAACTCGAGCGCGATTCCCGGAACGTGCACGCGCGCACCGTCGTCCAGCGCGACCGTGCGCCCGGGGATGTCTTCGCCCGCCGGGCCCCAGACCGGAACGGCACGCCGCGCACACAGCGCGGCGATTCCGCCGACATGGTCGTGGTGATGGTGGGTGACTAGAATGCCGCACAGGTCCAGGTCCTGTGCCGCGCAGGCCGCCCATACCGGAGCGGCGTCGCCAGGGTCGACGACGAGCGCCGAACGCCCGTCGACGATCATCCAGATGTAGTTGTCCCGAAAGGCGTTCAGCGCGACGATATGCATTTCAGTCCCGAAGTCAGCGCCAGTATAAGTCTCGAGCAGTGGCTGCAGACTCCGGCGGGGGCCTACCTGCTCGGCTGGGAGCAGGCGCAGTTCGATCGCATCGTCGCCGACATTTTCGGCTTCCACGCCGTACAGCTGGGCCTGCCGGCATGGCACGCGCTGGCGCACAACCGCATGCCGCACCGCTGGATCGCGGCGCAGCAGCCGGTCACGGACCCGGGCGTGGCGCTGTACTGCGATTTCACCGACCTGCCTCTGGCCACCGCGAGCCTGGACCTCGTCGTGCTGCCGCACGCGCTGGAACTCGCCTCCGATCCGCACGCCTGCCTGCGCGAGGTCGATCGGGTGCTGGTTGCCGGCGGCTCCGTGGTGATCACCGGTTTCAACGCATTGAGCCTGTGGGGCGCGCGGCAGGCACTGGCGCGTCTCGGAGGGACTCCGTACGTTCCGCAGCGCGGCGAGTTCATTTCGCCGCGCCGCGTCCGCGACTGGTTGCGGCTGCTGAGTTTCGAGGTCGTCGGCGGGCGCTACGGTTGCTATCGGCCCGCAGTGCACGGCCAGCGGTGGCTGCAGCGCTGGCGATTCATGGACGCGGCCGGAGATCGCTGGTGGCCGATGCTCGGCGCCGCGTACGTGCTGGTGGCGACCAAGCGCGTGCGCGCGATGCGGCTGGTCGGCAAAGCGTGGCAGGGGCGCGCCGGCAAGGCCACCGTGGCGCGCCCGGTGGCGCACGGACGGCGCCGTTTGTGATGGACATGGACCAAGCGATACTTCGAGGAATGCAGATGGATCACAGCGACGACGCGGCGCCCACCGTGCACGCCTATACCGACGGTGCGTGTCGCGGCAACCCCGGCCCCGGCGGATGGGGTGTGCTGCTGCGCAGCGGACACACCCACAAGGAACTGTTCGGAGGCGAGCCGCACACGACCAACAACCGCATGGAGCTGATGGCCGCGATCGTCGCGCTGGAGAGTTTGCGCCGGCCGTGCGCGGTGCATCTTTTCACCGACTCGCAGTACGTCCTCAAGGGCATCACCGAGTGGCTCGCGGGCTGGAAGGCGCGCGGCTGGAAAACGGCCGAGCGCAAGCCGGTGAAGAACGTCGACCTGTGGCAGCGGCTCGACCAGGCGCGCGCCGCGCATCGGGTCGAATGGGTCTGGGTGCGCGGGCACAACGGCGATGCCGGCAACGAGGCCGCCGACGCGCTGGCCAATCGCGGAATCGACAGCCTGGCTCCGGGCGCCGGAGCCCGCGCGTGACCCGGCAGGTCGTTCTCGATACCGAGACCACCGGACTGAACGCGGCCGGGGGCGATCGCATCATCGAGGTCGCCGCGGTCGAGTTGCTGCACCGCCGACCCGGCGCGCACCTGCAGCGCTACGTCAATCCCCAGCGCGCCAGCCACCCGGACGCGTTGCGCGTGCATGGCCTGACCGAGGAGTTCCTCGCCGACAAGCCGCTGTTCGCGCAGATCGCCGATGACCTGCTGGGCTTCGTGCGCGGCGCCGAGGTGATCATCCACAACGCCGCGTTCGATCTCGCTTTTCTCGACGCCGAGCTGGAGCGACTCGGGTTGGCTCCGTTCGAGACGCACTGCGCCCGCGTGACCGACTCGCTGGCGTTGGCGCGGGCCCAGTTTCCGGGCAAATTCAACAGCCTGGACGCGTTGTGCAAGCGTTTCGGGGTCGACAACACCCGGCGCACCCTGCACGGCGCGCTGCTCGACGCCGAACTGCTGGCCGAGGTCTACATCTGGCTCACGCGCGGCCAGGGCAGCCTGGTCGTCGATCCCGATACCGAACCCGGCGACGCCGCCCACGCGCTGCAGGATCTGTCCGGTTTCGTGCTGCCGCGACTGCAGGCTTCGGCGGACGAATGCGCGCTGCACGACGCGATCCTGCAGGAGATCGACGCGTCGTCGAAAGATGGCGCCGTTTGGCGCCCGCAGCAAAAAGCTGTGGCATAATGCACGGTTTCGGGTGGTTAGCTCAGCGGTAGAGCACTGCCTTCACACGGCAGGGGTCACAGGTTCAAACCCTGTACCACCCACCAAACCAGGGTTCCGGGAAGTTCCAGGAACCACCAAGGCTCCAGAGACATCAACGCTCTGGGGCTTTTTTTTCATTTGATATCTTTCGAAATGGAAAAAAAACCCATATAAAACGCGTATTCTGCTATACCTCGGGCAGATGAATCGCGAACCGTCGCCCCGCCTGCGCGCGCGGCGCGCGCAACCTGCCGGAGACAAGCAGCATGTCCGTCCAGCCGAGCAAACCGTCCGTCTGGATCGAAGACGAACAACGGGTACGGGAAGGTGCCGATTCACGCACCGTCGAAGCCCTGCTGCTTGGCGGCAGGCGGCAGCGCGTCGACCTGCGTGGAACGGCGCGGCTGCTCAAGTTCCGCGCAAGCTATGACCGCGACGGTCGTTATCCGCTGCAGGCGGCGGTGTTCGGGTCCGAACGGGGCGTGGTCGTCGTCACCGAGGATGACTTGTTCCGGGTCGGCGACGTGTTCTACCTGGCGATGCACGGCGGCACCCGCACCTTCACCGTGACCGAGGTCCGCAAGGGCAGTCGCCCAGGCGACGCGCTGACGATCCATGTCCTCTACCTGGGCTTGAAGTAACGCCGCCGAGCACCGGCTGCGGCGCCATGGCGTCGTGGCTGCGCAGCGGACGGCTGCATCGATGTGTCTCGCCAGCGAGACACATCGAGACACCGTGGAGATGCCGCGCCCTGTGCGCGGTCCCTGGCATCAAGCTTGCCTCGATCGTGGTGCGCGTGCGCCGCGTGCGCCGCCTGTCGATGACCCGACCAGACAAGGAGATGGGGCGATGAGTCCAAGCGCAGAGAAATTGCTGTGGATGTACGAGACGATGATCGTGATCCGGGAATACGAAGAGACCATGGCCAAGGTCTATCTCGAAGGCAAGTTGCCGCCCAATATCCAGAAAGGCCTTGCTTTCGACATCGGCTCCGGTCCGGTTCCCGGAGAAATGCACCTGGCCGCAGGCCAGGAGCCGGTCGCGGTCGGCGTGTGCGCGCACCTGCGGCGCGAAGACACCGTGGTCGGGACCCACCGGCCGCACCACTTCGCGATCGCCAAGGGGGTGCCGCTGCCCGCGATGACCGCCGAGATGTTCGGCAAGGCCGATGGCCTGTGCCACGGCAAGGGCGGCCATATGCACCTGTTCGATGTGGCGCATCATTTCAGCTGCAGCGGCATCATCGGCGCCAGCCTTCCGCCTGCCTGCGGTGCCGCGCTGGCGGCGAAAAAGCGCGGCCAGGACCTGGTTGCGGTGGCGTTCTTCGGCGACGGCGCAGCGAACCAGGGGTCATTCCACGAATCGCTGAACCTGGCCGCGATCTGGCGCCTGCCGGTCGTGTTCGTCTGCGAGGACAACAAGTACGCGATCTCGGTCGAGAAGTCCGACTCGACATCGGTGGCATGGAACACCGATCGCGCCGCGGCCTACGACATGGCGAGCGCGCTGGTCGATCGCAACGACGCGCTGGCGGTATACGAAGCCGCGGCGGCCGCGGTGGCGCGCGCGCGCGCCGGCCAGGGCCCGACGTTGATCGAGGTCAAGACCGACCGCTACCTGGGCCACTTCCAGGGCGATCCGGAGACCTACCGGCCCAAGGGCGAGGTCGCCGGGCTGCGCGCGCACGATCCGATTCCGGCGCTGGGTGCGCACCTGCGCAGCCTCGGGCTGCTCGACGACGCGGCCGATGCGGCGCTGCGCGCGCGGGTCGCCGACACGGTGGCGCAGGCCTATGCGCATGCGCGCGCCGGCGCGTATCCGCGCGCCGAAGACGCGCTGCTGCACGTATTCCATTGATGCGGACGACGCTGGAGACACGACGATGACGACAAGCAACGCGCGCACCCTGACCATGGCCCAGGCGATCGCCGAGGCCATCGCGCTGGAAATGGAACAAAACCCGGAAGTCTTCGCGCTCGGCGAGGACATCGGACGCTACGGCGGCATCTTCGGCGCCACCGGAGGCCTGCTCGAGCGCTTCGGCAAGGATCGCATCATGGATACGCCGATTTCGGAGACGGCGTTCATCGGTACCGCGATCGGTGCCGCAGCGGCCGGCATGCGACCGATCGCCGAACTGATGTTCGTCGACTTCTTCGGAGTGTGCATGGACATGATCTACAACCACATGGCGAAGAACACCTATATGTCGGGCGGCACAATCCGCTTGCCGATGGTGCTGATGACCGCCATCGGCGGCGGCTACAACGACGCCGCGCAGCACTCGCAGTGCCTGTACGCGACCTTTGCGCACATGCCCGGAATCAAGGTCGTGGTGCCGTCCAACGCGCACGACGCCAAGGGTCTGATGGCGCAGGCGATCCGTGACGACAACCCGGTGCTGTTCATGTATCACAAGGGAATCATGGGGCTGCCGTGGATGGCGTACTACGAGGGCAGCACGACCGAAGTGCCCGAAGCCGCCTACACCTTGCCGTTCGGCCAGGCGCGTGTGGTGCGCGAGGGGCGCGACCTGACCATCGTCACGCTGAGCCAGATGGTGCACAAGGCCCTGCTTGCCGCGACGCAGCTGGCCGCGCAGGGAATCGACGCCGAGGTCATCGACCTGCGCACCCTGGTGCCGCTGGACCGCGCCACCGTGCTGGCTTCGGTGCGCAAGACCGGCCGCGTGCTGATCGCCGACGAGGACTACCTCAGCTTCGGCCTCAGCGGCGAGATCGCCGCGCTGGTGGCCGAGAATCTCGACAGCGTGCGGCTCAAGGCTGCGGTGCGGCGGCTGGCCGTTCCCGACGTGCCGATTCCGTACAGCCGTCCGCTCGAGCAGTTCGTCATCCCGCAGGTCGATGCCATCGTCGCGCAGGCCAGCGGTCTGATGCAGGCGGGGAGGGTGCTGGCATGAAGGTGGTCGCGGTCAAGCTCGATGCGCAGGCCTGGGCCGACGTCGAGGCCGGAACCGAGGCGCTGCTGGAGAACTGGCGCGTGGCTCCGGGCGACAGCGTGGCGGCCGGCCAGGTGCTCGGCAGTGCGGTGCTGGTCAAGAGCACGCTGGAGCTGACCGCTCCGGTGGCCGGGCGCGTGGCGCGGATCGAAGTCGCGCGCGAAGCCACCTTCGGCCGCGGCGCCACGCTGGCGTGGATCGAGGCGGCAGATTGACGCAGGAGCCACGCCGCGCCGCCGGCGTGGCCGCCACCGAGCAGGCGTGGAACGCGCGCCAGCTGCGCGCGCTGCAGCGTCCGGCGTGGCGGCTGTGGCGTTACCGCGCGCCTGCCGTGGTGCTGGGGTTGTCGCAACGGGAGCTGGCATGGCAGCTGCACGATGCGCCGCTGGCCGTTCTGCAGCGTCGCTCCGGCGGTGGCGCGGTGCTGGTCGGGCCGTGGATGATCGGCGTGTCGGTCGCGCTGCCGGCCTCGCACCGCCTGGTGCGCGACGGGCCGGTGCCGGCCTACCGCTGGCTCGGCGAGGCGCTGGCGCGCGCGCTCAGCGTCGGTGGCGTGCAGTGCAGTGCGGTGCCGCCCGGGCAGCTGCGCGCCGCGGCAAGGCCGGCAGCGGCCGAGTGGGCGTGCTTCGGCGGGCTGTCACCGTGGGAAGTGGTCTGTTCCGGGCGCAAGATCGCCGGCCTGGCGCAGGTGCGCACGGCCGCCGTGGTGCTGCTGGTCGGCGGCGTGCTGCTGCAGCGCCCCGACTGGGAGCTGCTGTGCGCCGTGTTGCGCCAGCCGGCCGATGAGGCGCGGCGGCTCGACGCCGCGACCTGCGCCTGGCAGCAGGCCGCTGGCGGCGCTGCGGTCGATCACGACGCGCTGTGCGCCCGTCTGCGCGCCCAGCTGCGCGCCGCGCTCATGGAACGACCCTCCTCGCTGCGCTCGACTCCCCGAGGGAGTTGAGCGCGGCTTCGGAGCGGCCGCGCGCCGCGCTCGTGGAACGACCCTCCTCGCTGCGCTCGACTCCCCGAGGGAGTTGAGCGCGGCTTCGGAGCGGCCGCGCGCCGCGCTCGTGGAACGACCCACCTCGCTGCGCTCAGGCCCGACACAATAACCCGGCCTGTGCAGCGTGCTGCAGGATCGCCTCCACCTGCAGGGTGCGCGGGCCGTCGGGCTGCAAGGTGATCGTCGGCGGCTGCCGCGCGTCGAGCACCCACTCGCGTTCGCCGTCGAAGGCCAGCGTGCCATTCATCGCCGGCAGCCTCAGCGGCTGCCCGGGCAGCATGCGCGACGTCCGCAGCACGCCCAGCGTGCGCAGTGCACCGGGCAGCAGCGGGGCGCGCAGCTGCCGCGCGCCGCCGAGTTCGACCTGCGCGCCCCACGGATCGGTGCGTCCCACCGGCGTGGCGTAGGCGGCGATCGACGACAGGCCGATCGCGTTCGGCTCGGCGAACGCCGCATACACGGTGTGCACATCGGCTTCGTCGAGGACGGCACGCGCGCCGAGCGCGCGCTGGCGCGACACGACGACGTCGACGAGAGCGATTTCCGCGCGCTGCGCGTCGCGCACTTGCAGCAGCTTGTTGCGTTGCAGTGCGATGGTGTCCGGCACCTCGCCGCGCAGGTACAGCGCCAGCGCCATTCCGGCCAGCGTCGGCTCGCGCAGCCGCGGGAACGCGTTGTTGGTGCCGGTCGACAGGGTCAGCAGCGGCGTGTCGCCGCAGCTCTGCGCGACGGCGCGGTGGGTGCCGTCGCCGCCGAGCACCGCGATCGCGCCGACCCCCATCGCATGCAGCGCCGCCGCAGCGTGTCGCGTGTCGTCGACCGCGCCGCGCACGTCCAGCGGCAGCAGCCGCAGTTCGGGCAGATCGGCGTGGCCGGCGCTGCGCGCGGCGTCGAGCTGGTCGCGCACCCGCGCCGCCAGCCCCGACGCATCGGGCATGATCCACGCCTGCCGCAGCCCCAGTGCGCCAGCGGCGCCGAGCAGCCGCAGCACGGTGTTGACCTTGTCGGCGTGGGTGACGACCGAGGCCCACGACACCAGGCGGCGCAAGTCGCGCCCGGCCGCAGGGTTGGCGATGACGCCGAAAGCTTGAATATGTGACATGATGCGGGGGTTCGGTCGAAATGGTGCAGGCAGGTCAGCAAGTTCCTTGCCAGAATAGGCGCCGGTGTTGCACATGGTCGACAAGCACATGGTCGACAAGCACATGGTCGACAAGCACAGGGTCGACAACATCGATGACGGGCGCGAACCGACGCCGCTGGAGACAAGCCGATGCAGTCGCTGTTCGATGCGCGCGCAGCGCGCTGCGGTGAAGCTGTGGCCGGCAGCGCCCACGCGCTGATCGCACGGTCGTGGCAGCGCTCGTTGCGCGAGCACGGTCTCGATCCGCAGCGCGATGACGGTCCGCGGGTGCTCAGCGCGCAGGACCTGCGCGAGCACCTGCAACCGATGCAGCCGCTGCTGGAACTGGCCCGCAGCAGCTTGCAGCAGTTGTTCGAGCAGGTGCGCGACGCCGGGTATGTGGTGCTGATGACCGATCCCGAGGGTGTTGCCGTGTGCCTGCTGCACGACCCGCGCTTCGATCGCGCGCTGCGCAGCGCCGGGCTGTGGTGCGGAAGCGCGTGGCAGGAGCGTACCGAAGGCACCTGCGCGGTCGCGCTGAGCGTGCTCGACAGGGTCGCGCTGACCGTGCATCGCGACGAGCATTTCCGCGCTTCGAACCGAGGCTTGACGTGCAGCGCCGCGCCGGTGCTCGGCGCCGACGGCAGCGTGCTGGGCGTGATCGATGTCTCGGCGCTTTCGTCGCCCGACGACAAGCGCAGCCAGCAGTTGGTGCTGGGCCTGGTGCGCGAAGCGGCGCGCGTGGTCGAGGATGCCTGGTTCTGCGAGCGTTTTTCCGACCAGTGGGTGTTGCGCATCGGTGCCGAGCCGCGGCTGCTCGACCTGGGCACCGACGCGCTGCTCGCGGTCGACGGCCATGGTGCGGTGCTGGGCGCCAATCGGCGCTTTCTCGCGCAGTGCGCGGTGCCCGCGGCGGCGCTGTGCGGGCAGCCGCTCGAGCAGTTGCTCGGTGTCGGGCTCGACGCGCTGTGCGCGCGCCACGCGCGCGACCCCCAGGCTGCGACCGCGCTGCAGCTTCACGTGCCGCAGCCGCCCGCGCACCGCGACGCATACGCCGTGCTGCGGGCACCGCGGCGAACCCGCGCCGCGGCGCGGCAGCGCGATGCCGCTGCGCCGGCCCCGGCCCCGGATCTCGCCCCGGAGCTGGCTGAGCTGGCCGGCGCCGACCGCGCCACCCAGGCCAGTGCGCGGCGCGCGCAGCGCCTGCTCGGCAAAGGCGTGCACATGCTGCTGCAGGGCGAGTCGGGAACCGGCAAGGAGGCGTTCGCGCGCGCCCTGCACGCTTGCAGCGCGCGCGCCGACGGCCCGTTCGTCGCGGTCAATTGCGCGGCCATCCCGGAGTCGCTGATCGAGAGCGAGTTGTTCGGCTACGGTCCGCACGCCTTCACCGGAGCATCGCGCCACGGAGTGCGCGGGCGCATCGCGCAAGCCGACGGCGGCACCTTGTTCCTCGATGAAATCGGTGACATGCCGCTGCCGCTGCAGACCCGGCTGCTGCGCGTGCTCGGCGAACACGAGGTGCAGTCGCTGGGCGCGCAGCGCCCGGCCGCGCTCGACGCGCAGGTGATCTGTGCCAGTCATCGCGACCTCGAGCAACTCGTCGAAGAGGGCAGCTTCCGGCTCGATCTGCTGTACCGGATCAACGGTGTCACGCTGACGCTGCCGCCGCTGCGCGCGCGCGACGACCTCGGCGCGCTGATCGAGCGCGTGCTGGCCGCCGAAGCCGACGCGCTCGGCATGCCGCCGCCGCCGTTGCAGGCGCCGGCAAGGCAGTTGCTGCGTGCGCACGGCTGGCCGGGCAATTTCCGCGAGCTGCGCAATGTCCTGCGCATGCTGGTCGTGCTCGGCGACGGCGCGGCGATCGACTCCGATCTGGTGCAGGCTGCGATCCGCCCGCGCCCGGCCGCGACGAACGTCGCGGCCAGCGGGTTCGCGCCCGATTTCGACACGGCGCCGGCCTGCGCGCAGGCGCAGGCGTTGCGACGCGCGCTGCAGCAGTGCCAGGGCAACGTCAGCGAGGCCGCGCGACGGCTGGGCATCGGCCGCGCCACGATGTACCGGCGCATGCAGCGTCTGGGAATCGCGCCGCCCGGGCGCATGGTCGATCCCGACGCCTGGTCCTGAGCTTGTCCATGCCGATTTCCGCCGGCCCGCTGCAGGCATCTGCGCACGCTTGACTAGGAACTTCAAGCGCCTCGGCCAAGCAGTTGATCCACCGTATGTTTCTTTCTGTTGCATTCGGCGCGGCACTTTGCTACGCTTCGCGCAACAAAACAAGACCGAATCATGCCCGACCTTCGCCGATTGACCTGGTCATGGGGGTGCGCGATGGCGCTCCTGGTGGCGCTGCTCGGCATGGCCGCGCCGGCACCGGCGGCGACCGCGAGCGCGCCGGCGATGCGCTCCAGCCAGGCTTCGCCCCATCATCGGGCGTCGGCACGCGCGCCGCGCCATCGAGGCGCCGTGCACCGGCGGGCAGCGCGCCGGCACGTTGCGCCGCACCGTGCCGCCCAGCGGAAGATCGAGCATCGCCGGCCACGGCATCGGCGGGCGGACCATCGGCGGCCGATCCACAGGCGCTCGATCCACCATCGTGCCGTGCTGCATCCGGCGCCTGTGTCGGGCCCGGTCGCGCACGCCGCACCGATACGCCTGAATGTGTCGCCGGTGCTCGCGCGCCCGGTGCACGCACAGCCGGGCGCGGTGCGCGATGTCGGCGCCGCGCCACGGTTGCTTGCCAGCGACGCGCTGAAGCTGCATGTCGGTGACCCGGTGGCGCTGCGCTCGGGCTCCGCGCTGGTGGTCGACGGCAGGACCGGGCAGGTCTTGCTGAGCAAGGACGCGGGCGCGGTGCGGCCGATCGCATCGCTGACCAAGTTGATGACGGCGGCGGTCACGCTCGATGCGCATCTGCCGTTGCAGCAGCCGATCACCATCACCGATGACGACATCGACACGCTGAAATGGAGCCATTCGCGGCTGCGTCCCGGCACGACTCTGAGCCGGCAGCAGCTGCTCAAGCTGGCGCTGATGTCGTCGGAGAACCGTGCCGCGCATGCGCTGGCGCGCACCTATCCGGGCGGGACCGCGGCATTCGTCGCGGCGATGAACGCCAAGGCGCGCACGCTGGGCATGCGCCAGACGCATTACGTCGACCCCACCGGGCTGTCGCCGCAAAACGAGTCGAGCGCGCACGATCTGGCGCTGCTGGTCAGCGACGTGCGCCGGTACCCGCTGATCCGCGCCTTCTCGACGCACCCGGAAAGCATGGTCGAGGTCGGCCGCCGCGAGCTGCAGTTCCGCAACACCGACCATCTGGTGTTCAACCGCGGCTGGGACATCGTGCTGCAGAAGACCGGCTACATCAACGAGGCGGGACATTGCCTGGTGCTGAACACCGTCGTGCAGGGGCGCAACGTGATCGTCGTTCTGCTCGATGCATGGGGCCGGTATTCGCACTTCGGCGACGCCGAACGCATCCGCCACTGGATGCGGCACGCAGGGCGCACATTGCTGTCGCGCGTGGACACGCAACGCGGCGCGATTGCCGATTGAGCTGCGGGGTCAGCCGCGGCGCACGATTTCGTCGCGCTTGGGCTGGTACCCCAGCGCGGCCGAGATGCGCGCTGCAGTGTCGACGACCTTGGCCAGCCAATCCTCCTGCATGCGGTCTGCGGGCGCCGACAGCGACAGGCCGGCGACCAGCCGGCCGCTGTCGTCGTGGATTCCGGCGGCCATGCAGCGCACGCCCAGTTCGAGTTCTTCGTTGTCGCGTGCGTAGCCGCGCTGGCGCACGCGCACCAGTTCGGCCTCGAGCTGGGTGCTGTCGGTGATGCTGTTGCGCGTATGCCCGACCAGGCCGGTGCGCAACGCGTAGGCCTTGACGCGCTGCGGCTCTTCGCTGGCGAGGAACAGCTTGCCCACCGAAGTCAGGTGCAGCGGTGCGTGGCCGCCGACGGTGCGCACGACCTGCATGCCCGAGCGCTCGTTGTAGGCGCGTTCGATATAGACGATTTCGTCGCCCTGGCGCATGCTCAGATTGACCGTCTGGTGGGTCAGTCGGTGCAGTTCGCGCATCGGGCCCAAAGCAACGTCGCGCACATTGAGACGTGCCTTGACCAGGTTGCCGAGTTCAAGCAGCCGCATTCCGAGCTGGTAGACGCCGGGTTCGCAGCGTTCGATGACCCGCCCGGTGGCAAGGTCGTTGAGAATGCGGTGCGCGGTCGAGGTGTGCAAACCGGTGCGCTCGGCGATCAGCTTCAGCGGCATCGGCTCGGCGTGCCCGGCGAGGACGTCGAGAATCGCGAACATGCGCTCGACGACCTGGATCGCCGGCTGTTCGCGCGTCGGAGGAGTCGAAGTCTTCATCACACCACCATTTTAGATGGCGAAATGCAGACTTGTCATCCGGGAACCTCGGCCTGCGGCGCACATGCTGCGCGTCGCGGTCGGGACAGCGCGCGCGGCGCTCAGTATTTCAGGCCGCCGAACAGGAACACGACGTTGCCGTTGTTCGGCGAACCGTTGAATCGCGGGATCAGCACGCCGGACAGCGTGAACCTGCGGTAGCCGATCGACAGCAGCGGCAAAGCGATCGGGAACGGGATGTTCTTCGCGATGTCAGCACGCGAAGTGACCGCAACGGTATAGCCCATGCCCAGGCGCAGGTTCGGCGTGAATGGGCGCCAGATCCATTGTTTCGCATAGCCCACGACCGGCTCGGCGTCGTGGTGCGAATCGGAGAACATCAGTCCGTAGACCTGCTCGATGTTGCCGTGGCTGTCGACGCGCGTGTGTCCCCAGCCGAGACCGATCGCCCAGTCGTTGAGCTGCGCGCGCTTGGTTGCGGTGTAGGTGTGGGGATCGTGCCACGAGTAGCCGGGAATGAGCCATTCCGGACTTCCTTCATCGTAGGTCTTCCGCAATTGTTGCGCCGCGGCTTGACCCCAGCTGCCGAGGGCATCGGTCATCGCGAAGGCGTGGCTGGGGCACAGGGCAGCTGCGCCGAGCAGAACGGCAATGGTGGCAATTCGCATTGAGATCGGAAAACATGTTGATTTAACGCAGCGATTCTACCCAGCCTTGCGTGGTAAGCAGCTCGCAAGGTCTGAAGCGCACTTTGTACGCCATCTTGCGGCTGGCCTCGATCCAGTAGCCGAGGTACAGGTGCGCAAGCTGCAGTGCACGGGCCTGCTCGATCTGCCACAGCACGCCATACGTGCCGTAGGCCGCGCCGCGGTCGCCGGGCTCGTAGAAGGTGTAGACCGCCGACAGGCCGTCGCTGAGCAGATCGACGATCGAAACCATCTTCAGCGCGCCGTCGCCGTCGCGGAACTCGACCAGCCGGGTGTTGACCCGACTCTGCAGCAGGAACTGGGTGTACTGGTCGACGCTGTCGTGGTCCATGCCGCCGCCGGCGTGGCGCAGCGCCTGGTAGCGCAGGTACAGCTGGTAATGCTCGGGAGCGAACCCGGGCTTGAGCACCCGGGTCTGCAGCCCGGCGTGGCGCCGCCACGCGCGACGCTGTGCACGGTCCGGCCGGAACTGCGCCACGCGCACGCGCAGCGGCTGGCACGCGCTGCAGCCGTCGCATTGCGGTCGGTACGTGAACAATCCGCTGCGGCGGAATCCGGCTTGCACCAGTCCGCTGTACACGTCGGCCTGGATCAGGTGTCCGGGCGTGGCCACCTGCGAGCGCGCGAGCCGCCCAGGCAGGTAGCTGCAGGGATAGCTGGCAGTCGCGTAGAACTGCAGCGTATCGAAGGGAAGTTCGATCGGGAGAGTCACGACAGCCACGCCGCGCAATCGCTGCGCATCTGCGCCGCATCATAAATCCAGGCCGTCGGCGGCGCGCTGCGCCGCGCGCGCTGCAGCGCATGCGCGAAGACCGCGCGCGGCCAGGGCCGCGCGCCCATCGACTCCAGGTGCGCGGTCTGTTGCTGGCAGTCGATCGGCCCCAGGCCGTGGCGCTGCGCGAATCCGCACAGCGCCGTCAGCAGCAGCTTGGATCCGTCGTCGACCCGGGTATACATCGATTCGCCGAACAGCATCGCGCCGAGGTTGACCAGATACAACCCGGCGACCCGCTTCGCGTCGCAGTACAGCTCGAAGCTGTGCGCAAGCCCCTCGCCGTGCAGCGCGCAGTAGGCATCGACGATCGATGCGCCGATCCAGGTACCCGGGCCGCGGCGTCGTGGCGCCGCGCAATCGAGCATGACGCCGCGGAAGTCGCAGTCCACGCGTATGCTCCAGCGCGGGTCGTCGAGCCGGCGGCGCACGCTGCGCCGCAGCGATCGGCTCACGCGCAGCTGCTGCGGCAGCAGCACCATCCGCGGGTCCGGGCTCCACCACAGCGGCGGCTCGTCGGCGTCGAACCACGGGAAAATGCCTTGCGCGTACGCGGCGCGCAAGGTGGGTGCGTCGAGCCGGCCTCCGATCGCCAGCAAGCCCGGGTACGGCGCGTGCGCAGGCAGCGCGGCCGAAAGCGGCGGGAATGCGTCCCCCGGGCGCAGTCGGGTCAGGTTCCAGGTCATCGGCGTGGACGTGCGGGCATGCGCTATTCTCCGGCAACGCGGAGCGCGCATGCGTGCGGCACGCCCGAAGCCACCGAACGGACACCATCATGAGCCTTTATCAACTCGGCGAACTGCGCCCCGAAGTGGGCAGCGACGTCTTCGTTGCCGATTCAGCGCGGGTGATCGGTCGCGTGCGCCTGGGGGATCAGGCCAGCGTCTGGTTCGGCGCCGTGCTGCGCGGCGACAACGAACCGATCGAGATCGGCGCCGGCAGCAACGTGCAGGACTGCGCGGTGCTGCACACCGACCCCGGATTTCCGCTGCGCGTCGGCGACGGCGTGACCATCGGTCACCAGGCGATGCTGCACGGCTGCAGCGTCGGCGACGGAAGCCTGATCGGAATCCAGGCCGTGGTGCTCAACGGTGCGCGCATCGGCCGCAATTGCCTGGTCGGTGCCGGCGCGGTGGTCACCGAGGGCAAGGAATTCCCCGACGGCAGCCTGATCCTCGGCGCTCCGGCGCGCGTGGTGCGCACCCTGGACGAGGCGCAGATCGCCGGCATGCGCGCCAACGCGCGAACCTACGTGGAACGCGCCGCGCTGTTCAGCAGCAGCCTGAAGGAGCTGCCCGTGTGAGTGCCGACACCTTGCTGAAGTTCATGCTCGGCGCAGGCCAGGTGCGCGGTCTGGTCGTGCAGCTGAACGACAGCTGGCAGACCATGTGCGCGCGACGGCGTCACGCCGATCCGGTGCAGCTTCTGCTTGGCGAAATGGCCGCTGCCAGCGCGTTGCTGGCCGGCAGCCTGAAGTTCGACGGCACCCTGGTGCTGCAGTTGCAGGGCGACGGGCCGCTGCGGCTGGCGGTGGCCGAGTGCCAACCCGATTTCGGTCTGCGCGCCACGGCGAAGGCCGAAGCCGCGGCCGCGGAGGCCGTCGGCCTGGCGCCGCTGGCCAATGCGCATGGCGGCGGCCGCTGCGTGATCACGCTGGATCCGCGTCGGCCCGGGCAACAGGCCTACCAGGGCGTGGTCGCGCTCGACGACGCGCAGGGCCAGGCGCTGCCCGACCTGTCGGCGGTGCTGGGCCAGTATCTGCGCGACTCGGAGCAGATCCCGTCGTGGTTGCTGCTGGCGGCCGACGCGCGGCGCGCCAGCGGCCTGCTGGTGCAGCGAATGCCCGGCGAGGGAGGTCAAGCGCGCGACGCCGATGCCGACGAAGCCGACGAAGCGTTCTCGCGCGCCGTGCATCTGGCCTCCACGCTGGGGCGCGACGAGCTGCTGCAGCGCAGCCCGGAAGACCTGTTGCACAAGCTGTTCTGGCAGGAACAGCCGAGGGTGTTCGATCCGCTGCGGCCGCGGTTCCATTGCACGTGTTCGACGCAACGCGTCGCGAACATGCTGCGCGCGCTCGGTCGCGACGAGGTCGAGTCGGTGTTGAAGGAACGCGGCGAAGTCGAAGTCACCTGCGAGTTCTGCGGCGCCGCGTACACCTTCGATCTGGTCGACGCGGCGCGGCTGTTCCGCGCCGACATCGATCAGCCACCGGCACCGCGCGACGCCCAGTAGGCATCGCGCCCGCGCGGTGTCAGCGCGGCGCCGAAGCTGCCGGTGGCAGCGGCGCCGAAGCCGGCAGCACCTGCACGAACACCTCGCCCGGGCGCATCATGCCCATGTCGCGCCGCGCGCGATCCTGCACCGCCTGCAGGCCGTGGCGCAGGTCCTGGGCCTCGTCGTGAAGCGCCGAGTTGCGTTGTTCGGCGGCGACGTTCGCGGCCTGCTGCGCGAGCAGCTCGGCGCGCAGTCGCCGCACTTGCGGCAGGCTGCGGTCGCCGAACCAAAGCGACCACTGCAGCAGCGCCAGCGCGCCGATCAGCACCAAGCCGACCCAGCGCATCGGCGTGTCAGCGCAGGTTGTAGAACGTGCTGCGGCCGGCGAAGCGCGCGACGTCGCCGAGGTTCTCCTCGATGCGCAGCAGCTGGTTGTACTTCGCGATGCGGTCCGAGCGCGACAGCGATCCGGTCTTGATCTGTCCGGCGTTGGTCGCCACCGCGATGTCGGCGATGGTCGTGTCCTCGGTCTCGCCCGAGCGGTGCGAGACGACGGCGGTGTAGCCGGCGCGCTTGGCCATTTCGATCGCCGCGAAGGTCTCGGTCAGGGTGCCGATCTGGTTGACCTTGATCAGGATCGAGTTGGCGATGCGCTCGTCGATGCCGCGCTTGAGGATCGCGGTATTGGTCACGAACAGGTCGTCGCCGACCAGCTGCACCTTCTTGCCCAGCTGCGCGGTCAGGTGCTTCCAGCCGTCCCAGTCCTGCTCGGCCAGGCCGTCCTCGATCGAAACGATCGGGTACTTGGCGATCCAGCTGTCGTACAGCGCGACCAGCTCGGCCGAGTCCAGCACCAGGCCTTCGCCGTCGAGGTGGTACTTGCCGTCGCGGTAGAACTCGCTGGACGCGGGGTCGAGCGCGATCGCGATCTGCTCGCCGGGCTTGTAGCCGGCCTTCTCGATCGCCTCGACGATCAGCTGCAGCGCAGCCTCGTGGCTGGCCAGGTTCGGCGCGAAGCCGCCTTCGTCGCCGACGGTGGTCGGCATGCCGCGCTTGTGGATGATGCCCTTGAGGGCGTGGAACACCTCGGCGCCGTAGCGCACGGCCTCGCGCAGGTTCGGCGCGCCCACCGGCATGATCATGAACTCCTGCATGTCCAGGCTGTTGTCGGCGTGCGCGCCGCCGTTGATCACGTTCATCATCGGCACCGGCAGCTCGCACGCGGCGAAGCCGCCGAGGTACTGGTACAGCGGCACGCCCGATTCCTCGGCCGCGGCCTTCGCCACCGCCATGCTGACCGCGAGCAGCGCATTGGCGCCCAGGCGCGATTTGTTGTCGCTGCCGTCGAGCTCGATCAGGGTGCGGTCGAGGAACGCCTGCTCGGACGCGTCCAGCCCCATGACGGCTTCGGTGATCTCGGTGTTGATGTGCTCGACCGCGCGCAGCACGCCCTTGCCGAGGTAGCGTTCGGGGTTGGCGTCGCGCAGCTCGACCGCTTCGCGCGTGCCGGTCGAGGCGCCCGACGGCACCGCGGCGCGACCGACGAAGCCGGTCTCGAGCACGACGTCGCATTCGACGGTCGGATTGCCTCGGCTGTCGAGGATTTCGCGGGCGTTCAGGTCGACGATGGCACTCATGAAGACTCCAGAAAATGACGGGTAGGGTGAGAGGAGGGCGGTCGGCGGGTCAACGCAACCGGTCTTCGAGGTAGGGTTGGCGCTTGACGACCTGGTCGATCGCGACGAGTTGCTCGAGCAGTTCGCGCATCAGCTTCAGCGGCATCGCGTTGGGACCGTCCGACAGCGCCTTGTCGGGATCCGGATGGGTTTCGGCGAACACGCCGTCGACTCCGGCGGCAACCGCTGCGCGCGCCAGCAGCGGAACGAATTCGCGCTGGCCGCCGGATTTGTCGCCCAGGCCTCCGGGCTGCTGCACCGAATGGGTGGCGTCGAACACCACCGGGCAGCCGGTGTCGCGCAGCACGGCCAGCGCGCGCATGTCCGACACCAGGGTGTTGTAGCCGAAGCTCACGCCGCGTTCGCAGACCATGATGCGGTCATTGCCGACCGCGCGCGCCTTGTCGACCACGTTCTTCATGTCCCACGGGGCGAGGAACTGGCCTTTCTTGATATTGACCGGAAGCCCCTGGCGAGCGACGTTCTGGATGAAATTCGTCTGCCGGCAAAGGAACGCCGGCGTCTGCAGCACGTCGACCACCGCCGCCACCTCGGCCAGCGGCGTGTCCTCGTGCACGTCGGTCAGCACCGGCACGCCGATCTGGCGCTTGACCTCGGCCAGGATGCGCAGGCCTTGCGCGAGCCCGGGGCCGCGGAACGATCCGGCCGACGAGCGGTTGGCCTTGTCGAACGACGACTTGTAGACGAACGGCACGCCGAGCGCAGCGCAGAGCTCCTTGAGCTGCCCGGCGGTGTCGAGCGCCAGCTGCTCGCTTTCGATGACGCACGGGCCGGCAATCAGGAACAGGGGTCGGCGCGCGCCGACGTCGTAGCCGCAAAGCTGCATGGTGGTCTCCGCGGCGCGTCAGCGCGTGGCGGCGTGGCGTTGCAGCGCCGCGCGCACGAAGGCCGAGAACAGCGGGTGGCCGTCGCGCGGCGTCGACTTGAACTCGGGGTGGAACTGCACTCCCATGAACCACGGGTGCACGCTTTGCGGCAGCTCGACGATCTCGGTCAGGTGCTCGCGGGTGGTGTAGGCCGAGATGACCAGCCCGGCGGCCTGCAGCCGGTCGAGGTAGGCCACGTTGGCTTCGTAGCGATGGCGGTGACGCTCGTTGACCAGGTCGCCGTAGATCGCGTGCGCCAGGGTCGCCGGCTGCACGCGCGCTTCCTGCGCGCCCAGCCGCATGGTGCCGCCGAGATCCGATTCCGCGCTGCGCGCGTGCACCTGGCCGCTGGCGTCCTTCCACTCGGTGATCAGCGCGATCACCGGGTACGGCGTGGCGGGGTCGAACTCGGTGCTGTTGGCGTGCGCCATGCCGGCCATGTGGCGCGCGTACTCGATGGTCGCCACCTGCATGCCGAGGCAGATGCCCAGGTATGGAATGCGCTGCTCGCGGGCGTAGCGCGCGGCGAGGATCTTGCCCTCGACGCCGCGCTTGCCGAAGCCTCCAGGCACCAGGATGGCGTCGAACGCTCCGAGCTGGTCGACGTTGTCGGCCTCCAGCGTCTCCGAATCGAGGTAAGCGATCTCGACCCGCGCCGCGTTCTTCAGCGCGGCATGACGCAGGGCTTCGTTGAGCGACTTGTACGAATCCGACAGGTCGGTGTACTTGCCGACCATCGCGATGCGCAGCACGTGGCGCGGATGCGCCTCGGCCTGCACCAGCGCGTCCCACGCCGCCAGTTCGGCGTCGCCGCAGCGCAGCTGCAGCTTGTCGCAGATCAGCGCGTCCAGCCCCTGCTCGTGCAGCATCCTGGGGATCTTGTAGATGCTGTCGGCGTCCCAGACCGAAATCACCGCGTCCTGCGGCAAGTTGGCGAACAGCGAGATCTTCTCGCGTTCGTCGTCGGGGATCGGACGGTCGGCACGGCACAGCAAGGCGTCGGCGGCGATGCCGATTTCGCGCAGCTTCTGCACGCTGTGCTGGGTCGGCTTGGTCTTCAGCTCGCCGGCGGCCGGAATGAACGGCACCAGCGTCAGGTGCACGAACGCGCTGTGATGCCGCGGCATGCGCAGGCTCATCTGCCGCACCGCCTCGAGGAACGGCAGCGACTCGATGTCGCCGACCGTGCCGCCGATCTCGACGATCGCCACCTGGGCTTCGTCGGGAGTTCCCTCGGCTGCGCCGCGGCGGATGAAATCCTGGATCTCGTTGGTGATGTGCGGAATGACCTGGACCGTCTTGCCGAGGTACTCGCCTCGGCGCTCCTTTCGGATGACGCTGTCGTAGATTTGCCCGGTCGTGAAATTGTTCGTCTTGCGCATCGAGCGTCGGATGAATCGCTCGTAATGCCCGAGATCCAGGTCGGTCTCGGCGCCGTCGTCGGTGACGAACACCTCGCCGTGCTGGAACGGCGACATCGTTCCGGGGTCGACGTTGATGTAGGGGTCGAGCTTGATCAGGGTGACGTTGATGCCGCGCGACTCGAGGATCGCGGCCAGCGACGCGGCTGCGATCCCCTTGCCGAGGCTGGACACCACACCGCCGGTGACGAATACGTATTGGGTCATGACGCCATTTCGGGCCGGTAAACGCGCATTATAGGGAGCGTGCGCGGCGCTCCGGCGCCGATCCGGAGGGCGCCTCTTCCAGCGCGCGCCACAGCTCGACGATCGTCTGCGCGGTGCGCCGCGGATGCTCGAACGGGAACAGGTGGGTGCCGTCGATCCAGCGCAGATGCGGGCCGACCAGCCGCTGCGTGGCGCGCATGCCGGCCATGCGCAGTTCGCGCGAGCTGCGACCGGCGATGAAGCCGATCGGCACCTGCGGCGGCCTGCGCAGCAGCCGCCCGAGTCCGTGCGGCAGGGTGGCATAGATCTGCGCCTCGACGTCACGCGCGAAGCGCAGCACGCGGGCGCCGTCGCGCGCTTCGGTCGCCAGACGCGCGTAGTCGTCGAGCATCTCCGGGTCCCAGCGGGCGAAGATGTCCTTGGAACCGAAGTGCGCGCGGACCGCTTCGACGTCGGCCCAGGTGTCGCGGCGGCGGCGCGCGGCGGCGGCCGGTGCCGTGCGCCAGGCCAGGCCGCTGCGCTTGCTGCCCCACAGCAGCGCAGCGCGCCAGCCGGAGACGATCGGCGCATCGAGCAGCACCACGCAACGCAGCAGTGCGGGGTCGCGCTCGGCCAGCATCAGACTGAGCATGCCGCCCAGCGAGTGCCCGACCAGCACCACGCGGCGCCGCTGCGCGACGCGGCGCACGAAGGCGTGCAGCTCGGCCAGCAGGTGCGGCCAGCTGTCGCTGACCGGGTACGCCGGATCGTGGCCGAAGCGCTCGGGTGCCGCGACCTCGAACACCTCGCCGAGCAGGCCCAGCAACTTGCGGTAGCTCGGCGCCGGAAAGCTGTTGCCGTGCGCGAACACCAGCAGCGGGAGCTCGGCACCGTCGTCGTGATCGGGATCAGTCGCGCAGCGCATCGTCGGCCTCGCGTTGCAGGTCGTACAGCAGTTGCAGTGCTGCGCGCGGGTTCAGCGCGTCGCAGTCGATCGCGGCCAGGCGCTGCAGCAGGTCGTGTCCCGGAGCCGGCGGAGCTTGCGGGGCGGGCGTGGCCGCCGGCGCGGCCTCGAACAGATCGAACTGGGTGCGCTGCTGCTGCTGCGCCAGCTGCAGCGCTTCCAGGCGTCGCTGCGCATCGCGGATCACCGCGCCGGGCATGCCGGCCAGTCGCGCCACCTGCACCCCGTAGCTGCGGCTGGCCGGGCCGGGCTGGACTTCGTGCAGGAACACGACGCCGTCGTCGTGCTCGACCGCGCCGACGTGCAGGTTCAGCGCATCGGCGTGGTGCGCGGGGAATTCGGTCAGCTCGAAATAGTGGGTCGCGAACAGGGTCTGCGCGCGGCAGCGCTCGTGCAGATGCGCGGCGATCGCCGCGGCCAGCGCCAGGCCGTCGAGGGTCGAGGTGCCGCGGCCGATCTCGTCCATCAGCACCAGGCTGGCCGGAGTGGCCTGGCGCAGGATCGCCGCTGCCTCGGTCATCTCGACCATGAACGTCGAGCGCCCGCCGGCGACGTCGTCGGCGGCGCCGATGCGGGTGTGGATGGCGTCGAGCGGTCCGATGCGCGCGCTCGACGCCGGCACGAAGCTGCCGATCGACGCCAGCAGGGCGATCAGCGCGACCTGGCGCATGAACGTCGACTTGCCGCCCATGTTCGGGCCGGTGATGATCTGGGTGCGGCTTGCCGGCAGCAGCAGGCAGTCGTTGGGCACGAATCGATCGACCTGAGCCTGCACCACCGGGTGGCGGCCGCCGCGGATTTCGATCCCGGGTGCCGGGGACAGCTCGGGGCAGACCCAGTTCCAGGTCTGCGCGCGCTCGGCCAGCGCGGCCAGCACGTCGAGCTGGGCCAGCGCGCGCGCCGCGCGCAGCCACGGCGCGACGCTGTCGTGCAACGTATCGAGCAGCTGCGCGTAGAGCAGTCGTTCGCGCGCCAGTGCACGCTCCTGAGCCGACAGCGCCTTGTCCTCGAAGGCTTTCAGCTCAGGCGTGATGTAGCGCTCCGAGCCCTTGAGCGTCTGCCGTCTCCGGTAGTCCGGCGGCACCTTGTCGGCCTGGCCGTGGGTGACCTCGATGGCGAAACCGTGCACCTTGTTGTAGAGCACGCGCAGGTTGGCGATCCCGGTGCGCGCGCGCTCGCGCGCTTCCATCTCGAGCAGGAAGCTGCTGCAGTCGGCGCCGATGGCGCGCAGTTCGTCGAGTTCGTCATCAAAGCCGGCGGCGATCACGCCGCCGTCGCGCAGCGCCAGTGCCGGTGGATCGGCCAGAGCGCGTTCGAGCAGTCGGGGCGCGTCGGTCGGCAGCTCCAGCGCCGCGCCCAGTTCGGCCAGCAGTGCGTGGTCGAAGCCGGCGCACGCCGTGGCGATTCCCGGCATGCGGCGCAGCGCGTCACGGGCCGCGGCCAGTTCGCGCGGACGCGCCTGGCGCAGCGCGACACGCGCGGCGATGCGCTCGAGGTCGGGAAGACCGCGCAGCTGTTCGCGCAGTTCGAACAGATCGCCGGCGCACAGGCTGGCGATGGCGCCGTGGCGTGCACGCGCGACGTCGTGTCGTCGCGGCGGCGCGCCCAGCCACTGGCGCAGCAAGCGGCTGCCTGCTGCGGTGCGGCAGCTGTCGAGCACCGACAGCAGGGTCGGCTCCGGCTCGCCGCGCAGGGTGACGAACAGTTCCAGGTTGCGCCGCGCGTGGGCGTCGAGCAGCACGCAGTCGGCACCGCGCTCGACCTGCAGCTCGACGACATGCGACAGGCCTCGACCCTGGGTCTGCTCGGCGTAGCTCAGCAGCGCAGCGGCGGCAGCGTGGGCGCGCGTCAGATTCTCGGCGTCGAACGCGGCCAGCGTGGCCACGCCAAGCTGCGCGCACAGCTTGGCGCGGCCGGCCGCGGCGTCGAACTGCCACGGCGCGCGTTGGCTGACCGTCAGCTCGTTCAGTTCGAGCGGGCAGGGCTGGTCCTGCGGCCACAGCACTTCGGCAGGCTGGATGCGGGCCAGCCAGGTGTCGAGTTCGTCGGGCGTGCATTCGGCCAGACGCAGCGCGCCGTTGCTCAGCACCAGCCAGGCCAGGCCCAGCCGCGGCGCACGGCGCGTCGCCGCCGGCGCCACGGCCAGCAGCGCGCAGTCCGCGCGCTCGTCGAGCAGTCCGTCGTCGAGCCGGGTCCCGGGTGTGACGATGCGTTCGACGCGTCGCTGCACCGGTCCCTTGGCCAGTGCCGGATCGCCGACCTGTTCGCAGATCGCGACCGATTCGCCGCGCCGCACCAGCCTGGCCAGGTAGGTATCGAGCGCCTGCGCCGGGACTCCGGCCATCACGATCGGCTGCCCGGCCGACTGGCCGCGCCGGGTCAGTGTCAGGTCGAGCAGCGCGGCGGCTTTCTCGGCATCGGCGAAGAACAGTTCGTAGAAGTCCCCCATGCGGTAGAACAGCAGCACGTCGGGGTGTTCGGCTTTGATGCGCAGGTACTGCTGCATCATCGGCGTGTGTTCGGAAAGCTTTGATTCTTCAGGCATTTCAGGCTGATTTGTCTAATGCCCGAGGGCGCTGTCCAAAACGCGGTGGCTCTGCGACCACCGTTTCGCGTTGGCGGAGGTAGCGCAGCGTCATCGCCTTCGTGGTGTGGCCGCCGAGCGCCTGCGGGTCAAGCATGGCCTCGCGGATGAGCCGCACCATGCTCAAGACGACACACGGGGGCAAGATTGACTGGCATTTTCGAGGTCGGCCCACCGGGCCGATTGTAGAGTCACAGGTGCAGCACCGGCTCTTTGCGCGGCCTCATGGCCTTCGCCACTGCCGCGCCGTTCGCGCTCGCGACCGGCTGCGATCCGATGCGCTGTCCACCCTCGACGACGATCTTCTGGGCCGCATGGGGGCGGCGGGCATGATCCCGAGCGTCCGTGGCTGGACAGTCGCTTCATGAACGCAGCGTTGGTCCAAGATTTTCCGGTGCCGGTGCTCTTCAATTGTCTCGATCTCATTCAGCGTGGCCATGCTTGAATTCATATTCTGGCGTTTGAATTCAATGCATCGTCAATTTCTCCGCAAATGATCGAAATCATCCACCGAATATTGAGATGTTCTGGGTCGCAAATTACACTGCTCCGTGCAGCGCCCGGTAACAACCAACAAATTGCACCCATGAAAATCAAGATATATAACCTCGCCGCAGTTGGTGCGGCACGATTGCCCGGGTCCTGTGCCAACACCCCGCCCAGCGCTCTCCAGAAGGTCGAACTGGATATCAAGGCGGCGGCGCAGGCCAAATTCAACAGGCGATACACACAGTGCATGGTCGCGCGCGGCAACGTGTCCTTGGGCGCCGACGTCGCGATGCATCCCGTGTCCCCGGTGCAGGCTGTGGCGATGCAACCGACGTACTCCGATCCACCTTGTGATTGACCGACAGCATGGATGTTCACCGTTTGGGCCCGGAGCTGCGGCGCCCGCGCTGGGTTTTTATGTTCGTTTTTTTGCCGATGCTTGCGATGATTCTGTCGGGCGCTTCCTACGACAGGATCATCAGGCGGCGAGGCGCGATCGAGCTGTACCGCGCCGCC
>JAJZEB010000072.1 GCA_021805805.1 Pseudomonadota bacterium | reverse complement strand
ATTCTCGACCACTGCTGCTCCATTCGGCGCGACGTGAACACGGGTTTGTTTGAGATTTCAGATTTCATACCGGAATTCTATTCTAGTTCCGGATCTATGTGAACTGTTTTATTTTATGGCTTAGTACATCGCCCCTCGGTATTTTCCCGTACCCACACGGTTTTGTAAGTCATTCGTCATGGCACAACCCAAGAATCGCCCGTCGGCCGCCCCGGAGCGCGCCTCGAGTCGATTTACCACTTCACCGTACCGCTGCACCGAAACGCAGTCCGCGCGATTTGCAGCGTGCGCACTCGCGGCGCAATCATGATGATTCCCGGTTCCCTGTGAAAAGAAATCCGCGCAACCACCGCGGACAAGGCCGTCATGCGTCCACCGCACAGGACCGGAGATATCCGGGGGCCGGCCCGGCGGACACGTTGAGGTCGTTTCGTTCGCGGCTGCAGCCTGCGCCGGCGGGGGCCAGGCCGCATCCACGCGGATGCCGCGCGCACGCGAATTCCGGCGGCCGATCCGGCCTGCGCGCGTTGCGTGCCGGAGCCGCACCCGAGCCTGCGCTGCCGGCGCGTGGCCTGCAGGCCGCCGCGCGCTGGCCCGAGGAAATCGCCGCCCACTGTGCGCGCGGCGTCTTGCTCAGGGCGCTGTCGAGATCGATGCGGCGCGCACGATCCGCCGCCAAGGCGCTTGCCGTCTGCTGCGTCCGACTCGATGGACTCGACGCCATCGAAAGCCGCTTCGGCGCCTTGGCCGGCAGTGCACTGCTGCGCCAATTCTCGGCCTGGCGCCAGCGGACCATGCCGCCGGTCGAATTCCGTGCGCGGGTGTCTGCCGACACCTTCATCATGGTCGTCGAAGCCGATCCCGAACCCGATCTGGAAGCCAAATTCGGCGAAATCGCGCTCAAATTGCGGCAATCGATGGAGCAGCCGCTGGCATTTTCCGCACGTCCGCTGCCCACGCTCGTCGCCAGCATGGGCGTGGCGCTGTACCCGTCGCACGACAGCGATGCGCGCGCGCTGCTGCGCCGCGCCATGGCCGCGGCACGCGCTGCGGCGGCGGATGTGCGCGGCCCGGCGCAGGGTCCGGGGCCGTCGCGCGACGATGCCGCCGAAGCACGCCGCGCGCAGCCGTCCGACGTGCCGAGCGCTCTGCCCACGCTGCTGGAAGACGCGCGCCCGCATCTCGAGCGCGCCGCAGCGAAGTTCGTCGAGCAGTTCTACACCGAATTGGCCACGCGCAGCGGACCGGCCCAGATCCTGGCCTCGCTGTCGCCCGCCGAACACGCTGCGTTGCGCGCGTCCCAGCAAGCGCATCTGCGGTTCTTGCTCGCCCCCGAAACGTCGACCGCCGACATTGAACGCAGGGCCAGCTCGATCGGCATGCGGCACGCCTTGATCGGCGTCAGCGCGGCCTGGATGACGCACGCCATGGCGACGTATCGCGGCCTCCTTCGCCATGCCCTGGCCGCCACGCCTCTGCCGCCCGGCGAACGCGCCCTGGTGATGCAGTGCGCCGAAGCTCGCCTGCAATGCGAACTGCAGACCGAACTCGACACCATGCAGGAAGTGGCCGACGCCTACAACGCGCATGTCGCGCGCCCGTCGCGCTACGCCGGCCTGCCTTGGGCCGAAGCGCTGCAGGCCGAGCTCGACGCCTGCGCCCGGCTGCCCGGAATCCGGGCCTGTCAATGGTTCCGCGGGCGCACCGACGCGACGACCATGGTGCCCGAGTTCATCCTCGAGTCGAGCTCGGGCGCACACGCCGAAGCGGACATTCCGGACGCGTGCTGGAGCGCCGTTCGCGACGCCTGGATCAGCGGCGACACCCAGACCGTCGATCGCAGCGCGTGCGCCGACCCCGTGGCTGCCGGCGGCACCGCGCCGGGCTGGCGCAGCCTGGTCGCGATCCCGGTGCGGGTGCATGGCGAAACCGACGCCATCGCAGTGCTGCTCGGCGCCCACCCGCACCAGTTTTCATCGAACGCGGCGCGAACCTTCGTCGCTTCGCTGCAGAACCGGATGAACCATCTGGCGTCGGCGCCGCACCCGCCGCACCCACCGATCGAATGCAAGCACGCGCTGCAAATGCGCTCGCTGCTCTACGCCGACGGCCTGCGCATGGTCTTCCAACCGATCTTCGACTTGGAAAATGGGAAAATCCGGAAAATCGAAGCGCTGGCCCGCCTGGACACCGGCACAGGCGCACCGCTGATCAGCCCCGACCGCTTTCTTCCAGCCTTCCGTCAGGCCGACTTCGATGCGTTGTTCCGCGAAGGCCTTCGCCAATCGCTCGATGCCTTGAAGCACCTGAAGGAATACACGATCGACGTCGACTTGAGTGTCAATGTCGCGCCCGGCACACTGCAGAATGAAGCCTGCGCGAACTGGATCGATGAAATCATTCGCAACAGCGGAGTCGAACCCAATCGCGTCGTGCTCGAATTGCTCGAATCACAGGAATTCGACGCCCACGGCCACGGCGCGGCGATCCAGCGCGTCGCCGATCTAGGCGTCAAACTTGCCATCGACGACTTGGGGTCGGGCTACAGCAGCCTGCAACGGCTGACGACCATGCCGTTCGACGTGATCAAAGTCGACCAGAGCATTTTGCGGGAGATCAAACGCGCTCCGCTCAAGACATTCAGCCTGATCCGAACCATGGTCGAATTCGGCCGCGACTTCGACAAGGACGTCATCGTCGAGGGCGTCGAGGACGAAGCCACGATCGAGGCCCTGCGCGTGCTTGGCGTGCGTTTCGCGCAAGGATACGCCATCTGCAGGCCGGTCCCGTTGCCCGAACTGATCGTCTGGGCAGGCAGCCCGCAGGCACGGCGCGCATCGCCGCCGGTCGTGCGCACGCACCTCGGCGCGCTGGCGTTCAGCTGGAAATTCCGCCATGCATCGGCGTATCGCGTGCGCTCCGATGCGCGCGCGTGCCCGCTGCACCGCTTTCTCGCACGCAGCGGTCTGGAGGGCAGCGCAGCGGACCGGTTGCATCACGAATCGCATGCTGCGGCGAGACCCGAGCAGCGCGAGCAGGCCAGCCGCGCATTGCGCGACTGGCTGCTGGGTGAAGTCACGCGCCAGGCGGATGGACCAACAAAAATAACGGGGCAAAGCCACGATGACGTCGAAGTATGACCTTCCACTAGGGCGGCAACTCGTCCTGGAAAGCGCAGCCAGCACCTGCATCGGATGCGCGTTTCGACGCGGCCACGGCGACAAGGCGTGGTGCGCGAACACCAGCATCGCGATCCAGGCGCGTCCCGAAGGCAAGAACATGCGCGGATGCGCGCATTTCGTCGCCGGCGACGCACGGTCCAGGACGCAGTCTCCGGTCGGCGTCTCGCTCGCGCGCATCGCGGCGCGCCGCTCGAACAGGTGACGCTGCGGGACAGGCGGCAACGCTCGGCGGCGCCCGCCGATCAGCCCAGCGACGCGACGAGTTTCACGTTGCCGAAGGCGGATCGAAACACCGTCTCGACCGTCCAACCCGCGCCGCGCACAAGGGCTGCGAGTTCGTCTTCCCGGTAGAGGCAAACGGGCTGCGCGATGCCATGCTTCAGCGACCGGTCGACACGCAGCGTTGCGAACCGCTCGTCGACGCGCGCGCCTTGGCCTGCGTAGCCGTCGACCAGCTCGGTCTGCATGCCCGAAGCCGATAGATAGAGGGTGCAACGCTGCGCGGCGGCACTGCGCAGCGCGCGCAAGGCTTCGCGCGCGTGCGCGTGGCGAAGGTAGTGGATCATGCGCTGGCAGACGATGACGTCTGCCCGCACACCGAGTGTCCCGACCTGCTCGATGCCCATGCGCCTGAACGCCCAGGCCGCGGCGCCGACTCCCTGCCGGCGCATCGCCACGGCAACCTTTTCAGCGCAATCGCCGACATCGATCGCCAGCACCTTCGCGCCGAACTTGGCCATCCGTGCCGCCTGGCCACCATGTCCGCAGCCGACGTCGAGCGCCAAGACATCCCGGTCGCCGAGCGCCCCGGCGACCAGGGCCTCGATGCGCGCGATGGCCATGAGGTCGAGTTCGTCGGCGCGCTGCGACGCAATGTCCATGCCATGGCCGCCGTCGGTCGGCCGGGCACGGTCGCCATGCGCATTCAGTGTTTCGTGCATTCGATGAACGAAGCTTCAAGGCCTAGAATTCTGATCCATTTTCGGGCCCGCCACATCCGGCGCGATCGCGGCCCCTGATGCCCCCCTGATGCCCCCCTGATGCCCCCCTGATGCCCCCCTGATGCCCGACCGAGCCCCCGATGACCTCTGCCATGCAAACCACCACCCCGAGCACATCGATGCCCCATGCGACCGCACTGCTGATCATGGACGTTCAGCCATCGATCGTCGCCATGCGTGATGCGCAGGATACTGCGCGGCTGATGCCGCGGCTGCAGATGCTGCGCGCGTCGGCGCGAGACGCGGGCATCATGGTCGTCTACGTCGTCGTGCGTTTCCGCGCAGGCCACCCGGAGATCGGCGATGCGAACCCGATGTTCGGCCAGATCAGGGCGCAGGGCCGCCTGGTCGAAGAGGACGTGCATCCGGACATCGCTCCCGGGCCAGGAGAAATCGTCGTGCACAAGCGTCGTGTTTCGGCGTTCAGCGGCTCGGACCTCGGTGTCATCCTGCGCGCGCACCGCATCGAACACCTGGTGCTGTGCGGCATCGCCACTTCCGGCGTCGTGTTGTCGACCGTGCGCGAAGCCGCAGACCTCGACTACCGGCTGACCGTGATCGAGGACTGCTGCCTCGATGGCGACGAGGACGTGCAGCGGGTGTTGATGACCAAGGTCTTTCCCAGGCAGGCGCTGGTCGTCACCGCGCACGAGTTCGTCTCCGGTTTGCCCGGAAAAGTTTGACCCGGGTCAAACCCCGTGCCGGCGGCGCACGGTCCAATGAGTGCCGCCACTTCGCACCGATGCGGTGGATGCGGCTTTCACAGGACCGTACGCCACGCTGCGGCGAACGGCGATCACCCGAAACCTCATGAAGATCATTGTCCTCGGCGCTGGCATCGTCGGTGTCGCGACGGCGTTTTTCCTGCGCGAGCACGGGCATGAGGTGACCGTCGTCGAGCAGGAGCAGCAAGTCGGTGCGCGCACCAGCCGCGCCAATGGAGGTCAGATTTCGGTCAGCGGCGCCGAACCCTGGTCGAATCCCGCGGCGCCCCGCCAAGCGCTCGCCTGGCTTGGGCGCGTCGACGCGCCGTTGCGCTTTCGGCTTCGCGCCGACCCGCGACAGTGGGCTTGGTGCCTGCGCTTCCTGCACGAATGCCTGCCCTGGCGAAACGAACGCAATATGCGTGAAATCGTCCATCTCGGGCTTTACAGCCGCGAGATGCTGCGCGCCTTGCGCGAGCGCCGCGAGCTGAACTACGACGCCCAGCGCCGCGGAATCCTGCATCTGTACACCGAACGCCGGGCGCTCGACGCGGCGGCGCGCTGCACCCGGCGCATGCAGGAGTTCGGTTGCGAACGACGCGTGATCGACGCCGACGAGGCGCTCAGGATCGAGCCTGCGTTGCGTGCCATGCGCGCGAAGCTGGTCGGCGCAACGTTCACGCTCCACGATGAGTCCGGCGACGCGAATGCGTTCACGCGCGAACTGGCGCGGCATTGCCGACACGACGGCGTGCGCTTTGCGCTCGGGCATACGGTGACCGCGATGCGCCGGAGCGGCGACGCGATCGCGTGCATCGAGACCACGGCGCCCGACGGCAGCTTCGAGCGCATGCGCGCCGACGCCTACGTGCTTGCCAGCGGCTGCTGGAGCGCTGCGCTGGCGCGCGGCGTCGGCGTGCAGCTCCCGGTGTATCCGGTCAAGGGTTACTCGATCACGCTTCCGGTGGCCGACCCGTCCGCCGCGTGGACGGTTTCGTTGACCGACGAGAAGCACAAGCTGGTCTTCTCGCGGCTCGGCGACCGGCTGCGTGTCGCCGGTACCGCTGAGATCGCGGGCTGGACGCGCGAGCTCGACAGCCGGCGCTGCGCCGCGATGGTCGAGCGCGTCGAAGAGCTGTTCCCCGGCGCGGCCGACACGTCGGCTGCCGTGCATTGGACCGGGTTGCGGCCGATGACCCCCGGCAACGTGCCGCTGATCGGGCGCAGCCGACTGCGCAATCTGTTCCTGAATACCGGGCACGGCAGCCTCGGATGGACCCTGGCGTGCGGCTCTGCAGCGGCCCTGGCCGCGCTGATCGGCGGCCATCGGCAGCAGGTTGCCTTTGCTTTCACCGGTGCATAGTTCCCGGCAACGAGATTCGGCCGCAGCGGAGGGCGGCGAGACGATGGACGAACAAGCAATCACCGACGACCGCACCTGGTCGGTCGACGGCATCACCCTGCGCAGCCGCCTGTTGCTGGGCAGCGCCAGCTTCCCGTCGGCGCGCAGCATGCGCGAGGCCATTCTCGCCAGCGGCGCCGAAATCGTCACCGTGGGCCTCAAGCGCATCAGTCAGGGAGGCGAGTCGGCCGAGTTCGTCCCCACCCTGCTCGAGACGGTTCGCGCCTGCGGCGGCCACCTGCTGCCCAATACCGCCGGCTGCTTCGACGCACAAAGCGCCATCGCGACGGCGATGATGGCGCGCGAACTGTTCGGCACGCACTGGATCAAGCTCGAGGTCATCGGCGACCGCGGGTCGCTGCAACCGGACCCGGTCGAACTCGTCGAAGCCGCACGCGTGCTGGTTCGCGAGGGATTCGTCGTGTGGCCGTACTGCACCGACGACGTCGTCAGCTGCAAGCGGCTGCTGGACGCCGGATGCGCGGTGCTGATGCCGTGGGGCGCCCCGATCGGTTCCGGGCAGGGTCTGCTCAACCCGTTCGCATTGAACTATCTGCGCAAGAGCCTGCCGCAGTCCATACTGATCGTCGATGCAGGAATCGGCGCGCCGTCGCACGCGGCCCACGCCATGGAACTCGGCTACGACGCCGTGCTGCTGTGCTCGGCGGTTTCGCGCGCGCGCGACCCGGTCGAGATGGCCGGTGCCTTCGCCGGCGCCGTGCGCGCCGGCCATAGCGCCTGGCGCGCCGGAGTCATCGACAAGAGCGAACAGGCGATCCCCAGCACGGCAGTGGGATCCTGAGCGTGGCGCGGCGCATGGCGCGCGCCAGGTTCAACTACTGCCCCAGGCGCGCGTCGCCAGGCAATTCCGGCCCCCGTGCTTGGCCAGATACAGCGCCTCGTCGGCCCAGCGAAAAGCCTGGCCGACGCTGCCCTCGAAGCGATCTCCCCAGGCCAGGCCGGCCGATATGGTGACCACGCCCCATGGCGGATTGTGCTCGTGCACGAGTTCCAATTCGCTGACCGCACGAACCACGCGCTGACCAAGCGCGCTCGCGTCGGCCTTTCCAAGGCCGCACACGATCGCGGCGAACTCTTCGCCTCCGTACCGCGCGGCGAGCATGTCGCCCCGGCCGCAACCGCGAACGACGGCATCGACCGTCTGTGCGACCTTGCGCAGGCATTCGTCTCCGGCCTGGTGCGAGTAGAAGTCGTTGTACTGCTTGAAGCGGTCGATGTCGACCATCAGCACCGCGAACGGGCGCTTGGTGATCTGCGACTTGCGCCAAAGCACATCCGAGCGCTCATCGAGCCGGCGTCGGTTCGCCAGCCCGGTGAGACCGTCGAGACTGGCCAATTCCTGCAGTTTCAGGTTGGCACGGTAGACACTCTCGCGCAGCGCGGCGATGCGCGCCATGGCCATCATCTTCGCGCGCAGCACGGGCTCGGGCGAGGACTTGGAAATGAAGTCGTCCGCGCCTGCGTTGATCGCCGTGACCAGGCACGTGCTGTCGCTCGAAGCCGTGAGGAAGATGATCGGTGTCCATGCCCACTGCCGCTTGGCCTCTTCGGCGCGGATTCGATTCGTCGCCTCGATGCCGTTGAGCCGCGGCATTTCCAGATCCATCAGCACGAGGTCCGGAGCATGCGCTTTGAAGGCTTCGACCGCGTCCTGACCATCGACCGCCCTGATCAGGGTATGACCATAACTGCTCAGGCGCGCGGTCATGACGAGGGCTGCAGAATTCGAATCGTCAACGAGCAGGATTTTCATCACGCGATCCTCCGGGGGCACGCGCTGTCGCCGGTCGGATTCGATCAACCGCCGCAGCACCCGGCCGATTGAGCAACCCCAAGCGGCTTCGGCACCGAGGATAGCGCAGACGTCGACAGGCAGGATCGGGCGATCACCGAGAATCCTGCGTTGCCGGAACCTCGTCGGGCACCTTGAAACGCTCGACCGAGTGCTGCAACCTGGTCGCCTGAGCCCGCATCGTCTCGGAGGTCGCCGCGAGTTGCTCGGACGCGGCAGCGTTGTGCTGCATCGTTCCGGTGATCTGGCCCATTGCGTGGTTGATCTGCTCCACCACGGCAGATTGTTCGCCCGTGCTCGAATCGATCTGAGTCACCTGTTCGGCGGTGCGCTCGACCGCTTCGACGATGGTCCCGAACAGACTGCTGACGTGCTCAGCCTGTCCAACCGAACGTTTCGCGAGATCGCCGATTTCCTTGGAAGCCTGCTGCGCCCGCCCTGCCAGCTTGCGCACCTCGGCAGCGACGACGGCGAAACCCCTGCCTTGCGCGCCGGCTTGCGCGGCCTCGATCGCGGCATTGAGCGACAGCATGTTGGTCTGGTAGGCGAAGTCGTCGATGATCGCAATCTGCCGGGTCACCACCAGCATGTCATCAACCGTGCGTTTCAGTGCGTCTCGTCCGGCGCGGGCATGATCGACGGTGCGGGTGGCATCGCCTGCGGTCTGCCGCGCGTGTTCGGCATTTCGCTGAATCGAGGCACTCAGCGTGCCCAGCGCTGCAGACGTGCGCTCGACGGACTCGGCCTGCTGCGATGCCCCTTGCGACAGGCTCTGCGCGGTACCGGCGATCTCACCCGATGCGGCGCCGAGACTCAGCGCCTCGGCGCGCACCGACCGCATGGAGGCCCCCAGGCGGGTGACCATCTGTCCAAGCGACGCCATCACGCTGGCCGTGTCCCGCTTGCGCAAGCGGATCGCCAGCGTCAGGTCGCCATCGGCCACCGTGTGGGCCACCGCAGAGAGTTCATGCGGCTCGGCCCCGAGGCGGGCGACGATGGAACGGGTCGTCCATGCTGCCAGCACCGCCGCCAGCACCACCGCCGCCAGACTCAATCCCGACATCCACGCCACCGCGGCCCGATAGGCGCTCGCGGCCGCGGCGGCGCCGCGTTGGTCCTGCCGCCTTTCGTATCTGCCGAAATCGATCAAAGCCGAATTCAGTTGATTCTGCGCCTGCGCGGCGCTTGTGAGCAGCAAGGTCGATGCGTCGGTCTGCCGGCTTGCCAAGGCCATTTGCGCGGCCTGCGCCTCGATCGGTGCCGCAGTGGCCTTTGCATGCCGGACCGCGGCCAGCAAGGTCGTTTCGGTGGGATCCAGGCGCATGGCGCCGATCCGCTTGATCACGGCAGCCAGGATTCCGGCCTGCCGGGCATAGGCTTTCATGGCGACGCGCATGGACACGTCGTCATAGACCATCGCATCGTTGCGCGTTTGCACATCCATGTTCAGCGACGCGGCCAACGCGTCGCCGGCCAGCTCGGCTTTGACCACATTGTTCTGCACCACGTCATCGAACCTCGACTTCATCGCGCGCATCGTCATGTAAGACAGACCGAACAACGAAGCCAGCAGCAGCACGATCAAGCCTGAACTCAGCCCCAACCGGACACCG
Organism: Pseudomonadota bacterium; assembly: GCA_021805805.1. Taxonomy (GTDB): domain Bacteria; phylum Pseudomonadota; class Gammaproteobacteria; order Burkholderiales; family Burkholderiaceae_C; genus Thiomonas_A. Next base: position 4,725 of record JAJZEB010000072.1, on the reverse strand, counting down.
ATCCGGGTGTTTGAAAGTGAAAGCATCGACGGTCTCCTCGTAAGCTCCACGGGGTCTCAAGCCCCATGGCGTGCATTGAGCATGCGACGGAGTTCGCCGAGGCGGTGCGCCGCTCGGGCGCGCCAAGCACCGCCATGCATCGACGCAAACTGCCGCTGCCTCCCCTGGTCGCGGCGCTGCTATGCCAGCGTCGCGCCTGCGCCACGCACGACTCCGGCGCGGCGCGGCCTGTGCGCGGCGCAGGCCGACGCGTTGGCGCAGGCGCAGGCGGTGCGCGCACTCCACCGGGTGCACCGCGTCGACGTGGACTGTGCCGCTGAGGCGGATGGCATGAACGGGTTTTTGCGCTGAGGCATCGATGTCTCCTTGTCGGATCGTGGGGCGCTGCAGGCTGCATGGGCCGTGCGGTCGTCGTCGCGCAGCCGCCGGAGGCGGCTGCGGGCGACGTTGTGCAATTGGCGTGCCAGCTGCCGCGGGCCGCCCCCACCCCGACGCGAAGATCCGCGCACCGGCGAGCAAACGGCGGATCCGGTGACAGGCACGACTGCGAGTCGGCGGAATTCCGCATGCGTCCGCGCGACGCTGCCGCCTTCGCCGAGCGGGTCATTGCCGGCGTTGTGCAGCTGCACTCCGCCGCCGGAGTGCGGCCGCCGGGTCCCCGACCCGACTCAGCGCGGGCGCACCGTCAACACCCGCGTGCGCGGGCAATCTCCGAGCCGGCTCCCCGGGCGCACCGCGCTGACAAGGAAGACCTGCGGGTTGCCCCGCACTTCGACATAGATCAGGTCGCCCGGGCGGAACATGTCTTCGGCGGCGACGATCAGCGCGCTGCCGTCGGCACGCGGATAAACCTTGGCGCCCAGCGGATAGCGGCCTTCGCGGTCATAGCTGACGCGCTGCTGCGTGTCGCGCAAGATGCCACGGCGGTCCAACCCGGCCGCGCCGCTGCGGACCAGCATGCGCTCGACCACGGCGTTGTCGACGCTGTGGCGGATCAGGTCCTGGTCCTCGACCCATGTCTTGATCGTGTTTTTCATCTCCTCCTTCTTGTAACCGATGCGGCGCACGAAGTCGCGGCACTATTTCACAAATCCGGCATCTTTCGTTGCCGATGACTTCGCCGATTCCGGTTGCTGCGATCGCGCAGGGCCCGGATTCAGCCGTGCAGCGCGATCGTCACCAGCGCCGATGCGTCGCTGAGCGCCAGCAGGCCGTGCACGCAGCGCGGCGTCAGGTAGCACAGCTGGCCGGCCGCCAGGCGCAGCCGGCGGTCGTCGGCGCTGAGCTCGATCTCGCCTTCGACGCATTGCACGGTGATTTCGCCGGCCACGCTGTGCGGTGGGAGGCGCTCGCCGGTCTTGAGCACGATGCGCACGACCTGCAACTGCGCGGACTTGAACAGCGCGTGGGTGGTCTGCGCGCGGAGCTGGGCGCCGAACGGGTGCACGTCGATCGGTGTCGCCGGAGCGGCATGGGTCAGGGCCATGCCGGACCCGGCCCCCGGCATGGCGTCAGCGCGGATCACCGCGGTCGTCCGGCGCGGGTTCGCGCAGCGCCTGGTCGAGGTCGGCGACGAGGTCGCCCGCATCCTCCAGGCCGACCGACAGCCGCAGCATCGAGTCGGCGATGCCGCGCCGCGCGCGCTCGGCCGCGCTCAGATCGTGGTGGCTGGTCGTGCACGGTTGCGTGACCAGGCTTTCCACCCCGCCCAGGCTGGGCGCCAGCGCGAACAGGCGCAAGCGGTCGGCGACGCGCGCGGCGTCGGCACCGCTGCCGTGCAGCTCGATGGTCAGCATGCCGCCGTAGCCGTGCATCTGCGCGCGGGCCAGCGCATGGTCGGGGGCGTCGGGCAGGCCCGGGTAATAGACGCGCGCGACACGCGGATGGCGCGCCATCGCTTCGGCGACGACTTGGGCCGACGCGTTGTGGCGCTGCATGCGCACCGACAGTGTGCGCAGGCTGCGTGCCAGCAGCGCGGCGGTCTCCGGCGCCAGGACCGAGCCGAGATTCTTGCGCCACGGGCGAACCGCATCCAGGCGTTCGCGCGCGCCCATCAAGGCCCCGGCAGTCAGGTCGCTGTGGCCGCCGAGGTATTTGGTCGCGCTGTGCATCACGATGTCGGCGCCGAGTTCGAGCGGGCGCTGGTTGACCGGCGAGGCGAAGGTGTTGTCGACCGCGACCAGCGCCCCGTGGCGATGCGCGAGTGCGGCGATCGCATCGATGTCGAACAGCTCCAGGCGCGGGTTGCTCGGAGTTTCCACGAACACCAGTGAAGCCCCGTCGGCGAGCACGGCGTCGAGCTGACCGGCCTCGTCACGGCGCAACAGCCGCGTCTTGATGCCCAGCTGAGGCAACTGCTCGCCGAGCAGTTCCAGCGTGCCGCCGTAGGCGTCGCCGACGCAGACGATGCCGTCGTGCCCCAGCGCCAGGAACAGCGCGGCCGACGCCGCCATGCCCGAGGCGAAGGCGAGCGCGTCGTCGGCGCCTTCGAGCGTGGCCAGCGTTTCCTCGAGCGCGTACAGCGTCGGGTTCATGCCGTAGCGCGTGTACAGCGCGCCGCGCCGGCGGCCTTCAATCACGTCGAGCAGCTCGGCGCTCGAGCCGAACGCAAAGGTGGTCGTGTTGTAGATGGGGGTGTTGGGGCTGCCGTAGGCATCGCGCGCGCTGCTGCCGTGGATCGCGCGCGTGGCCAGTGCGAGACGACGCGGCGCCGTCATCAGCTCGGCTCCTCGACGTCGACCACGGTGACCGATTCGACCGCGTCGGGCGCGCCCGCATAGACGCCGAAGACGATGGTTCCAGCCGCGGTCATCGCGCCGTGCCCTGGGCCGTAGAAAGGCACGTCCGAAGTCCATTCGATGGTGTCAGGGTCGAGATGCACCGAGGCCATGCGCTCCCTCGCGTGATGATGGCAGGATTATTCTGGCATTTTAAATACCGAATTAAGCCGCGTCCAGCCCTTGCCCATGCTGCCAGCAACGTTATTGCGCGGCGGACCACCCCGGCGCGGCGGCCGGTGCCGGCGCCGGGAGGGCGCCCGCGGCCCGCGCGTGCTGCAGGCTGTCCGTTCCGCTCAGACTTGCTCGATCATGCGCACGCAAACAGGATCGAAGCTTGTTGGCGCAGCATGACGCATCGTGACGCAGTTCACCACGATCTTTGCGCGTTTGATGAAGGACTTCGATGACTTCGCAGTCCAGTTCGCGTGGTGGGCGTCGAGATCCTTTTTGAGCGCCTTGGCTGCGCGGCTGCATCCGTCCAATACCTGTCGCTCGATCTCATGTCGTTGGGCGACTGCAAAGGCCGACGACCTGTCTCCCAGTACGCGCGGCATCGGCCCAACTCTCTCGCGTCGCGTAGGTCGATCGAGAGTCCGGCGCCGGTGGCGGCCTTGGATCAGGCCGACCGGCGGGTTTGATCAGCCCGCGCAGTTGAGGACAGGCGAAGGGCGCACTTCGAGCGCGGCGCGCCGATACCCCCCCAACCTGAGCACGAACCACCGCACGATGATCGGCAACGTGCTGTTGCCCCTGGACATCGTGCAGCAACATGCGGCGCCTACGCTGGCGCTTCCCTGAGCAGCATTGACCCGGCCACCGCGCTGGGTTTCCTTTTTTGGCGATGCTGCGGGTTCTGGCTGGCCTTCGCTGCGGCGCGGAGCCGAACCGGCGCGAAGTTCACCTAGGCATGGCGCCGCGGACTTGGTTCACGGTTCACTGCGCGCCGCGCACACAGAGCATTCCGGCGCCAGCGCATAGGCTCGATACACGCCGAGACCATGACCATGCACGCCGACATCGTGCCCCGACCCCTGCACGACCTGAGCGACGACGATCTGCTGGACCGCGCCTTTGAACCCGAGTTCATGCACCAGCGCACGCCGCTGGAGGTCGATCTGCTGTAGAGGCTGGCCGCTGCCGTTCACGCTGTCGAGATGGAGCGCGCCGACCAGCACAGCGCCGGATGCTCGCCGCGCTGTGGGCCGATAACAGCGCAAGAACAGCCGCCGAGCCTGTGGACAACTAGGCTGCTGGCGCCGTCTTGTGGGATTAATCGTGGGACGATTCGCCTAAGTAACGACCCTCGAACTCTGGCCGGCCATCGGAGAAATCCGGCAGGTCCTGAGCGCCGCGTGAACACCTTCAGGCTTGATCCAGGCCAGCGTCAAGCGCAATTGCCTGGGCCATGAAATCGTCGGGGCGGCGCTTGCGGAAAGCTTCCAGGTTGGCGAGCTTCCAGCGCAGTGCGGGCAACTCGGCCGCATGCTGGCAGCGCACCAGCGACCAGTCCGGTTCGCCGCGCACCAGGCCACTCAGAAACCGACGGTGTTCGCTGCTGAGTTGCCGGGGCAGTTCCTGGCGCATTCGAGCACGCGCGGCGAGCAGCGTGTCCAGCGAGCACTCCACTTCACTCATACCCACGAAAGCGCGCCGGTACTCCGCGGCGATGTCCTTGTCACGGCCGAACAGCACTTCGTGGGCCGGCCGGTTGTGTCCGGCCAAATAGATCACGAAGCATTCGACCATGCCGTCGCTCAGACCGCCCGATTCATAGAGCCTCCAGACATCGAACAGATCACGCGGATGCTGCCGGTCCAGGGCCGCGACCAACTTGCCGGCATACAGTTCATCGCGGGCGAGGATCGGTGCGTCGAACTCGACGCCGAAGAGGTCGCTGGTCCTGGCGCTCAGCGACTTGCGCTCGACCGGCAGCACGGTCCCGCGG
>JAJZEB010000071.1 GCA_021805805.1 Pseudomonadota bacterium | reverse complement strand
AAGGTATGCAGTGTCTCGGTCAACAGCGACGAAGCGGCTCATCATGCGGTACGTTGGGTTGCCACCCCTCCATTGTCCCGGCGATCCGCCTCCAGGGAAAGGCGCCAAAGTCCGACAGCCTCCTAGGTGTGCGCTATGCCCAGGGTTACGCCATCTGCAAACCCGCCGCGGTCGAGCAGCTCGTGTCCTGGGTGCACGGGTTGCACGAACGCATCGCCTCGCCGCCGGGAATTCGAAGCACCCTCGCGGCACTGGCGTTCGCCTGGAAATTCCGTCATGCTGCCGCCTATCGCATACGCGTCGACGTGGATGATTGCCCGCTTCATGGTTTTTTCATGCAAAGGGGGCTGCGCGGCAGCGACGTCGATCTGTGGCATCGCCAGTCGCACGCGGCCGCAGAGCCGGCGCAGCGGGAGCGCGCGAGCCGGGCGGTACGCGATTGGCTTTCCGAGCGTGTGGCGGAAAGCATCGCGGCAGCCTCGATTTGAAAGCCACGCCTGATTGGATGGATTGCCCCATGCGTTCGAAATTCGATATGCCGCTCGGCCGCCAGCTCATGATCGAGAAGGCGGCGGCAAGTTGCATCGGCTGTGCCTATCGTCGTGGCCACGGCGATCGCTCGTGGTGCGCGAACGCACACATTGCCGTGCAGGCCAGGCCGGAAGGCCGCAGCATGCAAGGCTGCACCCGCTATGTCGCATCGTCGAGCTTTGGCGAGCCGTCGTCGGCGGTCGGGGTCTCGCTCGCCCGGATCGCTGCGCGACGCTCGACGCGATAAGCGGTCCGCGAAGCCGCAACCGCATGCACCGCCATGCCATGAAACATGACGCACTCGAGGTGCAGACGACCGAATTGCTGTTCCGCAATACCGGGGCAGGCCAACTCGCCAGCGTCGTCACCGCAGCCATCCTGGTGCTGACAGTCGGTCACGCGCACCCGCCGGGCTGGGCCCTGGCCTGGCTGGGCGCGGCGTCGGCCGTATCGCTGCTGCGCTATGTCATGGCGCAGCGCTTTCGTGCCTGCCGCGCGGCCGGGGCGGAGGACTTGCGCCGGTGGCAGCGATCCGCGATTTTCGGCTCGCTGCTCGGTGGCGTGAGCTGGGGGATCGGCACCAGCGCGTTGATGGTCGGCGCGAGCACTGGGGCTGCGCGGATGCTCGTCGCGCTGGTCGCCGCGGGAATGATCGGCGGGGCGTCGCCTATGTTGTCGGCGATCCCGGCAGCCTACCTGGCCTACGCGTTGCCGATCACCTCGGCCATCGTCGTGACGGCGCTGGTCGACGCGCACGGTCCCATCGACTGGGCGCTTGCCTTGCTCGCGGGCCTGTTGGGCCTGTCGCTGGCGCGCAGCACTCGCTATTACCACACGACCATCCAGCGTTCGATCAGCCTGGCGGACCGCCTCGAGAGCAGCGAGCGTCTGTTCCGGACACTTGCCGAAAGCACCAGCGTTGCGATTTTCACGTACCGTGACTGCATTGAGTACATGAACCCGGCAGGCGAGCGCCTGTGCGGATATTCGTTGGCCGAGCTCAGGAACATGCCGTTCGCGGCCATCATTCATCCGGGCGACCGCGAGAATGCGCGCAAGCGTGGCCAGGATCGTATCGGCGGCCAGGAAGCGTTCAGTCAGTATGAATATCGCATCGTGACCAAGTCGGGGGCAGTGCGCTGGATCCTGTTTCACGGGGCCCGTGTCGTCGTCGACGGCCGCCCCCTGGGGCTGGGCTCGGCATTCGACATCACCGAGCGTCGCGATGCCGAGGATGCGATCCGGAGCCTGGCCTATTTCGACACTCTGACCGGGTTGCCGAACCGACGGCTTCTGATGGAACGTCTGGGCCAGGTCATGCACGTCGGCGCGCGACGCGGCGACCATGGCGCCTTGCTCATTCTCGACGTCGATCAGTTCAAGTCGATCAACGACACCGAAGGTCACGACGCCGGGGACAGCCTGCTCATCGAGGCGGCGCGGCGCATCAGCGCATGCGTACGCCCGGACGACACGGTTGCCCGCCTCGGCGGCGACGAGTACGTCGTGGTGCTGGTCGAACTCGGCGAACACGCCGAGGCCGCGGCGATGAACGCCGAGGCGGTGGCCGAAAAAATCCGGCATGAACTCGCGCGCCCATACCGGCTGGGCTCGCGCGAGGCGGAATATGGCCGTTCGGCAAGCATCGGCGTGACTTTGTTCCGCGGGCTCGAGCGTTCGGCCGAAGCCTTGCTCAAGGAGGCTGACATTGCCCTCTACCAGGCCAAGGATGCCGGGCGCAACGCCGTGCGCTTGTTCAAGCAGCCCGGCACGCATGCATCGCCGAGCGCCGAGCGCTGAGCGCTGAGCGCGCGCCGCAAGCAAGCGCTTCAGTCCCGCAGCGCCTGCAAAGACAGTCCGGTTTTCTTCAGGTTGCCGGCGACGGTATCGGTTTCGGCGCGGACCTTGGCGTTGTAGCCGCCTGGCGAACGCAGCGTGCGCAGCCGGGATCGTCAGGACTGAAGCGCGTGCTGCGTGGCAGCGGCCAGCCATTGCAGCAGCGCCTGCGCCGCCGCGTCGCGCGCGCCGCCGGGCTGCAGTTCGTGGAATTGGGCGTGCCAACGCAGCACGTCGTCATCGTCGACGCCGCGGGCACGCAGCAGGTGGGTCAGCGGACACGTCGCAAGCGCACCGGTGCGCAGCGCATGCTGCTCGCGGTCGTGCTCGAGGCGCCAATGGTGGGCGAGCGCGCCGAGCCAGCCATGCAACGCGGTGTCGTCGGCCGGCGTGACCGGGCGCCTGGCGGCCCACGGCGCGAACGTTTCGGCCGGCATCGGCCGTGCCAGGCCGTAGCCCTGGCCGTAGCGCGCGCCGAGCATCCGCGTGGTTTCAATGTGGCCGGCGTCCTCGAGTCCCTCGACGACGGTGATCGGCGCGAACTCGCGGCCGATGCGCAGCAAGGTGCTGAGCAGGCGAACGGTGCGCAACGGGTCCTTCGGCAGTTCGCGGACCAGCGCCTGGTCGATCTTGACGGTGTCGATCGGTAGCGACGCCAGCCGCGTCAGGCTGCTGTAGCCGGCGCCCAGATCGTCGAGCGCGATATGCACGCCAAGTCGGCTGAGCGCATGAATGGCCTCGTCGGCGCGTGCATGGTCGAGGTTCTCGCTCTCCAGGATTTCCAGCGTCAGATGCTGCGGTGCCACGCGCGCCTCGCGCAGCGCACCCTCGACCCACGACGCGCAGTCGGGGTGCAGCAGGGTCGACGGCGGCAGGTTGACCGATATGTCGATCGCCAGCCCGGCCTCGCGCCAGCGGTGCAGCCAGTCGAGCGCTTGCTCGAGCCCTTGCAGGAACAGCGCCTGGAGCTGCTGTTCGCCGAACGCGGGCAGAAACGCAGCCGGTGCGTGCACCTCGCCGTCGGCCGATTGCAGGCGCGCCAGCGCTTCGGCCTTGACCACCGTACCGCTTTGCAGATCGACGATCGGTTGCATCCAGACGCGCAAGCCGCCGCCGTAGAGCAGTTCACGGTAGCGGTGCATGCGCGCCGCATCGATGGGCTGGTAGCCGCGTGCGGTGCTGGCGAACAGGGCATTGAGCCGGTGGTGCAGCGCGCCGAGCCACGATTGCGCCCAGTCGGACGAGAACTGCCGCGGATAGGCGCCCAGCAGCGCAAGCACGCTTTCGGGCTGGTCGCCGGCGCTCAGCGGCAACAGCGCGGCGCTGCGCCAGCCGACCGCATCGGCCAGCGGCCGCCAGCGTTCCAGCCGCGCGTCGCGCTGGCAGCTGTCGACCACCTGCACGGTCTGGCTGAACCAGGCCGTGGCGAGCGGTCCGAAGGCGCCCGCCGAAGTCGGCGTCAAGCTGGGGCGGAGCTGGCGCGCGCGCAGGCCTTCGGTCAGCGCGGCCGCGCCGGAGCCGGCGGCCATGGCGTCGACCAGCGCGCCGTGTTCGTCGGGCCGAAAGACGACCGCGCAGCGCATGCCTGGCAGCGCACCGAGCCTCTCGACGATGGCCGGCAGCACGTCGACCCAGCGCGCGCCGCTGGACACCGGCGTGCCCAGCACTTCGGCATAGCGGCGCGTGGTGCGATCGATGGCGTCGAGCTGGGCGAGCAGGTCGAGGCGCAGTCGGGCGGTGGTCACGCGCAGCATGCGGTAGCGTTCGCGCGTCGATACCGCGGCGCGTTCGAACTCGGTGCGCAACAGGTCCTCGTACAACGCGAAACTCTTCTCCATGCGCGCGCTCGACACACCGACCAAGGCATGGATGGCTCCGAGTTCGCGCGCGCGCTGCTCGATCTGCTGTTGCGTGGCCTGCGCTTGCAGCAGCAGGCGCAGGTGCCTGCCCTGCGACTGCTTCAGACGGGAGAATTCGTCGTCGCCCAGGCTTTGCAGGATCGGCGCCAGATCGGCAGTGGCCGTCAGGTCGGTGTAGAACAGCTCGGTGAAGCGGGTGGCCACGACTTCGAGCGTGGCCGCGTCCAGCCCGCCGAGCAGGGCCTGCGCTTCGGCGCCGAACGGGTCGACGTCGAGCGGGCGCTGGCCGGTTTCGACCGCAGCGCCGGCTTGTGGCGCGAATGTCCACCACTGGTCGCGGTCGAGCTTGCGCGCCTTGCCGCTGTACAGCGCGGCGTCGGCCAGGCGCAGCAGCGCGTCGGCTTCGTCGGCATGGTGCGGGTACAGCGCCAGGCCCATGGTCATGCCGACCCGTACCGTGTGTCCGTCGCCGACCGCGTAACCCACCTCGACTGCGCTGTGCAGGCGCTCGAGCGCCGCCAGCAGCTCGCTGAGCGGGTGCCGCGCGCCGATGTCCTCGAACAGCACGACGAACTCATCGCCGCCGATGCGCGCCAGGTAGTCGGGCGCGCGCAGCCGCGCGCGCAGCGCGCCGGCCAGCTGCCTGAGCAGATCATCGCCGGCCGCATGGCCGTAACGATCGTTGACCGGCTTGAAATCGTCGAGATCGAGCACCCCGACGGCGACCATGGAGCGGTGCCGCTGCGCGCGCGCAAGCGCGCCCGGAAGGTGCTCGCCGAGCGCCAGGCGATTGGGCAGCCCGGTCAGCGCGTCGGTTCGCGCGCGCCGGCTTTCGTGTTGCTGCAGCGCGGCCATGGCGGCCTTGTGGTCGAGTTCGTCGAGGCCATGTCCGAGCAGTGCCGCGACCTGCTCGCAGGCCTGCCGGGTGGTGTCGTCGAACCATCCGACCTGCTCGGCAAGGTACACCAGCACGCCCCATGGCTGGCCGCCGCGGCGGACCACCGCGGCCAAGGTCGCGGCCCAGCGCAGTTGCCGCAGATCGGGCGCATACGTCGCGCCCGCCTGCTGCGCCACATTGTCCTGGTAGACCGCGACGCCGCGCGCCCGCCACGCCTGGGCGATCGCCGCGCCCGGGTCGTCGACGCGCACCTGCAGGGTGTCGAGGAACGATAGATCCTGCTCGGTGGCACTGGCGCGACCGACGACGCGGAAAACGCCGCCGTCGTCGGGATGGCCGAGCCACACCGAGGTGAACTCCGTGCCTGCCACCAGGCTCTGGCACAGGCGGGCGATCATGCCCTGCTCGGTCGAGCTGTGCAGCAGCGACTGCGTCGCCGCGACCAGGGCCCGATACACGCCCTGGGCGCGCTGCACGCGATGCGCCTGGTCCTCGCGTTCGGTGACGTCGGAAAAGGTCCACACCGAGGTCTCGCCATCGGGCAGCAGGCGTCCGCGCAGGTCGCACAGCAGCACGCGTGCATCGGCGCCGGCGATGCGGACATTGCGCACGCTGGCCGTGCCGTGCGCGTGCAGCGCGTCGTACGCGACACCGACTTGCATGAATGCCTCGTCGTCCGGGTAGAGCGCGCGCGCCGAACGTCCGACGCAGGCGCTTCGCGCAACGCCGAGCATCTGCAGCATCGCGCCGTTGACCTCGATCACGGTGCGTCGGCGCGCGATCAGGATTCCCGAAGTGGTGTTCTCGAGCAGCGCGTTGCGCAATTGAATCGCGGCGTGCCGCTCGGTGACGTCGTGCACGATCGAATACAGCAGCTTGCGCCCGTCGCTCAGCGTCGGCCCGGTGTAGACCTCGACGTCGCGCACCTGGCCCGACGCGAGGCGGTGGCGGAAATTGAAGTGCAGCCGACGTTCCTCGCGGGCGCAGGCGAGTTCGTGCGCAAGCTCGTCGGGCGCCAGGCAGTTGATCTCGACGATGTGCATGGCGAGCAGCCGCGCGCGGGCGTAGCCGTAGAACGCCACTGCGGTCGAATTGGCGTCGACGATCTGGCCGGTTTCAGCGTCGATGATCAGCTTGACGGCCGTGTTGTTCTCGAAGAATTGGCGGTAGCGCTGTTCGCTGGCAGCCAGTGCGGCCTGCACCCGCTTGCGCGCCGCGATGTCGCGCGATGCACCGTACAGATAGAGCGCGCCGTCGATGCGCACGCGGCGCGCGCTGATCTCGACATCCAGCACGCGGCCGTCGCGGTGGCGGTGACGGGTCTCGAACAACTGGCTCTGGTCGCTTTGCAGCAGCGCCTCGAGCTTGCCTTCGAGCTGCGCTGGCGTGCTGCCGCAATCCCAGTCGAACACGCTGCGCCGGCCGACGTCGCCGGAGTCGTAGCCGAGCATGGCAAGGAAGGCATCGTTGGCCTCGACCAGCAATCCGTCGCGATCCAGGATATGGATTCCGTCGCTGGCCGTCTGCAGAATCGAGCGGTAGCGCACCCGCTCGAGTTCGAGCTGGCGCTGCACCTGCCGGCTTTCGGTGATGTCGCGCCCCATCGTGACCAGGTACAGCGGCGCGCCGCGGCCATCGTCGATCGCGGTGTTGGTCCACGCGAACAGTCGCGTCTCGCCAGCGCGGTTGACCCAGTGGTTCTCGACCTGCCGCGGCACGTGCGCGAGCTTGAAGTCGGCATGCACGCGCGTGACGGCGGCTCGCTCGTCGGGCGGAACGAAGGTGGTCCAGAACATCGGGCGACCCTCGACCTCGGCCTCGGTGTAGCCGGTGAAGGCTTCGGCGGCGCGGTTGAAGCGCACGATGGCGCCTTCGCGGTCGAGCACGAGTCCGATTCCGCCCAGCGAGTCGAAAATCGCCGCGCTGAAGCCGCGCTGCTCCTCCAGGTCGCGCGTGCGCTCGATCACCGCCTGCTCGATTGCCGCCATCCGCGACGCCCGCAGGCGCACGTAGAACGCCCACAGCAACGACGCGAGCAGGCCGAGCGCGAGCACCGCGCTGCTGGCGGTGCGATTCGGCACGAAGGCGCCCGGCGCCGGGCGGGCGACGACGGTCCAGTGGCGCCCGCCGATGCGCAGCGCCTGCGTCTTGCTGCGCGCATTCGGCGCGTGCGTCGCCGTCCACGGCGCAGCGCCCTTCGGGTAGAGCAGGCGCTGCTCCGGCGGCGCGTCGTCGTCGTACAGCTGCAGCGCAATGCGCGATGCGCCGGCGCCCGGCGCTTCGCCGATGAGGTCGCCGACGCGGAACACGCCGAGGACGAAGCCTGTCAGCGCGGCTGCGCGCTCCGCCGTGCTCGACGGCGCCGTGCCGCCGGCGTAGACCGGCCGGAAGACGAGGAAACCGTACTCGTTCGCCGTTTCCTGCACCAGGGTGATGCGCCCGGTGGCGGCCATGCGGCCGCTGCGCATCGCGCGCTGCAGCGCGGCGTACCGGTCGGGTTTGGACGCAAGGTCGAATCCGATCGCCTTGCGGTTGCCGGCCAATGGGTTGACGTAATAGACCGGGTAGTAGACCGGGCGCGCGGTTTCGCGAACCAGCTGGCCACGCAGATCGCGCGCGGTGAATTCGAACTGCGCCAGGCCGCGCGTTCGCGCGGCCGCGACATAACCCGGGCGTTGCTCGGCGGTGACGCGCGGAACCCATTCCAGGGCCTGGATCGGAACGCCCTGGGCGAGCAGCGGCGCGCTCAGACGCGTGAACTGCGCCGCGGCGACGTGGCCGCTGGCGTCGAAATAGCCGCCAAGCGCGCGCAGGCCGTCGACCGCGGCGTGCACCCTGTCGCTGACTTGCGCGAGGCGCTGTGCAGCCGCGTCGCGGAACGCGTCATCGGCGTCGTGCTGCTCGCGCACGCGGACGAATCCGGCCAGCGTCAACGCGATCAGCGCGGCCGGCGCCAGTGCCCTGACGAACGGCCCGAAGCAGCGAATGGATGAAGCGGTCTTCAATGATGTTCGTGCCGCCCAGGCGGCAAAGGCGCGTCCCGGTGGACGTTTGCGCTGCTATTCGAACACCGCGAAGCGGTCGCGCCGATGCTTCCGGGCGTAATTTCTAGATCGAATGATCCAAGTCAAAATGAACACGTTGCGCGGCCGCGCCCAAGGCGCCACGGCTCAGTCCGCCGGCGCCGCGCTGGAAGCGAACCGCCACCACGCACTGCGCCCGCGCTTGCGCAGCTTGGCCTGGTACATCGCCGCGTCGGCCGCGCGCAGCAGGTCGCGTGGGTTCGCTCCGTCGCCGGGGAAGCACGCCACGCCCGCGGTCAGGCCCACCATGGCGGACCGCGCGTCGCCCAGCGCGAAAGGCTGCTCGACCGTGCCGTGCAGGTGCTGGAGCGCGGCTTCGATTTGCGTCGGAGCGCTGAGGCCATCGAACACGACGACGAATTCGTCGCCGCCGAGGCGGGCGCAGAAGTCACTGGCGCGCAGGGTTTCGCGCACGCGCGCGCCGAAGGCGCGCAGCAAAGCGTCGCCTGCGTCGTGGCCGTGCTGATCGTTGACGAGCTTGAAATCGTCGAGGTCGAGCAGCCCGATGCACAGCGGCGAGGCGTTGCGCTGCGCGCGATGGATCGCCTGCTGCACGTATTCGTCGAGCGCAAGCCGGTTCGGCAGCCCGGTCAGCAGGTCGGTGCGCGCCAGGGCGGCCTCGCTGCTTTGCAGCGACTGGATGCGTGCCTTCAGGTCGAGTTCGTCCAGGCCATGGCCGAGCACCGCGGCGATGCGCCTGCACACCTCGACAGTGGCCTCGTCGAACGCGTGTCGCCGCGGCGAGGCCAGCGTCAGCACCGCCCAGATGCGGCCGTCGCGCCGGATCGGTACGGCCAGCGCGCTGCGCCAGCAGTGCAGCGCCAGCCCGGCGTGCCACGGTGCCAGCTGCGCGTCGGCCAGGGTGTCGTTGCTGTACAGCAATTCCTGTCCGGTCCACGCCCGCACGGTCATCGAGGACCGGTAGTCGGGAGTCAGCCGGGGGCGTGCGGCGTCGACCTGGCCGGTTCCCGCACCGAACTTGGCCAGCACGTCGAACATCCCCGTGTCGTCTGCCGGGTGCCCGATCCACGCCGCATGGAACGGAGTCTGCTCGACAATCTTGCTGCACAGACCGTCGAGCATGTCGCGCTCGCTGCGCGACTGAATCAGCACGTCGCTCGAATGCAGCAGCGCGCGGTACAGGCGTTCGAGATTGGTCAGCTGCTGGCGCTGGCGCAGCAGCGTGAAGCTGCGCTGCACCAGAGTGTCGGTGAGCTGTTCCACGGCGTCGGCCAGGCGCGCTGGAGCCGCCGCATCGGCCTCGTCGCCGCGGTCGGGCGGCGGTTCGCCCGCGGCAAGCGCGTGGATCTCGTCTGCGAGCTGGCGGTCGACGGTGGCCACGTGGTGCAGCAGCCACTGCGCAAGGTAGCCGAGCAGGTCGGGCATGAGATCGTCGGGCTGCTCGCGGGCGATGTCGCAGGCCTGCGCGACGAAGCTGGAAAAGCGCTGGTGCGCGGCCAGGTGCCGGGCCCGGCGCCCGGCATCGACCGGCCATTGCCGCATCAGATCGGTCTCGGCGCGAAAATGCTCCCTGGTGTAATCCAGCAGTTCGGCAAGCAGCGCCTCGGTGGCGTCGTGCGTGCCGCCGTCGGCCTGCGACCGCGCCGCGGCGTTGAACATCGCGAACAGCCGCTGGTGCTGGGCGTCCGCTTCGGCGAAACCCGTCGCCATGGTCGGGTCCCAGCGCAATTGCGGGAAGGCGTACATCGTTGTGAACGTTGAAAACCCACATTTTGATGCAGTTTGCCGGAGGATGCGCGGATAGGATCGATCGGGTGACGCGCCGATGCGACGCGCCTTTGCGAGGAGAAGACCGATGTGCGAGCTGTTCGCGGTCAGCAGTGAACGCAGCGCCCGGGTGCGGTTGCGCTTCGCCGAGTTCGCCACCCACGGTGCGCCGCGCGACGGAGGCAACCCGGACGGCTGGGGCGCGGCGTATTACGACGGACTCGATGCGCACGTGCTGCGCGAGCCGATCGCGGCCACGCGCAGCGCCTTCGTGCAGGTGCTCGAGCATCACGATTTCCACAGCCCGCTGGTGCTGGCGCACGTGCGGCGCGCGTCGCAGGGGCCGGTCAGCCTGGTCAACACCCAGCCGTTCTCGCACGAAATGGCTGCACGCCGGCACGTGTTCGCGCACAACGGCGACATGCCGGAACTGCGTGCCCAGTGGCCGCTGGGCCCGGGTTGCGCGAACCCGCTCGGGCAGACCGATTCCGAGCACGCATTCTGTCAGTTGCTGCGCGCGCTGGCGCCGCTGTGGCGTCACGCGGGGCAGCCCCCGGGCGTGCAGGCCCGGCGCGATGCGGTCGCCGCCTTTGCCGCGCGGCTGCGCGATTTCGGCCCGGCCAATTTCCTGTACAGCGACGGCGAACTGCTGTTCGCGCATGCCCATCGCCGGCGTCAGGCCGATGGCCAGGTGCGTGCGCCGGGATTGCACCTGCTCGTGCGCGCGTCCGCGCACGGCCATGCCCACGCAGTCGACGGCATGGCGCTGCATGCGCACGCGCCGCAGCCGCATGCGCTGGCGATGATCGCCAGCGTGCCGCTGGGCGCGGGCGACTGGCAGGCGCTGGGCGAGGGCGAAGTCGTCGTGCTGCGCGCAGGCCAGCGCGTGGCTTGACCGCGCGCGCAGCCTTGGTATCGGGGGAAACGAACGACCGTTCACTTTTATCGCAACTCGCCGATACAATGCGCGGCAACGCTCACGGACGGAGAACGCGATGACCGCGCAGAACCTTCTCGAACAATACGGGCCCCGCGAGGCCATGGAATACGACGTGGTCGTCGTCGGCGCCGGCCCGGCCGGGCTGGCCACGGCGATCCGGCTCAAGCAGCTGGCGGCCGAGCGGCAGCGCGAAATATCGGTCTGCGTGCTCGAAAAGGGCTCGGAGCCCGGTGCGCACATCCTGTCGGGCGCGATCATGGATCCGCGCGCGCTCGACGAGCTGTTGCCCGACTGGAAGGCGCAGGGCGCGCCGCTGCTGCAGGAGGTGACCGAGGACCAGTTCCTGTTCCTCAGCGCGCGCGGCGCGCGCGCTGTGCCGGCTTCGCTGCAGCCCGACTGCTTCCGCAACCACGGCAACTATGTGATCAGCCTGGGCAATGTCGTGCGCTGGCTGGCGCAGCAGGCCGAGGCGCTGGGGGTGGAGATCTTCCCCGGATTCGCCGCGGCCGAGCTGCTGATCGACGACTCCGGCGTGGTGCGCGGCGTGGCCACCGGCGACATGGGGCTGCAGCGCGACGGCACCGCGGGGCCGAACTTCCAGCTCGGCATGGAGCTGCGTGCGCGCTACACCGTGTTCGCCGAAGGCGCGCGCGGCCAGCTCGGGCGCCAGCTGATTGCGCGCTACAAGCTCGACGAAGGGCGCGATCCGCAGAGCTACGCCATCGGCCTGAAGGAGCTGTGGGAAGTCGATCCGGCGCAAGCCCATCCCGGGCGGGTCGTGCATACCGCCGGCTGGCCGCTCGACGGCGCGACCTACGGCGGCTCGTTCCTCTACCACCTGGAGGACAACAAGGTCGCGATCGGCTTCGTCGTCGGCCTCGATTACCGCAATCCGTGGCTGAGCCCGTTCGAGGAGTTCCAGCGTTTCAAGACGCATCCGGCGATCCGTCCCATCCTGGCCGGCGGCAAGCGCCTCGGGTATGGCGCGCGCGCGCTGACCGCCGGAGGCCTGCTGGCGTTGCCCAAGCTGGTGTTCCCGGGGGGGTGCCTGGTCGGTTGCGAGGCCGGCTTCCTCAACGCCTCGCGCATCAAGGGAAGCCACGCCGCGCTGAAAAGCGGCATGCTGGCGGCCGAGGCGATTGCCGACGCGCTGGCGGCGGGTCGCAGCGGCGATGCGCCCGACGCCTACCCGCGCGCGTTCGAGGCATCGTGGCTGCACGCCGAGCTCAAGCGGGCGCGCAACTTCAAGCAGTGGTTCAAGAAAGGGCGGCTGATCGGAACCCTGATGACCGGAATCGAGCAATGGCTGCTCAAGGGGCGCATGCCATGGACGATCCACCGCGACAAGCCCGATCACGCGATGCTGCGCCCGGCAAGCGACATGCCGCGCATCGACTACCCGAAGCCCGACGGCCAGGTCAGCTTCGACCGGCTGTCGTCGGTGTTCATCAGCAACACCAACCACGAGGAGAACCAGCCGCCGCACCTGACGTTGAAGGACGCGTCGGTTCCGGTCGGAATCAATCTGGCGCGCTTTGCCGGGCCGGAGCAGCGCTATTGTCCGGCCGGCGTGTACGAGTTCGTCGACTCCGACGACGGCGCCAAGCGCTTGCAGATCAACGCGCAGAATTGCGTGCATTGCAAGACCTGCGACATCAAGGACCCGACGCAAAACATCGTCTGGGTTGCTCCAGAAGGCGGCGGCGGCCCGAACTACGTCGGCATGTAGGGCTGGCGGCGCCGCCGGCGCAGGGCTTGCGCCAGCGCAAGTCGCCGGCGCCGCGCGCTCGGCGACAATCGGCTCTGGGGCAGCGCACGCGGGTGGACGACGATGGCAGTGGAGCGGGAGATCAAGCTGGCGATCGCGCCCGACGCAGTCGGGGCACTGTGCGCGCATCCGCTGCTGGCGTTGCTGGCCGAAGCGCCGCCGACGCAGCGCTGGCTGCGCAGCCGCTATTACGACTTCGACGACGGCCGGCTGGCGGCTGCGGGAATCGCGCTGCGTCTGCGCGACGACGGCGGCGGGTGCTGGTTCACGCTGAAGACCGCCTCGAGCGGATTCGGTCACGCCCGCGGCGAGTGGGAGTGGCGCAGCAGCGGCGACACGCCGACGCTGGCCGACCTCCGGCGCGCGCTGCGCGAGACCCCGCTGCAAGCCCTCGGGCTCGACGTGCAGGCATTGCACGCCGGGTTGCGGGCGCGCTTCGGCACCGCGTTCGAGCGCCGCGCCTGGCAGCTGCGCTGGCAGGGCAGCGCGATCGAGCTGGCGCTGGACCGCGGCAGTTGCCAGGCCTGGGTCGGCGGCGGCTTGCGCGAGGCGCCGCTGTGCGAAGTCGAACTCGAACTGCTCGACGGCGATTTCGATGCCTGCTGGGAGCTGGCGTGGGCGCTGGCGCAGGACATCGCGCTGCCGCCAGGGCCGTTGAACAAGGCGCAGCGCGCAGCGGCGCTGGCCGCTGGCGTGCGGCCGCAACCGGTGCTCGACGCGCAGGCCGTGGCGCCCGAGGCGACCCTGGCCGACGCGATGCGGCCCTGGCTGGGCAGCGCTGCAGCCGCGCTGGCGCTGTGGGCCGAGCGTGTGCGCGGCGCCGAGACGTCCGACGCGGTGCACGACGTGCACCAGTTGCGCGTGGTGCTGCGGCGTCTGCGCAGCGTGCTGCGCTGGCTGCGCGGCCACGCGCCGCAACGCACGCTGGACTGGTTCGACGCCGAGTTGCGCTGGACCATGCAGGTGGCCGCGCCGCTGCGCGACGGCGATGTCGCGCTGCAGTGGCTGCACGAGCTGGGCGCGCCGAGCGCGCTGCTGCAGCGCGCGCAGCAGCAGCGCGGCGCGTGGCGTGCCGCGCTGATCGCGCATCTGGGTGGTGCGCGCTTCGCGCGGTTGCTGCTGGCGCTGGCGCGCTGGGCCGAACGCGGTGCGTTCGACGGCAGCGCGCGTGGTGTCGCGCGGCGGGTGCTGCAGCGCGAAACCCGTGCCTGGCGCCGGGCGCAGCGCGACGCGCGCCGCGTGCTCGGCCGCGGCGACTTTGCGCCAGCGGCGAACGCGGTGCGTGCCTTGCACGCGCTGCGCATCCGCTGCAAGCGGCTTCGGCTGGCTTGCGAGCGATTCGGTGCGCTGGGCCCACAGCCGCGCGCCCACGCCGCGCTGGGCCGGCGCTGCGAACAGTTGCAGGATCTGCTCGGTGCCTGGCACGACACCCAGCGCCTGCACGATGCGCTGGGCGACGATGCGCAGTCCGATGCGCTGCGGCGCGCGCTGCGCGCGCGCGGCGCCGACGCGTTGCGCAAGACGGCTGCGCTCTTGCGCGCCTGACGCGCCGCATGCACGTGCGGCGCGAAGCGCCTGGGGCGCGTCAGCCGATCGCGCCGCGCGCGACATCGTCGGCGCGGTGGCATGCGACCATACGGCCCGCGACCGTGCGCAGCTGCGGTATCTCGGCGCGGCAGCGCGGCTGCGCCAGCGGGCAGCGAGGGTGGAACGCGCAGCCGCACGGCGGCGCCAGCGGCGACGGCGGTTCGCCGCGCAGCGCAGTGGGCGCGAGCGCGCGGCCGAGCCGCGGCGTCGCGTCGACCAGCGCGCGGGTGTAGGGGTGAAGCGGTGTGTCGAGCACGATGGCGGCGGGCCCGTGTTCGACGCAGCGACCCAGGTACATGACGAG